>NBNH01000184.1 GCA_004379115.1 Actinomycetales bacterium mxb001
GGCCTGGCGAACCTCGTCGGCGAGATCTTTCTGAGATGCGTGCGCGTCAGTGACGTCGGCGAGTTGACGCAGGCCCTCCTGGTCGATGGCATCGGTCTGCAGGATGTAGCGAAGCGTGCTGAGGAGTCGCTCGTGGAGCGTAATCGCTGTTAAGCGCCAGAGGCGTGACCTCTCCTGAGCGGCCACCTCCTTGTCGAGACGGTCCGTGAGTGCCTGCAGTCGCTCGTCGTCAGCACGCGCCTGCCTGAGGAGTCGATTCCACACGAACCACAGGATCCCGGCGGAAGCGAGAAGGCTGACGACAGCGATCCAACCCCCTGCCACGTCGAGTGCACCGGGCACGACATTGGTGGGTCGTCGGGACCACAGCACGGCCAGAAGGATGGGGGCGCTGATCACGGCTACGAGTCCGGCGTTGCGAGGTGCGAGCAGGACGATGGCGTAGGCGACGTGACCGGTCGACACGCCCAGCGCGATCCACTGACCCGCCGCGAGATCTCCAGAGTTGAGCAGGGTGGCCAAGATGAGGCAGGCAGGAGCGCCGGTGATGAGCCACAGGCCGATGGGGCGACGGGACAGGGCCCATCCGAGGACGATGAGCACCGCCCCAGCAACCAGTAGCACGCGATCTGGCGTGGGCAGGGCGCCCCAACGCGCCAGTCCCGCCAGCGCCGCGAAGAGCCAGGCTTCTGAAAGAAGCAGGAGGATCAGCCATCGGCGGACCTCGTAGAGGCCATTGACACGCGACTCGGGGGGCACGGTCGGGCTAGGGGACAAGGCCCTCGGCCCTCGCGCGACGGTAGAGATCGGTCTTGGTAGGCACCGCGGTGCCCGCGCGGGAGTACTTCTCACGGACGCGACGGATGTATTCCTGGGCGGTCGCCGGCTTGACGTTCATGCGGCGTGCGACGGCATCGATTTTCAGCCCGGATGCGTAAAGCACCATCGCCGTGCGCTCGCGTTCACTGAGCGGAACGCTCAAGGTCTCGTCGCTCGACAGGATGGCAGCGACGTCACGCGAAGTGGATGGCGTTCCCTCAACGGTCAGGCGGAAGGACTCCTCGAACTCATCGGTATCGGCCTGCTTCGACACGAAGCCGAGGGCGCCTGCGCGCAAGGCGGCACGCACGGTTGCGGCATCAGCGAGTGCGCTGACGATGAGCACGCGGCAACCAGCCGAGACGAGGTCGGCAGTGTTGGCGACGGGTGATCGACCATCGCCGAGGTCGAGGTCGAGGATCGTGCAGTCCACCGGCTCGGCCGCGTGCACGGCGAGAGCATCGGCGATCGATGACCCGACGTAGGCGAACTCAGCATCGGGAGCGACCTGCAGGACGCGACTTCTGATCGCCTCGCGAAGCAGGGGATGGTCGTCGATGACCATGACCCGAGTGGACACGCATCGCCTCCTTCGCCGACCCCGAGAGCCCATCCTGACGCCTGGCGGGGCTGGCACCGACGCTCTAGGACCACCTGGGCCGGCTCTGTCATGAAACGGGGGACATAGAGCCACGGGCCCCTTCCGTGGCCGCCCACGAAGGGTCTAGACTCGCCCCGTGCGTCACACCCGCATCATCATTACGTAGCGCATCGGCGCCGCCTGGCGGCATCGATGCGCAGCCCTTCGCACCCGCGAGGGGCTTTTTGCTTGAGGAGGACGGTCATGGCCACCCTGCCCCTGGGGGACGCCTTCCATGTCTACGACACGACGCTGCGCGACGGCGCCCAGCGCGAGGGCATCGCCTACTCGGTCGTCGACAAGCTGGCCGTCGCCCGCCTCCTCGACGACTACGGCGTGGGCTTCATCGAGGGTGGCTGGCCCGGCGCCCTGCCCAAGGACACCGAGTTCTTCGCGCGCGCCCGCGACGAATTGAAGCTGCAGACCGCGCAGCTCGTCGCCTTCGGTGCCACGCGCAAGGCGGGCGTCAAGGTCGAGGACGACACCCAGGTCAAGGCTCTGCTCGACTCCGGTGCACCCGTCATCACGCTCGTGGCCAAGTCCGATGTGCGTCACGTTGCCGAGGCACTGCGCACCACCAACGAGGAGAACCTCGCCATGGTGGCCGACACCGTGCGCTTCCTGCGCGAGCACGATCGACGCGTGTTCATCGACATGGAGCACTTCTTCGACGGCTACCGTCACGATCCCGACTACGGCATCCGCGTGCTCGAGGCGGCCTTCTCCGCCGGCGCCGACGTCGGCGTCATGTGCGACACCAACGGCGGGATGCTGCCGCACGGGATGTATGAGGTGGTCACTGATGTGCTCGCCCGCTCAGGGGTGCGCCTGGGCATCCACTGCCAGGACGACACCGGCTGCGCCATCGCCAACACGATCTCGGCGGTTGAGGCCGGCGTCACCCACGTGCAGTGCACCGCCAACGGCTACGGCGAGCGCACCGGCAACGCGGACCTCTTCCCGGTGGTCGCCAACCTGATCACCAAGCTCGACATGCCGGTGCTGCCTGAGGGACACCTGCGCGACACCGTGCGCGTCTCGCATGCGATCGCGGCCATCGCCAACATCGCCCCCGACACCCACCAGCCCTACGCCGGGGTCTCGTCGTTCGCACACAAGGCCGGCCTGCACGCCAGTGCCCTGAAGGTCAACGCCGAGCTCTACAACCACATCGATCCGGCCATCGTCGGCAACGACCAGCGCATCCTCATCACCGAGATGGCCGGCCGCGCATCGGTCGAACTCAAGGGTCGTGAACTCGGCCTCGACCTCGTCGAGGACCCCGACACCCTCGCCCGCGTCGTCGAGCGAGTGAAGGATCTCGAGTCGAAGGGCTGGACCTTCGAGGCCGCGGACGCGTCGTTCGAACTGCTCGTGCTCGACGAGGGCCCGGGCGGACGCCCCAAGCCCTACACCGTCGAGTCCTGGCGCACGATCGTCGAGCAGCGCGCCGACGGCAACGTCGTCTGCGAGGCGACCGTCAAGGTCTACGCCGGGGGCGAGCGCGTGATCATGACGGCCGAGGGCAACGGCCCGGTCAACGCCCTCGACCGTGCCCTGCGCCGCGCTCTGACGCGCCTCTTCCCTCAGCTCGAGGGCGTGTCGTTGACGGACTACAAGGTGCGCATTCTCGAGGGGGTGCAGGGCACCGACGCAGTGACGCGCGTGCTCATTGGCACGACCGATGGGAAGGCCGACTGGAGCACGGTGGGCGTGCACGAAAACGTCATCGCCGCCTCCTGGATCGCCCTCGAGGACGCCCTGGCCTACAGCCTGCTGCGCGCGGGCTCGGGCTCGTAGGCGTCGGGTAGGGTCCCGCCGTGCTGATTGCCCGCGTCTCCTTCCAGTCCGAGGTCCACTTCGTCTCCGTCGAGGAGGAGCCCGGCGGCAGCGACCTGCCCGCCGACGCCCGCCTGCGCGTCATCGACACGCACCCCTTCGGTGAGATCACCTACACCGGCCAGGAACTCCTCGGCTCGCAGGTGCGCCTGCTCGCGCCCGTGCTGCCCAGCAAGATCATCGCGGTCGGCAAGAACTACGCCGAGCACGCCAAGGAGATGGGCGGCGACGTGCCCGCCGAGCCGATGATCTTCCTCAAGCCCAGCACCTCGGTGATCGGGCCCAACGCCACCATCGAGCTGCCCGCCATGTCGCAGCAGGTCGAGCACGAGGCCGAGCTGGCGATCGTCATTGGTCGGCTGTGCAAGGAAGTGCCGCTCGAGCGGGTCAAGGACGTGGTGCTCGGCTACACGTGCGCCGACGACGTCACCGCCCGCGACCTGCAGCGCACCGACGGCCAATGGGGCCGTGCCAAGGGCTTCGACACCTTCTGCCCGCTCGGTCCCTGGATCAACACCGACCTCGACCCCGGCGACCTTGCGATCTCCTGCGACGTCAATGGCGACGTGCGACAGGAGTCGCGCACGTCGGAAATGGTGCGCGGCGTGCCCGAGCTCGTCTCGTGGATCAGCACGGTGATGACCCTGCTGCCCGGCGACGTGATCCTCACCGGTACGCCCGCTGGCGTGAGCCCGATCGTGGCCGGTGACGAGGTCGCGGTCACCATCCAGGGCATCGGCACGCTGGTCAACACCGTCGGGGGATGACCCTGCGCTTCGCACCCCTTCCCGTCGATCTGCCACCGGGCTGTCACGGCGTACGACTCGACGTCGCTGACGTCGCTCCCCTCGTCGCGATGATGCCCGCGGGGGACTGGCCCGAAGCGATGCGCGATGCCGCCGACTCCCGCCGTGCCGACTTCCTCGCCGGTCGCCTCGCCGCGCGCGAGGCCGTGCGGCTGCTGACCGGATCCGATGCGCGCATCGGCCGCTCTGACGACGGCTCGCCGAGGTGGCCCGATGGCGTCGCGGGATCGATCTCCCACTACGACGGAGTGGCGTGCGCAGTCGCGGTCGATGGGTCCGCCACCGGCGGCATCGGTGTCGACATCGCGCCGCTGCTCGACGGCGACCAACTGCGGGCCGTCGTTCGCCGCTGCCTGACCGACGCCGAGCGCGCGGCAGCGCCCAGCGATGCCGATGTGAGCCTGGCTTTCGCCGCCAAGGAGGCGGTGTTCAAGGCGGCGCATGCCCGCGTGCAGCGCCATATCGGATTCGACGAGGCCGAGATCGCGGTGCTCGATGCCGGAGCCGGCACGTGGACGGCGAGCCTGGGTCACATGCTCGCCGTCGATCTGGACACGACCTCGCTCATCGGCACCTACGCATGGGATCGATCGCTCGTGTACGCCGTCGTGGCGCTGCCGGCCGCGTCGATAGGCTCCTGACATGTCCAGCGATGTCCGGGTGCGCTTCTGCCCATCACCGACCGGCAACCCGCACGTCGGCATGGTGCGCACCGCGCTCTTCAACTGGGCCTTCGCACGCCATCACGGCGGCACGTTCGTCTTCCGCATCGAAGACACCGATGCCGAGCGGGACTCCGAGGACTCCTACCTCGCGCTGCTCGACTCGCTGCGCTGGCTCGGGCTCGACTGGGACGAGGGCCCCGAGGTCGGCGGCCCGTACGCGCCCTACCGCCAATCCGAGCGCCTCGACATCTATGCCGACGTCGTACGCCAATTGCTCGATGCCGGACTCGCCTACCCCTGCTACTGCACGCCGGCCGAGTTGGAGGAGCGCCGCGAGCAGGCGCGCAAGGAAGGCCGAACACCCGGCTACGACGGCCACTGCCGCGACCTGACCGCCGATCAGTGCGCGGCCCTGGCGGCCGAGGGCCGTGAGGCAGCGATCCGCCTCCGTATGCCGGACCAGGACTGGACGTGGGACGACCTGGTGCGCGGTGAGGTCACCTTCGGTCGCGAGCACGTGCCCGACTACGTCATCGTGCGTGCCAACGGCGATCCGCTCTACACCCTGGTCAACCCGGTCGACGACGCACTCATGCGCATCACGCACGTGCTGCGCGGAGAGGACCTGCTGTCCTCCACCCCGCGCCAGCTCGCCATGTATCAGGCACTCGCAGCGATCGGTGTCGGCGACGGCGGCACGCCGCGCTTCGGGCACCTGCCCTACGTCATGGGCGAGGGCAACAAGAAGCTGTCCAAGCGCGACCCGGAGTCCTCGCTGCTGATGTACCGCGAACAGGGCTACCTGCCCGAGGCGCTGCTCAACTACCTCGCGCTACTCGGCTGGTCGATGGGGGAGGACCGCGAGTTCTTCTCGCTGCCCGAGATGGCCGAGGCGTTCGACGTCTCGCGAGTCAGCCCTAACCCGGCGCGCTTCGACCTGAAGAAGTGCACGGCGATCAACGGCGATTGGATCCGATCACTCGCCCCCGAGGAGATCGGCCGGCGCATCGTGCCCTTCCTGCAGCGCGACGGGCTCGTGGAGGATCCCATCTCGGGTGAGGAGTGGGGGGTTCTCATGCAGGCCGTGCCCCTGGTGCAGGAGCGCATGGAGACCCTGGGCCAGGCCGAGGGCATGCTCGGCTTCCTCTTCGTCTCGGAGTCGGCGTTCGCCATTGATCCCGACCAGGACATCGCCGACGAGCAATCACAGCAGGTCATCGCCGCCTCCCTGGAGGCGTTGAACGCCATCGACGCGTGGGATGCACCCACGCTGGAAGCGGCCCTACGTGCAGCGCTCATCGACGGGCTCGGCCTGAAGCCGAAGGTGGCGTTCGGTGCCGTGCGCGTCGCCGTGACCGGCCGTCGCGTGTCCCCGCCGCTCTTCGAGAGCCTGGAGATCCTCGGTCGCGAGCGAACCCTGGGGCGCTTGACCGCGGCCCGGACGACGTAGGGCGCCTGGCTATACTCTTCAGGCCGCTCGGCGCAGCCGTGAGGTCCCATGGGGTATGGGGTAATTGGCAGCCCAACTGATTCTGGTTCAGTTAGTCTAGGTTCGAGTCCTGGTACCCCAGCGAGTGCACGTGCTCTCTCGCGTGCGCATGGCCCCGTTGTGTAGCGGCCTAGCACGCCGCCCTCTCAAGGCGGTAGCGCGGGTTCGAATCCCGTCGGGGCTACGCGGCGAGGTGCGGATCGACAGATCCTCACCTCGCGAGAAGGCCCGGTCCCTCCCGGATCGGGCCTTCTTCTTTGTCTGCCTTACCCTTTTGGCACCCCCCGAAGGAGTGCACATGGGTAGGACGCTGGCCGAGAAGGTCTGGGAAGCGCACGTCGTGCGCCGAGCCGAGGGTGAGCCCGATCTCCTCTACATCGATCTGCACCTCGTGCACGAGGTCACCAGCCCGCAGGCTTTCGACGGGCTGCGGTCGACCGGTCGCCCGGTACGCCGTCCCGACCTGACCCTCGCGACCGAAGACCACAACGTTCCCACGATCGACATCGACAAGCCGATCGCCGACCCCATCTCGCGCGCCCAGGTCGAAGCCCTGCGCAAGAACTGCGCCGAGTTCGACATTCCGCTGTTCCCCCTCGGCAGCGCCGATCAGGGCATCGTCCACGTCGTGGGGCCGCAGCTGGGCCTGACCCAGCCGGGCATGACCGTCGTGTGCGGCGACTCCCACACGTCTACGCACGGCGCATTCGGCGCACTGGCCTTCGGCATCGGCACGAGCGAGGTCGAGCACGTGCTGGCCACGCAGACCCTGCCCTTGAAGCCGTTCAAGACGATGGCGGTCACCGTCAACGGCCCCCTTCCCGCGGGCGTCACCGCCAAGGACCTCATCCTCGCCGTCATCGCCAAGATCGGCACCGGCGGCGGACAGGGCTACGTCATCGAGTACCGCGGCGAAGGAGTGCGCGGCCTGTCGATGGAAGGCCGCATGACCCTGTGCAACATGTCGATCGAAGCGGGTGCTCGCGCCGGCATGGTGGCGCCCGACCAGACGACGTTCGACTACATCGAGGGCCGTGAGCATGCGCCCGTGGGCGCCGACTGGGACGCGGCGGTCGCGTACTGGCAGACCCTGGTCACCGACCCCGACGCGACCTTCGACAAGGAAGTCGTCATCGAGGCCTCCGAACTCAGCCCGTTCGTCACGTGGGGTACCAACCCCGGCCAGGGCGTCCCGCTCTCGGCGACCGTGCCCTCGCCCGACGACGCGGCCGACGACGTGGAGCGCGCCGCCATCGAGCGCGCACTCGAATACATGGCCCTCACGCCCGGCACTCCCATGAAGGAGATCCCCGTCGACACGGTCTTCGTGGGCTCGTGCACCAACGGCCGCATCGAGGACCTGCGCGCCGCGGCCGCGGTGATTCAAGGCCGCAAGGTGGCCGACGGCGTACGCATGCTCGTGGTGCCCGGGTCGGTCAAGGTGCGCCTGCAGGCCATGTCGGAGGGATTGGACGAGGTCTTCAAGCAGGCCGGAGCCGAATGGCGCGAGGCGGGCTGCTCGATGTGCCTGGCCATGAACCCCGACAAGCTGACGCCCGGCGAGCGCAGCGCATCGACGTCCAATCGCAACTTCGAAGGTCGCCAGGGTCCGGGCGGCCGCACGCACCTGGTGTCACCCCAGGTAGCCGCTGCGACGGCGGTCACCGGCCGTTTCGCCTCACCCGCCGACCTGGCCTGACGAAGGAGACTGACGTGGAGGCGTTCACCGTCCACACCGGCACCGCGGCGCCACTGCGGCGCAGCAATGTCGACACCGACCAGATCATCCCGGCCGAATACCTCAAGCGCATCACGCGCCATGGCTTCGAAGATGGCCTCTTCAGTGCGTGGCGCAAGGACCCGGACTTCGTGCTCAACAAGCCCGAGTACGCGGGAGTCTCCGTGCTCGTCGCCGGCCCCGACTTCGGCACCGGCTCCTCGCGCGAGCACGCCGTGTGGGCCCTGCAGGACTACGGCTTCAAGGTCGTGATCTCCTCGCGCTTCGCTGACATCTTCCGGGGTAACTCCGGCAAGGCGGGCCTGCTGACCGCGCTCGTCGACCAGGACGTCGTCGAGAGCCTGTGGGCCCTCATCGAAGCCGATCCGAGCACTTCGGTGACAGTCGATCTCGATGCGCAGACGATCTCCGCGGGAGACATCGTGGCCAGCTTCGACGTCGATCCCTACGTGCGCTGGCGCTTGCTCGAGGGCCTGGACGACATCGGAATCACGCTGCAGAACGCTCCTGACATCGAGCGGTTCGAGTCGGCACGTCCGTCGTTCACGCCGACCACGCGCTGACCGGTGGGTGACCGCGCGTCCGCGGTCGGGAAGCGCCAGATAACCCAGGATTGTCGCGTCCGTCACCCTCGCGCGACCGGCGTGCGCAAGTGCCGCACGGCGTACTAGGGTGGGAATGTTGCCGGCCAGGGGGCCGGCCTTGGATCCCTCCGGAGGGGAACTCAGTGAACAAGCAAGAGCTTATTGACAAGGTCAGCACGCAGCTGGGCGCCAGCAAGCGCGACGTCACCAACGTGGTCGAGACTGCTCTCGACGAGTTGAAGCGCGCCGTTGCTCGTGGCGAGAAGGTTGCGCTCGCGGGCTTCGGTGTCTTCCACGGCCAGAAGCGTGCCGCCCGCACGGGTCGCAATCCCCAGACGGGTGAGGCCGTGAAGATCAAGGCCACCACGCTGCCCAAGTTCCGCCCGGGTGCGGAGTTCAAGGCCGTCGTGTCGGGTGCCAAGAAGCCCGCCGCGCCGAAGAAGGCCGCGAAGAAGGCTGCGCCGAAGAAGGCTGCCAAGAAGGCTCCGGCCAAGAAGGCCGCGCCGAAGAAGGCCGCGCCGAAGAAGGCCGCCAAGAAGGCTGCGCCGAAGAAGGCCGCCAAGAAGGCGACCAAGCGCAAGTAAGCAACGATTCGACGTGCGAAGGGACCGGGCGCTGCCCGGTCCCTTCGGCGTTCAGGGGCTAGTCGACCGGCCAGGTGATGGCGGTGATGACGCCAGCGGTCATGCGCAGTCGTACGCGCTGCCCGGTCCGTAGTGACCGAAAGCCCTCCAGGGGCACCTGGGCGGCCACGGCCAGCACGCGACCGTCGTCGAGGACCACTTCGCGCTGATCGCCCCAGGTGCGCACCGTTGCGGGGACGGCTTCGACCGTCATGACAGGGCCGCCGCGGTGGCTGGTCCGACACCCAGTCGACGCGCGTCCCAGAGCGCAACTTCGCTGTCGACATCGCGATGCAGGCGCACGAGCGCTGGGTCGTCGATCTCGACCGCTCCGCTGGCGGCGTGAGCGGCACGTGATCGCTCCCCGAAATGCGGGTCGAGTTGGGCGGATTCGATCGACGCGAGCATGGTCGTGCCGATCCCGTCGCTATCGCAGACGAACGATCGCGCGTGCTGACGTGCGAGTCTCAGCGCCTGCGCGAGTTCCTCGGGCGTCAGCGCGGGCAGGTCGGACATGAGGGCGACAACGCCGCAGCCAGGGGGAACGACGGCGGCCCCGGCCAGGAGAGCGCCGTTGAGTCCACTCCCTGGATCGTCAGCACGCACGAACGCGGAGCCTTCGAGGGCGTCGTGCGCGGCGGGATCGGCGACCACGATGACGCCCGCTACCTCCGAGCAGGCCAGTGCCGCGTCGAGGGTGTCGCGCGCAAACGCCAGGGCGATGGCCGCCCGCGCGGGTGCCGGGAGAGTGGAGAGCCGGGTCTTGGCGCCGGTGCCGGAGCGCACCGGAATGACCACCCACCACGGCCGCATGCCGTCATCCCATCACGGGCGCGGATCTGCCCGTACCCGGCCTGACAGGGGGCGCCGTGGCTGGCAGGATCGAAGCCTCGGTTATCTCCTCGGGAGTGGATGTGGCAGGGGCACGGGGCAAGACGCGGCTGGGATTCCCCTTCTGGTTCGCCGCGAGCATCCTGCGTCCGCTCATGATGATGTTCACCAAGCGCGACTGGAGCGGCACCGACAACCTCGATGTCGACAGCGGCATCGTGCTGGCGTCCAATCACCTGTCCTGGTTCGACCCCATCGTGATCTCCCACGTGACCTGGGACAACGGGCGCCCACCGCGCTTCTTGGCCAAGGACGCGCTCTTCAGGGTTCCCGTGGTTGGCGCCATCATGCGCAGCACCGAGCAGATCCCGGTGGTTCGTGGCACCCGTGATGCGGCAGCCGCAGTCGAGGCGGCGGTCACTGCGGCCAAGAATGGCGAGTGCGTGATCGTCTACCCCGAGGGAACGATCACGAAGGATCCCGACCTGTGGCCGATGTCGGCCAAGACCGGTGCGGCGCGCATTGCGCTCAGCGCGCGCGTCCCCCTGATCCCCATGGCCCACTGGGGGGCCCAGCGCGTCATGGGTCCCTATCGCAAAGAGCTCAAACTCCTGCCGCGCAAGACCATGCATGCGATCGTGGGACCGCCGGTACCCCTCGACGACCTGTACGACGCCCCGCTCGACGCCGAGACCCTGCGCGTGGCCACCGAGCGCCTCATGGCGGCCATTCACGAGATGCTGCAGCAGATCCGAAAGGAGCACCCTTGAGTCGGACCACGGTGATGGGTAGCGGCTCGTGGGGCACCGCCTTCGCGATGATCCTGGCCGATGCTGGGGGTGACGTGATCGTGTGGTCGCGCGAGGAGTCGACTGCTCGAGAGATCAACGAGCACCACACCAATGATCGCTACCACCCCGGCATCGCCTTGCCCCACGGCATCCGTGCGACCGCCGACCCGGCCGAAGCGCTCGATGGCACCGACCTGGTCGTGCTCGCCATCCCGGCACAGTCGCTGCGTGACAATCTCGCGGCATGGCGGGAGATGCTCGCGCCCGGCAGCGTCCTCGTCAGCCTCATGAAGGGCATCGAGATCGGCACGTCCCTGCGCATGAGCCAGGTGATCGAGGATGTCGCGCAGATTGCGCCCTCACGCGTAGCCGTGGTGTCCGGTCCCAATCTCGCGCGTGAGATTGCGCTGCGTCAGCCGGCGGCGACGACGGTGGCCTGCTCCGATGAGGCCAGCGCCCAGCGCTTGCAGGATGCCTGCACGACCGACTACTTCCGTCCCTATTGGACGACCGACGTCGTGGGCGCTGAGATCGGTGGATCGGTCAAAAACGTCATCGCGCTGGCCAACGGCATGGCGGCAGGCCTGGGATTCGGCGAGAACTCGCAGGCTTCGCTCATCACCCGCGGCCTGGCCGAGATGGCGCGTCTGGGTATGGCGCTCGGTGCCGACCCACTCACCTTCCAGGGACTGGCGGGCGTGGGCGACCTCATCGCGACGTGCCAGTCGCCTCTCTCGCGTAATCGCACCTTCGGCGTCAATCTCGGCTCAGGCCTGACGGTCGAGGAGACCATCGCCGCGACCCAGCAGACCTGCGAGGGCGTCAAGAGCTGCCAGTCGATCCTCGACCTGGCCCGTCGCAACGACGTCGAGATGCCGATCACCGAGCAGGTCGTGCAGGTCGTGCATCACGGCATGTCGCCCAAGAAGCTGCTCAGCAACTTCATGGCGCGCTCGCCGAAGGCGGAGGCGACGTTGACCTAGCCGCGCAGTGCGCGGTCGAGGTCGGCCCACAGGTCGGCGGGATCCTCGATGCCCACCGACAGGCGCAGCAGGGACTCCGGCACGAGCGGATTCTCGCGTGCCCAGCGCCGACGGCGTTCGAGCAGCGACTCGACTCCGCCGAGGCTAGTGGCGTGCACCCACAGGCGCGTGCGCTCGGCGACGGCCTGCGCGGCATCCGCGCCGCCGCGTACCTCGATCGAGATCATCGAGCCCGGGCCGGTCATCTGCGCCTGGGCGCGATCGTGACCGGGGTCGTCGGCCAGCCCCGGGTAGCGCACGCGCTCGACCTGCGGATGGCCCACGAGCTTGGTGGCGATCTCCTGCGCGGAGGCCTGCGATCGGGCATGGCGCAGGCCGAGCGTCCGCAGTCCACGCAGCACGAGGTAGCACTCGAGGGATCCGGGGGTGGCACCGAGCAGCGTGCGGCGCAGTCGCAGGGCTTCGATGCGCCCGTCGTCGGCGGTGATGGCGACGCCGAGGAGGCAGTCGGAGTGACCGCCGATGGCCTTGGTGGCGCTGTGCAGAACGATGTCGGCACCGAGATCGATCGGCCGCTGGCCCAGGGGAGTGGCGAAGGTGTTGTCGCAGACCACGAGTGCGCCGGCTGCGTGGGCAGCATCAGCGATGGCGCGGATGTCGGCGATCTCGAGCATAGGGTTGGTGGGTGACTCGATCCACACGGCGTCGGCTCCGGCGCACGCCGCGATCACCTCAGCGGTGTCGGCGATGTCGACCGTCCGCAGGCGCAGGCGACCGACGGCATCGAGCTCTTGCAGGCGCACCGCGACACCGGTGTAGGTGAATCGCGCGGCGACCACGCTGGCTTGCGCGGGCAGGAGGTCGAGGATCGCATTAGCTGCGGCCATGCCCGACGAGAAGGTGACCGCACCGCCGCCTTCGAGCGGACCCAGGGCGGCCTCGAGGGCCCACATGCTGCGTGTGCCGTCGCGGGCGTACTCGGTGTCACCACCGGCGTAGTACGTCGACGAGAGCTGGATCGGCTCGTTGAGCGGCGCGCCCGGCTCGGGTGCGGGGCGACCGTCGTGGACCAGGTGGGTCTCGACCGACCAGGCGTCCTCAGACATGGCGATGACCCTAGCGTCGGCCCGGCGGGGCGGCTCGGCCGTCCGGCCCGTCCAGGGCTAACGTCGCTGCCGTGACGGATAGCTCGCGCCGACGCGTCCTGGTCCTCTTCGGGGGCCGCAGCAGCGAGCACTCGATCTCCTGCGTCAGCGCGGCAGGAATCCTGCGTGCCCTCGATCCGGCGCGCTACGACGTCACCGCGGTCGGGATCCTGCCAGACGGGCGTTGGGTGCGGGTGCCCGCCGATCCCGCCGCGCTCGATGCCGTCGATGGCCAACTGCCGGTGGTCGCCGACAGTGGTACCGGCGCGGCCCTCCTGCCCGAGCCGGTGGGCGACGGTGCGGGTCTTCCCGAGCTCGTGCTGCGGGGAGTCGACGTCGTCTTCCCCGTCCTGCACGGTCCGTGGGGCGAGGACGGCACGATCCAGGGCCTGCTCGAGATGGCCGGCATCCCCTACGTCGGCTCCGGGGTGTTCGCGTCCGCGGCCGCGATGGACAAGGGGCACATGAAGGCGATGCTCGCGCACGCCGGCTTGCCCGTCGCACCGTGGACCCTCGTGACCGCTCGCGAATGGCGCGCTGATCCGGCGGCATGCCTCGAACGCATCAGCGCGCTGGGCTTTCCCCTCTTCATCAAGCCCGCACGCGCAGGCTCATCGGTGGGCATCAGCAAAGTGACGGATCGAGCCGACCTCGAGGCTGCCGTGCGCGAGGCGCAGTCGTGGGATCCGCGCATCATCGCGGAGGCGGCCGTCGTCGGCGCCCGCGAGATCGAGTGCGGCGTCCTGGCTGACCCCACGGGTGCTCCGCAGGCGAGTCGGTGCGCCGAGATCATCGTGCATCCCGACCACGACTTCTACGACTTCGAGGCGAAGTACCTCGACGATGGCGCCGAACTCGTGGTGCCCGCGGCGCTGGAGCCTCAGGTCGAAGACGAGGTGCGCCGGCTGGCGGTCCGCGCGTACGACGTCCTCGATTGCGAGGGCCTGGCCCGCGTCGACTTCTTCGTATCGCCCGATCGCGTCGAGATCAATGAGGTCAACACCATGCCGGGCTTCACGCCCATCTCGATGTTTCCGCGCATGTGGGCCGCGTCGGGGATCGACTATCGCCAGCTCGTCGACCGCCTTATCGATGATGCGGTGCGCAAGGGAACCGGCCTGCGCTAGCCATCACGCGCGGGTGGCCAGCGCGGGTGACAGGTCGGCCAGTACGTTGCCCGGACTCGTGTAGGCGTCGGGAACGACGACCTCGACGAAGACCGGCGCCGACGTCGTGGGCCAGTCGACGGCGACGAACGCCGATCCGCCCACGCCTTCGATGGGCAGCCACCCGATGCCGCCCACCTCGAGCAGTTGCGACGTGGGCTGCAGCGCCGCGGGTCGGGGAACCCCGCAGCGCCAGGTAATGGGCGGCTCGCCCCAGGCGGCCGTGCCGTCTTCGCCCGTCGGCCGCAGGGCGGCACCGGCCACCGTCTCGGGCAGGTTGACGGCGGCGCACTCGGGTGCGGGGCTCTCCGGTGGTGCGACGCTCACCTGGCGTCCACAGGCCGCCAAGCCAGCGATCGCGCACGCCACCAGGGCAACGCGCCGTGTCATGCGCGCTCGGGTGGCGGGGGAGCCTTGTACGTTCACGGGTAGTGGTCCTCCTTGAAGCGGACCCGTTGAGACTAGCGCCCGGCGACGTCGGGCGCGGAGGGCGAGAAGCATGGCGCAGACGGTGGGCGACCTCGGTGAGATCGCGCTCGTCGATCGCATCATCGCCGCCACCCGCGGTGCGAAGGGTGCACGCAAGGGTGTCGTCAACGTCGGTCCCGGTGATGACGCCGCCGTGCTGGCAGCCCCCGACGGTCGCGTCGTCGTGACCACCGATGTTCTCGTCGAAGGACGTCACTTCCGCCGGGATTGGTCGAGCGCGGAGGACGTCGGCGTCAAGGCGGTTGCGGAGAACCTCGCCGATATCGCGGCGATGGGTGCGCGACCCACGGGTCTGGTCATCGGCCTGGCGCTGCCGCCCGAGACTGAGGTCGCCTGGGTCGATGGCTTCCTGGCCGGCGTGCTGGCTGAGGCGGGCCGCGGGGGTGCCGCGCTCGCCGGCGGCGATGTCGTGCGCGCCGATGCCATCTACGTCTCCGTCACCGCCATGGGCGACCTGGAGGATCGCGACGCCGTGCTGCGCAGCGGCGCGCGGGCGGGGGATGTCATCGCGGTAGCCGGACGCCTGGGCTGTGCGGCGGCCGGACTCGCGGTGCTGTCGCGGGGCTTTCGCTCACCGCGCGCGCTAGTCGATGCGCATCGACGTCCCGAGCCGGACTACGCGGCGGGCGTACGCGCGGCCGAGGGCGGTGCCAGAGCCCTGATGGACGTCAGCGATGGCCTGCTGCTCGACGCCGAGCGCATGGCCGTGGCCTCGGGTGTGGCCATCGACATCGACTCGGGCGCGATCCCGCTCGATGAGGTGCTCGCATCGACGGCTGCGGCGTACAACCTCGACCCGCTCACCTGGGTGCTGGGCGGGGGAGACGATCACGCGCTGCTAGCGGCCTTCCCCAAAGGATCGGCGCTACCCACGGGCTTCACCGCGATCGGAACCGCCAAGAAGCCGGGCGAGGAAGGACCGCGGGTGACGGTAGATGGCCGTGCGCCGGAGGTCGTGCCCGGCTTCGAGCACTTCCGCAGTTAGGCGCGGGTGACCTTGCCTGCCTTCAGGCAGGAAGTGCACACGTTGAGGCGCTTGGGAGTGCGTCCCACGACGGCGCGAATCGACTGGATGTTGGGATTCCAGCGGCGCGAGGTGCGGCGGTGCGAATGGGAGATGCTGTTGCCGAAGCTGGGCCCCTTGCCGCAGACATCACAGGTGGCAGCCACGGTGCTCTCCTTGGAATCACGCGTCGGGCCGACGGCCCGAGCAACCTCAGAAGGGTAGCGAAGTCCCGGGGACGGCTCAAACCGGGGCGGCCCCACGAAGGTCCTGACCGTCCCCCGGGGCCGATAGCGTGACCCTGCTGTCGAGCGTCTGAGGGGAGGACCGTGAGCGAGACCCTCCCGGCGCCTCCCCTGAGCGCCCTGTCCATCCGCCTGTGGGCGGAGGCCTCGCTGCAGGCCCTGGGCGAGGAGCGGGCGGCCATCGATGCCCTCAACGTCTTCCCGGTCCCCGACGGCGACACGGGCACCAACATGTTCCTCACCCTCGAATCGGCGTGCGCCGGAATCGCCGAGGTGGTCGACGGCACTCCCGACGGCGAGCTCCCCGCGGTGCCCGCCGTGGCCGAGGCCTTCGGTCGCGGCGCGGTGTTGGGCGCCCGCGGCAACTCCGGCGTCATCCTCGCCCAGATCATCCGCGGCGTGGCCTCGGTGCTGGCCGCCGCGCCGGCGGGCTCGACGTTCACCGGCGACGTCGTCCGTCAGGGGCTGCGCCGGGCCTGCGACGAGGCCTACAGCGCGGTAGCGCATCCTGTCGAGGGCACGATCCTCACCGTCGCTCGCGCCGCGGCCGACGCGGCCGATGAGCACCCATCTGACGATCTGGTCGGCGTGATCGAGAGCGCAGTCGCTGCGGCTCACGACGCGCTCGATCGCACTCCCGACATGCTTCCCGTCCTTCGCGATGCCGGAGTCGTCGACGCGGGCGGCCAAGGGCTCGTGGTCGTGTACGACGCCCTGCTCGATGTCGTGACGGGCGTACGCCGGCGCCGTCCGGGCCGAGGCGTCCGCCCCAAGCTGCCGGTGGCAGCGCGACCCGCTTCTGCGGCGCACGGTCTTCCGGTGGTCAGCGCTGGCGGCGAGGCGTCCTACGAGGTCATGTACCTCTTCGGTGGCGACGATGCGGCGGCCGACACCTTGCGTGCCCGACTCGATGGTCTCGGCGATTCGCTCGTGGTCACCGGTGCCGATGGCTTGTGGAACGTGCACGTTCACGTGCATGACGCCGGCGCCGCCATCGAGTCTGGGCTCGACCTGGGGAGGGTGCATCGCATCCGGGTCACCTACCTGCCGAGCACGGTTCCGGTCGAGTCACGCGTCGGCCGCGGAGTCGTCGCCGTCGCGCACGGACCCGGTGTCGCCGCGCTGCTCGACGAGCAGGGAGCGATCGTCGTGCCCGCGCGGCCGCGGCGTCGCCCGTCGACCGCCGAACTCCTCGATGGCATCACCCGCGCCGACAGCGCAGAGGTCCTGCTCCTGCCGAGCGACTCCGACACACTTGCGGTGGCCGAGGCTGCGGCCGAGCAAGCGCGTGCCGCGGGCATTCGCGTCTCGGTCATTCCCACGCGTTCCGTCGTGCAGAGCCTGGCCGCCGTCGCCGTGCACGATCCCGCGGCTCGATTCGACGACGACGTGGTTGCCATGACGCGCGCGGCCGGTGCCACTCGCTACGGCGCGGTCACCGTGGCATCGCGCGAGGCCATGACGTCGGCGGGGCCGTGTCGCGAGGGCGACATCCTGGGGCTGGCCGATGGCGACATCGTCGAGATCGGCGACAGCGTCGACACGGTCGCGCGCGCGGTCCTCGAGCGCCTGCTCTCGTCGGGCGGCGAACTCATCACGCTGGTGACCGGCGACGACGCGGCCGACGGACTGGCCGATGACCTCGAGGCGTGGCTGTCGTCGCGACACCCGGGCCTGGATCTTGTCGCGGTGGCGGGCGGCCAGCCGCTGTGGCCGCTCATCGTCGGAGTGGAGTAGTCACCGTGGCACGCGTCGGCATGAGCGCCCCGGTGTCGGTGGTTGCCGGTGGCAAGACCGCCAAGGCCCTGCGTGATGGCCTGGGCATCGCCACGGTCGGCGACCTGCTGCGTCACTATCCGCGTCGCTACGTCGATCCCGGGGAGCTCACCGACCTGGCCTCACTGCAGGTGGGGGAGCACGTCACCGTCTTCGCCGAGGTCGTGTCGGCCAGCACAAGACGCATGCAACAGCGCAAGGGCACCGTCAGCGAGGTCGTCGTCTCCGACGGCCGAGGTCGCATCAGCCTGGTGTTTTTCAACCAGCCGTGGCGCAGCGAGAGTCAACTGCGCACGGGTCGACGCGGCCTCTTCGCCGGCACGGTGTCGGCCTACGGAGGCACACGACAACTCGCGCATCCGCGCTTTGTCATGCTGCCCGACGCCGGTGAAGACGATGCCGAGGGCGAAGCGGCGTTCTCCGACCTCATCATCCCCGTTTATCCAGCGACCGCTGGCCTGCCGAGTTGGCGCATCCAGCAATCGGTGCGCCTGGCCCTCGACGCGGTCGATGACGCGGACGATCCTTTGCCACCCTCCGTGCGCATCGGCCACGGCCTGCTCGGTCTGCCCGACGCACTGCGGGCCGTTCATCGTCCGATCGATCGCGAGTCCATCGAACTCGGGCAGCGTCGTCTGCGTTTCGAGGAGGCCTTCGGCCTCCAGGCGGTGCTGGCGCAGCGGCGTCACGAGTTGCGTGGTCAGGCGGCTACGCCGCGGGCCCGGCGTACCGCCGGCCTGCTCGAGGCCTTCGATGAGCGACTGCACCTGCAGCTCACCGAAGCTCAGGCGCGCGTGGGCGATGAGATCGCCGCTGACTTGGAGGGCAGTCATCCCATGCATCGCCTGCTGCAGGGCGATGTCGGCAGCGGCAAGACGCTCGTGGCCCTGCGCGCGATGCTCCAGGTCGTCGATGCTGGCGGCCAGGCCGCTTTGCTGGCGCCCACCGAGGTCCTCGCCCAGCAGCACCTGCGCACCCTGCAAAGATTCCTCGGTCCTCTCGCCGAACGCGGATTGCTCGGCGGTGATATCGAGGGCACGCGCCTGGCGTTCCTGTCGGGGTCGCAGTCCGCCAAGACGCGCCGCGAGGAACTCGCGGCGATTGCCAGCGGCGAGGCGGGCATCGTGGTGGGCACGCACGCGCTCCTGGAAGAGACCGTCGAATTCGCCGACCTCGGGCTTGTCGTCGTCGATGAGCAGCACCGCTTCGGTGTCGAGCAGCGCGCTGCCCTGGCCGAGCGGGCGCGTGAGGGCCTGCGCCCGCACGTGCTCGTGATGACCGCCACGCCCATTCCGCGCACCGTCGCCATGACGGTGTTCGGCGACCTCGATGTGAGCGTGATCGACGGCTATCCGCCGGGGCGCGGCACCATCGCCACGCACGTCGTTGCGCCCCGGGAGCACCCGGCCCACCTGACTCGCGCGTGGCAGCGGGTCCGCGAGGAGGTCGCTGAGGGTCGCAAGGTCTTCGTCGTGTGCCCGCGCATCGGCGATGACGGAGCCGACGTCGGTGATGAGGACATCGGGTCGGTCGAGCCGGAAACCCATCCGGTCTCGAGTGTCCTCGACGTCACCGCCGAACTCAGTGAGCGCCTCCTGCCCGATCTTCGCGTCGGCATGGTGCACGGGCGGATGAGCGCCGACGACAAGGACGAGGCCATGCGAAGGTTCGGTGCGCCGTCGGACGACCCGGACGCACTCGACGTGCTCGTGGCCACCACCGTCATCGAGGTGGGCGTCGACATCCCCGCCGCGTCCACGATGGTGATCCTTGACGCCGACCGCTTCGGCATCTCCCAGCTCCATCAGCTGCGCGGTCGCATTGCCCGTGGAGGCGAGGATGGCCTCTGCCTCCTGGTCACCGCCTCCGATCCCGACACTCCCGCCCGTGAGCGCCTGGCCGCCGTTGCCGCCACGACCGACGGCTTCGCCCTGGCACGCGTCGACCTGCAGTCCCGACGAGAGGGCGACATCCTGGGCACTCTCCAGTCCGGTCGACGCTCATCGCTGCGGCTGCTGGAGGTGATTCGTGACGAGGATGTCGTCCGCGAGGCACGTGATGCCGCGACGGAGATCGTCGAGGACGATCCGGAGTTGAAGCGCTGGCCTGCGTTGCGGGCGCACATCGCCGAGATCGCCAACGACGACCGCTCCGACTTCCTCGAGAAGGGCTGACATGCGCATCATCGGCGGGACCGTCGGGGGGCGACGCATCGCGGTCCCCGCGCGCGGCACCCGTCCAACATCCGATCGCGTTCGCGAGTCGCTGTTCTCATCCCTCGAGTCGCTGCTGGGCGGTTGGTCGGACCTACGCGTGCTCGACCTGTACGCCGGCTCCGGGGCGCTCGGGCTCGAAGCCCTCAGTCGCGGGGCGACGTCGGCGGTCTTCGTCGAGCGCGACCGATCGACCGTGCGCGTGATCGAGGGCAACATCGCCAGCCTCGGGCTAGCCGGTGCGCAGGTCACCGCCGCCGACGCCGAGTCCTGGTGCGCGCGACCGGCGGATGCGTCGTTCGATCTCGTGCTCCTCGACCCGCCCTACTCCGTGCCGACCGAGACCCTGCGCGTCGCCCTCGACACCCTCGGTCGGCGTGGCTGGCTAGCACCCGAGGCGGTCGCCGTCGTCGAGCGCGACGCGCGCGATGCCGTCGACCCGTGGCCCGAGGGCTCCTGGGAGCCAATACGTCGCAAGGACTTCGGGGACACGGCCCTTTGGTACGGTCGTTACCTCGGCAGCGAGCCCTTGTAGGGGGGATCGGAGGCGGGTCGTCATGCGCGTCGCCGTGTGTCCGGGCTCCTTCGATCCGGTGACCAACGGCCATCTCGACGTCTTTACGCGAGCTGCTGCGCTCGCCGACAAGGTCATCGTGGCGGTGCTCATCAACAAGACCAAGTCGGGCCTGTTCACCGTCGATGAGCGCATCGAGATCCTGCGCGACGTGGTGGCCCCGCTGCCTAACGTCGAGGTCGACTCCTTCTACGGCCTTCTCGTCGACTACTGCCGCGACCACAACGTCAACGCCATCGTGAAGGGCCTGCGGGCCGTCAGCGATTTCGACTACGAGTTGCAGATGGCGCAGATGAACTACCGACTCGGGGGAGTCGAGACCCTCTTCGTCTCGACCAATCCCCTCTACAGCTACCTCTCGTCCAGCCTCGTCAAGGAGGTCGCTCGCCACGGTGGCAGCGTCGAGGGTCTGGTCCCCGATGCGGTCCTCGACAGGCTGCAGGCCAAACTAGACGCCCAGGGCTAAGCCCCGGACTGTGAGGAGTCGTCGTGGATGTCGATCAAAGGCTCGATGAGCTTGCCCAGATGGTGGAGCAGGCCAAGGCCGTGCCGCTGTCAGCCTCGTGCATGGTCAATCGCGCCCAGGTGCTCGATCTCATCGAGGACATTCGCGATGCCCTTCCCCGCTCGCTGAGCGATGCCGACCAACTCCTCGCTGAGCGCGAAGCCGTCGTCGCCGAGGGTCGGCTCGAGGCGCAGCGCCTCATCGCGGAGGCTCGCGAGGAGCAGATCCGCATGCTGTCGCAGCATGAGATCTACCTCGTGGCCGTTGCCGAGGCCGAGGCGATTCGTGCCGAGACCGAAGACGAGACCAGCCGGATGCGCCGCGAGACCGATGACTACATCGACGCTCGCCTGGCCACCTTCGAGATCACCCTCCACAAGACCCTGTCGGCGGTGGAGCGAGGGCGCGACAAGCTGCGCGACCAGGCCGAGGAGGAGTACGTCGACGACGATCAGCCGCTGCCCTCGTAGGCCGCGGCCCGCCGGGGCGCCGACCCCCCGTCGTGGCGTATCCTTCTGGGCGGCCGGTCGTGAGACCGGGTCCACGTGCAGGAGTCCGGAGGCGCCTTGAGCACCCTCGACCCCCGAGCCCCGTTCGTCGTGAGTATTCGCGACCTCGGGCGACGGGCCGGGGCCATGCAGGAGCTCCACCGCACCGCACCTGCTCCGGCGGACCTGGGCTCAGGGCTGGCCAGGGTTCCCGAAGGCGCCGAGATCGACCTCGACCTGAGGCTCGAATCGGTGGTGGAGGGAGTCCTGGTCTCCGGGAAGGTTCGGGTGCCGGTGCGTGCAGATTGCGCGCGCTGTCTCGAGCCGGTCGAGTGGGACGAGGACGCGGACATCCAAGAGTTGTTCGTCTACCCGCCGCAGGATGCGCGAGGTCATCGCGTGGAATCGGCGGACGACGACGAGGACGCCCAACCCACGATTGAGGGAGACCTCATCGATCTCGAGCCGACGGTGCGAGATGCGATCGTCCTGCGATTGCCGCTCGCGCCAACGTGCCGGGAAGATTGTGCGGGTCTGTGCTCCGAGTGCGGAGCCAGACTCGACGACGATCCCGGACACGGCCACGAGAAGACCGACCCGCGCTGGGGCGCTCTCAGCGCACTGCGCGATATCGAAAAGGACAACTAACGTGGCCGTTCCCAAGCGGAAGACCTCCCGCTCCAACACCCGTCATCGCCGCTCGCAGTGGAAGGCCGCTGCCCCGGCCCTCGTGACGTGCGCTCGCTGCCGCGAGCCGAAGCTGGCGCACACCGTGTGCCCCACCTGCGGCACCTACGCCAAGCGTCGCGTCCTCGACGTCTGATCGATGGACGCGCGGCCCGGGGGAGATCCCCCGGTCGCGCATGCCCTCGCGCGTGTCCTCGGGCTCTCGTCTGAGGCTCATCTGCGGGCCGATACCCCGGTGGCGGCCCTGGGCGTGGATTCCCTCGCGGTGGTCCTGCTTATCGACGCCCTCGACGATTGCGGCTGGGCGCTCGATCCCGGTGCCGCACGCCGGGCGACCACCGTCGGTGATCTCATCGCCGCCTGCGAGCCGAGTGGAGTGTCGACATGAGCGGCGACAGTGCAGCGGAACTGCGCCGACGGTTGGGCATCGAGTTGCCCGACGACCGCCTCGGTCTGGCGCTCACCCATCGCAGCTTCGCCTATGAAAACGGCGGCATTCCCACCAATGAGCGACTGGAGTTCCTGGGCGATGCCGTGCTCGGACTCGTTGTCACCCAGACGCTCTACGACACGCACCCCGATGTCACCGAGGGTCAACTCGCGAAGATGCGTGCCGCCGTCGTCAACGCCCGCGCTCTCGCCGGAGTCGCACGCGAGCTCGGAGTGGGCGAGGCGCTACTGCTGGGCCGTGGCGAAGAGTCCACCGGTGGTCGAGACAAGTCGTCGATCCTGGCGGACACCCTCGAGGCGATCATCGGTGCCGTCTACCTGGAGTTCGGCCTCGCTGTTGCCGAGCAGGTGATCCACGACCACTTCGATCCGCTCATCGAGCAGGCGGCCGAACTCGGTGCCGGGCTCGACTGGAAGACCTCCCTGCAAGAACTCGCGGCCGAACTCGGCCTGGGTGCCCCCGAATACCTCGTGGAGGAGAGCGGACCCGACCACGCCAAGCGCTTCGAGGCGCGGGTCAAGCTGGCCAGCAGCGTCTATCCGGTCGGCCTCGGGGGATCGAAGAAGGAGGCCGAGCAGCAGGCGGCGGAAGCGGCCTACCGCGCATTACCCGTCACCGATGCCTGAGCTCCCCGAGGTCGAGGTCGTCCGGCGTGGCCTCGACCCCTATGTGAGTGGCCGCCGTATCGCCTCTGTCGACGTGCTGCACCCGCGTGCCGTGCGCCGACATGAGCCGGGCGGCCGCGATCTTGCGCACGTGCTCACCGGCCAGCGTGTTCGGTGCGTCAGCCGACGGGGCAAGTACCTCTGGATGCCCCTCGACGACGGAGCGCTCGTGGCCCATCTCGGCATGAGCGGGCAACTCCTCCTGCCCGGTCATCGCGACGCCGAGAGCGGTGACCCTCACCTGCGCGTGCGCGTCCGCTTCGAACGCGGCGACCGCGAACTGTGGTTCGTCGATCAGCGCACGTTTGGCGGGGTGCACGTCGATGAGCTGGTGACCGACGGGGCAGGCGGTCATGTCCCCGCGTCCGTCGCCCATATCGCGCGCGATCCGCTCGATCCGGCGTTCGACGAGCGGAGTTTCGTCGCTGCCCTGCGCCGACGTGATTCGGGCATCAAGCGCTGCCTGCTGGACCAGTCGCTTGTCTCCGGTATCGGCAACATCTACGCCGACGAGGCGCTCTGGCGGGCCCGCATCCATTACGACCGCCGGGCCCGCTCGCTGAGTTCGTCTCAGGCGCGGGGCCTGCTGGATCATGCGCGCGACGTCATGCGGGCGGCCCTGGCCGAGGGCGGTACGTCGTTCGACTCCCTCTACGTCAACGTCAACGGCGAGAGCGGGTGGTTCGACCGCTCGCTCGACGCCTATGGACGTGAGGGGGAGCCGTGCCGGCGCTGCGGACGCCCCATCGTCCGGGAGGCCTTCATGAACCGGTCCTCCTACCGGTGCCCGACCTGCCAGCGCCGTCCTCGGGCGGCCTCGGCGGATTGACGCTGGCGGCGCGCTGCTGTCACCCTGGGCGCACCGTCGAGGGAGGGTCATGGCTAAGGCGATCTACGGCCACGTGGGCACCGATGCGCGCCTGCTGGCCGAGCTCACCCGGCTGCGGGCCCGCGTGCGCGAACTCGAGGCCGAGGTCGCCGGGCTGCAGGCACTCCTCGCCCATGACGCCGACCTCATCCCCGGCGACCTGGTGACCGCCGTGGGGGCTCCGACCTCCTGACCCGCACGACGTCGTCCCCCCAAAGGTAGGGTGACGACGTCGTCCGCCGAACCCTCCCAACGGTTCGCGCGGTGTCGTCGGGAGGCGAGAGCGCGTGCACCTGAAGAGCCTGACTCTCAAGGGCTTCAAGTCGTTTGCGTCCGCCACGACCCTCGCCTTCGAACCCGGGGTCACATGTGTCGTCGGACCCAACGGTTCGGGCAAGTCCAATATCGTCGACGCCCTCGCGTGGGTCATGGGGGAGCAGGGCGCCAAGTCGCTGCGCGGCGGCGCCATGGCCGACGTCATCTTCGCTGGTACGACGGGCCGCGCCCCGCTGGGCCGCGCGGAAGTCGCTCTCACCATCGACAACACCGACGGCGCGCTCCCGATCGAATACACCGAAGTCACGATCTCGCGCACGCTGTTCCGCAACGGCGGATCCGAATACGCGATCAACGGCACGCCCTGCCGGCTTCTCGACGTTCAAGAGCTCCTGTCCGATTCGGGCATCGGCCGAGAGATGCACGTCATCGTCGGCCAGGGTCAGCTCGACACGATCCTGCACGCCACTCCCGAGGACCGACGCGGCTTCATCGAGGAGGCGGCCGGAGTCCTCAAGCACCGCAAGCGCAAGGAGAAGGCCCTGCGCAAGCTCGAGGCGATGCAGGGCAACCTCACGCGCCTGACCGATCTCACAACCGAGTTGCGCCGCCAGCTCAAGCCGCTCGGCCGCCAGGCCGAGGTCGCCCGTCGCGCAGCGACCATCCAGGCCGAGGCACGCGACTCGCGCCTGCGACTCCTGGCCGACGACCTCATGTCGTTCCGCACGGCGCTTGCCGCCGAGGTGGCCGACGAGACCGCCCTGCGCGAGCGGCGCCAGGAAGTCGAGGTCGCTCTCGCGGCCACGACAGCACGCGAGGTCGCACTCGAGGCCGACCTGCAATCCGATGCGCCCCTGCTCGTCTCGGCGCAGGAGACGTGGTTCGGGCTGTCGGCCCTTCGCGAGCGACTGCTCGGCACGGCCTCCCTGGCCGCTGAGCGACTGCGCCTGATCACTCCCGAGGTCGAGGACGACGTGCAAGCCGGTCGAGACCCCGAGGCCCTGGAGACCGAGGCATCGGCCGTGCGCGAAGAGGAACGCGTCCTGGTCGCCGAGGTCGCGACGTTGCAGGCAGCACTGGCCGAGGCATCACGGGCGCGCCAAGCGGCCGAACAACAGCATGCGGCTGAGGAGCGACGCGTCCAGCAGGAAGCGCGCGCCGCGGCGGATCGTCGCGAGGGCCTCGCCCGGCTATCCGGTCGTGTGGCTGCCGCACGATCGCGCCTCGAGGCGCGATCGGCGGAGATCGAGCGTTTGGCCGGGCAGCGCGAAGACGCACGCGCTCGTGCCGCCGAAGCCCAGCGCGACTTCACCGCCCTCGAGAGCCAGGTGGCCGGTCTCGATGCGGGCGAGCGCGGCCTGGACACCGACTACGAGCGCACCCAGCGCGCCCTCGCCGAGGCTGAGGCGCGCGTCGAGGCGCTGCGCGGCGATGAGCGCGATCACGAGCGCGAACGAGCTGCTCTCACCGCGCGTCTCGAAGCCCTTCGCCTGAGCCTCTCGCGCGGCGACGGACCCGGTGCGCTGCTGCGCGCCGGTGAGACCGCGGGTGTCGTCGGGTCCGTGGCGTCCATGCTGGCTATCGAGCCCGGATGCGAGCGTGCCGTTGCCGCTGCGCTCGGCCCGCTGTCGGATGCCGTTGTCGTGCGCGACGCGAAGTCAGCCATCGCCGGACTCATGCTGTTGCATCGCGATGCGGCGGGCCGTGCAGCCGTGCTGGTGCTCGATGGTTCGGCCGCGTCGGCTCCGGCCGCGCGTCCCGCACCGGCGGGAGCGCGCTGGGTCACCGATGCTGTCGACGGTCCTCGTGATCTGCTCGATGCGCTGCGAGGTCGCCTCGGCGACGTCGCCCTCGTCGATTCGCTCGACGCTGCGGCCAGCCTGCGAGCCAGCGGAATCACGGTTGTCACCCGCGATGGCGACTTGATTACCGCGACGCATGCCATCGGTGGCTCCGGCGAGGCCCCCACCCTCTTGGAGATCCAGGCTGCCGTCGATGACGCCGAGCGCGCCTTCAACGACGTCCAGCATCGACTCGAGCGCACGCGGTTCGAACTCGCCGCCGCCATCGACGCCCAGCGCGTGGCGGCCGACGATGCCGAGGGTGCACTGGCCCGTCTGCACGAGTCCGATGCGCAGTTGGCCGCGATCGCCGAGCAGCTCGGGCTTCTCGGGCAGGCGGCGCGGGCCGCTACGGCCGAGGCCGATCGCCTCGCGTCAGTCGAGCAGGCAGCCCTCGAGGCGCTCGCCGCCGACGAGGCCACCCTGGCAGAGCTGGAAGTGCGCCTCGCGGCCGCGCAGGGCGAGCAGCCCACCGACGAACTTCCGGATCGACGCGTCGAGCTGTCGGCCCTGGCCGAGCAGGCGCGAGCCCATGAGGTCGAGGCACGCCTGGCTGTGCGCACCGGCGAGGAGCGGCAGTCCTCGCTGGCGGCACGCGCTGAGGCGCTGGAGCGCGCGGCCCACAACGAACGCGCGACCCGGCGCCGGGCGATCGAGCGTCGCGAGCAGCGGGCGCGCGAGGCGGAGGTCGCCAGTGCCGTCGCGCGCGGTGTCGATGTTGTCCTGCGCCGCCTCGAGATGTCCTTGACGATTGCCGACAGTGATCGGCGTCGCTTGGAAGAGGCTCAGGCCGAGCGCGAGCGCGAGGCTCAGTCCGTCCGCGCGCGCCTGCGCGAACTCGGTGCTGAGATGGAGCGACTGACCGACTCGGTGCACCGGGATGAGGTGGCGCGGGCCGAGCAGCGCCTGCGCATCGAGCAACTCGAATCCCGCGTGATCGAGGAGTTCGGCATCGACCCCGATGCGCTGGTGGCGGAGTATGGCCCGGACCAACTGGTTCCGCCTACGCCACCGGGACCCGACGAGGAGATCGATCCCGCGGCTCCGGTGCCGGAGCCCTATCCCTTCGATCGAGCCCAGCAGGAGCGGCGTCTGCGCGCGGCCGAGCGCGGACTCGCATTGCTCGGCAAGGTCAACCCGCTCGCGCTGGAGGAGTTCACCGCCCTCGAGGAGCGCCTGCGCTTCCTCACCGAGCAGGTCGAAGACCTCAAGCGCTCACGCCAGGACCTCATGGAGATCATCCGCGAGGTCGATGAGCGAGTCGAGCGCGTCTTCACCGAGGCCTACGAAGACACCGCCCGCGAGTTCGAGCGTGTCTTCGCCCGACTGTTCCCAGGGGGCGACGGCCGATTGGTCCTCACTGATCCCGACAGCATGCTCACCACGGGTGTCGACGTCGAGGCTCGCCCCCCGGGCAAGAAGGTCAAGCGGCTGTCCTTGCTCTCAGGAGGTGAGCGGTCGCTCACGGCCGTGGCCTTCCTGATCGCGCTGTTCAAGGCACGCCCAAGCCCCTTCTACGTGCTCGACGAGGTCGAGGCCGCGCTTGACGACGTCAATCTCGGCCGCTTGATCGACGCGATCGATGAATTGCGCACGAGCTCGCAGCTCATCGTCGTCACCCACCAGAAGCGCACCATGGAGATCGCCGATGCGCTGTACGGCGTATCGATGCGTGGCGATGGCGTGACGCAGGTCGTCGGCCAGCGCCTTCGCGAAGCCGCGTCCGCCTAGCGCCCGGCCCGTCGGCCGCCCTGAGAGGATCGCTCCGTGACCACGTTCCACTACCTCGCCATCGGCCTAGCGCTGCTTGTCGTCGTCGGCATCATCGTCGCCCTGATCGTCGGGCGGCGCGGTGAGCCCAAGGCCCCGCGACCCCGTCCGGGCATCGACTACGCCCCCGGCGTTGGCGACGACAACACGGTTCCGCGCGATACCCCGCGCCGTCCCATCGAGGAGGCCGTCGACTCGTCGGTCCTCGGCAGCACGGCCACCATCGAGGAGCCGTCGATCGCCGAACTCGAGGCGGTCTGGGAGGTCGAGGTCCCGGAGCCGGCCGCTGGTCGCTTCGTGCGGCTGCGCCGACGCCTTGCGCGCTCGCAGAATGCACTGGGCCGCGGACTGCTCTCGCTGCTGTCGCGCGACACGATCGACCAGGACACGTGGGACCAGATCGAGGAGACGCTGCTCACGGCCGATCTCGGGGTCCAGGCGACGACCGAGCTCATGGACCGGCTGCGCACGCGCGTGCGAGCTGAAGCCCCGCACGATGCGGAGGCGGCGCGCGCCCTGCTGCGCGACGAACTCATCGGACTGGTCGATCCGAGCCTCGATCGCTCGCTGCGCACCACGCGCGATGGGGGACCCGCCGTGGTTCTAGTGGTGGGAGTCAACGGCACCGGAAAGACGACGACCACGGGCAAGCTCGGCCGCCTGCTCGTCGCCGACGGACGCGCCGTGGTCCTCGGTGCCGCCGACACCTTCCGTGCCGCCGCGGCAGAGCAATTGCAGACGTGGGGCGATCGAGTCGGCGCCGCCGTCGTGCGCGGACCGGAGGGCGGTGACCCGGCTGCGGTGGCCTACGACGCCGTGCGCATCGGCACCGAGGCCGAGGTCGACACTGTCGTGATCGACACCGCCGGGCGCCTGCACACCAAGGTCGGACTCATGGACGAACTCGGCAAGGTCAAGCGGGTCATCGAGAAGCAGGGGCCGGTCGACGAGGTCCTGCTCGTCCTCGACGCCACGACTGGCCAGAACGGCCTCAACCAGGCGCGTGTCTTCGCTGAGGTCGTCGACGTGACGGGCATCGTCTTGACCAAGCTCGATGGCACGGCCAAGGGCGGCATCGTCGTGGCGGTTCAGCGCGAGCTGGGTGTCCCGGTCAAGCTGGTCGGCCTGGGGGAGGGCCCCGACGACCTGGCTCCCTTCTCGGCCGATGAGTTCGTCGACGCGCTGCTGGCCGATCCGGCGTAACACCGCCGTAACTCCCGGCGCCGATCCTTCACCGGCGCGAAACACGTCCCACCATCGCTCGCAACACGCCCCTCGCAGACTCCCGACCGGGTCGCATCCGGCGATCCGCGGGGTGCGGGGCGACACCCCTTCTCGATCGGAGGAGGAGGAAGGATGGAGGGAATCGAGCTCAGCACCGGCGATACCGCGTGGGTGCTCATGGCCGCCGCGCTCGTCCTGCTGATGACGCCCGGCGTCGCGTTCTTCTACGGCGGCATGGTGCGAGCCAAGGCCGTCCTCAACATGATGATGATGTCGTTCCTGGCCATCGGCATCGTCACCGTGCTGTGGGTGGCCTTCGGCTACTCCCTGGCCTTCGGCGACGGGGGCAACGGATTCATCGGAGACCTGTCCATCTCGGGACTCCAAGGTCTCGTGGGTCAGTTCGCCGTGAACGGCGGTGTCTACCCGATTCCCGCCCTTATCTTCGCGATGTTCCAGTTGATGTTCGCCGTGCTCACGGTGGCGCTCATCACCGGCGCCATCGCCGATCGCACGAAGTTCCTCGCGTGGGGCATCTTTGCCGCCGTCTGGGTGACGCTGGTGTACTTCCCGGTCGCCCACTGGGTCTTCGACTTTGGCAACGAGGAACTGGGCGGCTCCGGCGCGGGCTGGCTGACCACTCTCGGCGTCCTGGACTTCGCGGGCGGCACGGCGGTGCACATCAACGCCGGTGCGGCGGCCCTGGCGCTGGTGATCGTCATCGGCAAGAGGGTCGGCTTCGGCCGCGTACCGATGAAGCCGCACAGCCTGCCGTTCGTCGTCCTCGGTGCCTCCCTGCTGTTCTTCGGCTGGTTCGGCTTCAATGCCGGCTCAGCCCTCGGGGCCGGCCAGGTCGCCGCGCTCGCATTCACCAACACGATGGTGGCCACGGCAGCGGGGATCCTTGGCTGGCTGCTCGTCGAGAAACTGCGCGACGGCCACGCGACGAGCCTGGGCGCCGCCTCCGGTGCTGTCGCCGCGCTCGTGGCCATTACGCCCGCGTGCGCGTTCGTCGCGCCCTGGGGAGCGATCATCATCGGCCTGCTCGCGGGCGTCATCTGCGCCTTCGCGGTGACCTTGAAGTACCGACTCGGATACGACGACTCGCTCGACGTCGTCGGGGTTCACCTGGTCGGTGGCATCGTTGGCTGCCTCCTCATCGGCTTCTTCGCCACCACGGAGGTCAATGAGTTGGGCAAGGATGGAGTGCTCTACGGCGGAGGATGGGGACTCCTGGGCGTCCAGGCCCTCGGCGCCTTTGCCGTCATGGCCTACTCCTTCATCATCACCCTGATACTCGCGTTCATCATCAAGGCCACCATCGGCCTGCGGATCAGCCGCGACGATGAGCTATCCGGCATCGACGTGGCCGCGCACGCGGAGTCGGCGTACGAACTTGGCGACTCAGGCGGCGGCGGGGTCTTTGCCGGCGTCGGGCACCACTCTCACGGAGAGGACAAGTAGATGAAACTCGTCACCGCCATCATCAAGCCCTTCAAGCTCGAGGACGTCAAGACTGCCCTCGAGGAGCGCGGCGTGCAGGGCATGACCGTGAGCGAGGCCAGCGGATTCGGTCGCCAGGGCGGCCATACCGAGGTCTACCGCGGCGCCGAGTACACCGTCGACCTCGTTCCGAAGGTCCGAGTCGAGGTCGTCGTCGATGACGCCGACGCCGACGCTGTCGTCAACACCATCGTGTCGGCTGCCAAGACCGGCAAGATCGGCGACGGGAAGGTGTGGGTCGTTCCAGTCGAAAGCATCGTGCGAGTGCGCACGGACGAACGAGGAGCGGACGCGATCTGACCGTGCAGGCGACCGCCTATCGCGAGGCGCGCCGCGAGCTCCTGACCGATGAGGATCAGGTGTCGCTCGCGGCGCGTCGTCGCGCGCTCTCCGACCTCACCGACGCATGGCTATCCGATGTCTTCGACGCATCCGGGGCGGCAGCTGCTGGCTGCGCGCTGGTGGCCGTCGGCGGATACGGCCGTGCCGAGCTGACACCCGGTAGTGATCTCGATCTTCTCCTGCTCGTGCCTGACCGGGCCGAGTCATCAATCGGCGACGTGGCCGATCGCCTGTGGTACCCCATCTGGGACTCGGGCGTGCGCGTCGACCACAGCGTGCGCACGCTGCCGCATGCCCGTCGCATGGCGGCCAACGACCTACGGGTCATGCTCGGGCTACTCGACCTGCGATGTGTTGCGGGCGACGACGACATCGCCCAGCGCCTGCGCTCGTCGATCCTGGGCGATTGGCGTGGCCTTGCGGTGCGTCGCCTGTCTGACCTTCGTGACACCGTCAACGCACGACGTGCGCGCCACGGAGACCTGGCCGACCTCATCGAACCCGACCTCAAGGAGTCATTCGGGGGGCTGCGCGATGTCACCGTGCTGCGTGCCGTCGCGGCGTCCTGGCTGACGGATGTGCCGCACCAGGGCCTCGATGCCGCTCACGAGCAACTGCTCGACGTGCGCGATGCCCTGCACGAGGGGGCCGTGAGCGCCGATCGCCGGCCAACCGATGTGCTGCGCCTCCAAGACCAGGACCGCGTGGCTGAACGCCTCGGCCTGGGCGATGCCGACGATCTGCTGCGACGCGTATCCGATGCTGCTCGCGTCGTGTCCTATGCCTCGGACATCACCTGGCATCGCGTGGCTCGATTGACTCGCGAGAGCGGTCCGCGAGTGTTTCGCCGCCGGATGCGGCGTTCGGGCCCCGAGCGAACGCCGCTGGCCGATGGCGTCGTCGTGCATGACGGCGAGGTCGTGCTCGCTGCCGAAGCCCGACCCGACCGCGATCCCGTCCTCATGCTGCGGGTGGCGGCCGCGGCTGCGCAGGCCGGCCTGCCCATCTCTCCCTCGGCCATCCATCGCTTGGCCGAGGAGACGGCACCCATGCCCGTGCCGTGGCCCGACGACGCGCGCGATGCGCTCGTGTCGCTCCTGGGATCGGGGCCCGCGCTCGTCCCGGTGTGGGAGGCACTGGATCGCGTGGGCCTTGTCGAGCGCCTCATCCCCGAGTGGGGCCCGGTGCGCGGTGCGCCACAGCGCAACCCCCTGCATGTCTACCGCGTTGACCGGCACCTCATCGAGACGGCAGCAAACGCTGGTGAGCGCGTGCGCCGCGTCGAGCGACCCGACCTGCTGCTCGTCGGAGCCCTGCTGCACGACATCGGCAAGGGGCGTCCGGGGGATCACACCGAGGTTGGGGTGCGCATCATCGACGACCTCGCGCCCCGGTTGGGCTTCAACGCCGACGACACCGCGGTGCTGACGTCGCTGGTTCAGTACCACCTGCTGCTGCCCGAGGTGGCGACGCGGCGCGACCTCGACGACCCGGTGACCATCGAGACGGTGGCGCAGGCCGTCGGATCGCGGCGCACCCTGGATCTCCTGCATGCGCTCACCGAGTCCGACGCGCTGGCCACCGGCCCGGCGGCCTGGAGCGAGTGGAAGGCCGCCCTCATCGATGACCTGGTGGGTCGCACGCGTGCGAGCCTCGCGGGCGAGGCTGTGCCAGCCGAGCCGCAGGTCGCGTCCGCACACTCCGATCTGGTGAGCGCCCCGGGCCTCCAGGTGCGCATGACTCCCGGTTCGGCGGCGACCCAGGTCGTGGTCGCCGCCGACGATCGACCCGGGCTGCTCGCCGACATTGCCGGCGTTCTCGCACTCAATCGGCTCGAGGTCCGCTCCGCCGATACCCAGACCGTGGGCGACCGCGCGGTGAGTTCCTGGGTGGTCCATCCGCTGTACGGCGATCCGCCCACCCAGGAGCAGGTGTGGCACGACCTTCAGCGCGCCTTCGCCGGTGGCATCGACGTTGCCGCCAAGTTGGCCGCCCGCCAGCAGCCCCCGCGCACGACGAGTGCTCCTGCCCGCGTTGACTTCATCACCGGGGCGGCGTCGTCAGCCGACGTGCTCGAGGTGCGCGCACATGATGAGCCAGGACTCCTGCATCGTCTCGGTACCGCCGTGACGCAGGCGGGCGCCTTCATCACGGCTGCGCGCGTAGCGACCCTGGGCTCCGAGGTGGTCGATGTGTTCTACGTACGCCGATCGGATGGACGCAGGCTCGAGGCGGTTGATCGTGCGCGCATCGTGGCGACGGTGCTCGACGCCCTGGCGCCCGGCTCCCATTAGTCTGTCGGGGTGCCCGGGCTCCCGGGCCCCGATCCGAGGACACGATGTTCGCCAGCCTGTCTGACCGCCTCTCGGCGACCTTCCGCAACCTGCGTGGCAAGGGGCGCCTGTCCGAGGCGGACATCGACGAGACGGTCCGCGAGATCCGCATCGCCCTGCTTGACGCCGACGTCGCGCTGCCTGTCGTGCGCGAGTTCTGCGCCGCGGTCAAGGAGCGGGCGATGTCCGCCGAGGTCAGCGGCGCGCTTAACCCGGCTCAGCAGGTCGTCAAGATCGTCCACGAGCAGTTGGTCACCATCCTCGGCGGCGAGACCCGGCGCCTGCGCTTCGCCAAGAACCCGCCCACCGTCATCCTGCTCGCCGGCCTGCAGGGCGCGGGCAAGACGACGCTCGCGGGCAAGCTTGCCCGCCACCTGCGCGAGCAGGGCCATGCGCCCATGCTCGTCGCCGCCGACCTGCAGCGCCCCAACGCCGTCGACCAGTTGCGCATCGTCGGCGAGCGTGCGGGCGTCCCCGTCTTCGCCCCGGAGCCGGGCAACGGCGTGGGCGATCCGGTGGTCGTCGCACGCGATGCGGTCCAGCGCGCGAGCATCGATCTTCGCGACATCGTCATCGTCGACACCGCCGGACGCCTCGCCATCGACGCAGAACTGATGCAGCAGCTGCGTGACGTGCGCGAGGCTGTCAATCCCGACGAGATCCTGCTGGTCGTCGACGCGATGATCGGCCAGGACGCCGTACGCACCGCCGAGGAGTTCGAGTCCGGCGTGGGCTTCGACGGAGTCGTCCTCACCAAGCTCGATGGGGATGCCCGCGGCGGTGCTGCGCTGTCGATCGTGTCCGTGACCGGGCGCCCGATCCTCTTCGCGTCGACAGGGGAGAAGCTCGAGGACTTCGAGGCCTTCCACCCCGATCGCATGGCCTCCCGCATCCTCGACATGGGCGATGTGCTCACCCTCATCGAGCAGGCCGAGCGGGCGTTCGATGCCGACGAGGCCGAGCGCATGGCGCGCAAGGTCTCGCAGGGCGAAGACTTCACGCTCGAGGATTTCCTCGGTCAGATGCAGGCCGTCAAGAAGATGGGCTCGCTCGGCAAGATCCTCGGGATGCTGCCGGGCATGGGCGACATGAAGGCCCAGCTCGACCAGGTCGACGACAAGGACCTCGATCGCGTGGCCGCGATCATCCAGTCGATGACGCCGCAGGAGCGGCAGGACCCCAAGATCCTCAACGGTTCACGACGCGCGCGCATCGCGCGCGGCTCGGGCACGCAGGTCAGCGACGTCAACGGTCTGGTCGAGCGCTTCGGCGAGGCGCAGAAGATGATGCGTCAGATGCGCGGTGGCAAGGGCATGCCCGCGATGCCGGGGATGCCCGGCTTCGGGGCCGGCGGCGGCAAGAAGTCGAAGGGTCGCTCGGGCAAGGCTCCGGCCAAGCCCAAGAAGGGGCGAAGCGGCAATCCGGCCAAGCGGGCGGCGGAGGAACGCGATGCGCTGACACGTGCAAGCGAGGCGCCGGCTCCCACGCCAGCCGGGGCCGCCGACTTCGAGCTTCCCGACGACGTGAAGAAGCTCCTGGGCGGGTCCTAGGGGCTGATTCGCCCGATCCGGCCCCCCTCTGGCAGACTTCCCCGTGCTGTACGCGGCTCAGGGACCCTCTCAACCCGAAGGCGGCGTACCCGCCGGGACCGGCGGCGACGCACCCCACGCGACGCCCAGGACCCACCCTGACCACCTTCGGGTGGCCGAATCGAATGGAGCAGTGCCGGCCGTGGCCGTCAAGATCAAGTTGAAGCGCGTGGGCAAGATCCACGCCCCCCAGTACCGCGTCATCGTCGCCGACTCGCGCACCAAGCGCGACGGTCGTGCCATCGAGGAGATCGGTCTCTACCAGCCCATGCTGGACCCGAGCCTCATCGAGATCGACTCCGAGCGTGCCCAGTACTGGCTCAAGGTCGGCGCTCAGCCCACCGAGGCCGTGCTCGTGCTGCTGAAGATCACCGGAGATTGGCAGAAGTTCAAGGGCCTTCCCGGACAGGAAGGCACCTTGAAGGTTGCCGCTCCCAAGGCATCGAAGGTCGTGGCCTACGAGGCTGCGGTCAAGGAAGCTGCCGACGAGCCCAAGACGCCGGCACCGCGCAAGGTCGCTGAGAAGGTGGCCGACGCCGCTGTCGCCGAGGCCGTGGCTGTTGCCGCCGCTGACGCTGCCGTGCTTGCCGAGGCTGAGGCCATCGTCGAGATCGCGGAGGCCAACGCCGGAGAGATCCCCGCCGCGCAGGCTGAGGCGGCGGTCGAGGCTGCCGTCGAGGCTGACGTGGTCGCCGATGCTGCTGCCGCCGTGGCCGACGAGGCCGTCGCCGAGGCTGTCGAGGCCGTCGAGTCCGAGGGCTCCTGACGTGATCGATGAGGCCCTGGGCCACCTCGTCCGCGGGATCGTCGACAACCCCGAGGATGTCGACGTGCGCGAGCGCACCGGCCGTCGAGGTCGTTCGCTCGAGGTGCGCGTCAACCCCGAGGACATGGGTCGAGTGATCGGACGCTCCGGGCGTACGGCTACGGCGCTGCGTACCGTGGTGTCGGCCATCTCGCCCGAGCGCCATATTCGCATCGATTTCCTCGACGTCGACGAACGCTGACCTTCCCGTGCGCGTGGTGGTCGCTCGGATCGGGCGAGCACTCGGTGTGCGGGGCGACGTCCTCATCGACTCTCGCACCGACGAGCCCGAACGCCGGTTCGTGCCGGGTGCGCCGCTGCTGATCGCGGACTCTGACCGCGTGCTCTTCATCGAATCGGTCCGCCCGCATGGCAATCGCCTGTGCCTGCACTTCCAGGACATCGACGATCGCACGGCCGCGGAGGAACTCACGGGCCTGCTGCTCGAGGTCGAGCGCGCGCCAGGGGAGCGACCCGAGGGGCCCGACGAGTACTACGACGACGACCTGCTCGGCCTGGCTGCGGTTACCGAGGATGGCGCCCCGATCGGCACGGTCACCGAGGTCCTCCACCTGCCCGCGCAGGATGTCCTGGCCGTGCGCGCGGCCGACGACCGCGAGATCCTCGTCCCCTTCGTCAGCGAGATCGTGCCCGAGGTCGATCTCGATGCCGGCCGCGTGATCGTGCGGCCACCGGAGGGGCTGCTCGACATCGAGGACCGGCCATGAGGATCGACATCATCACGATCTTCCGCGACTACCTCGCGCCCCTTGACCTTTCGCTGGTCGGCAAGGCACGCGAGCAGGGGCTGCTCGACATTCACGTGCACGATCTGCGCGACCACACCCACGACCGCCACCGCACCGTCGACGACGAGCCCTATGGCGGCGGCCCCGGCATGGTGATGCGTCCCGAGCCCTGGGGTGAGGCCCTCGATGCCGTGCTGGCCGTTCACGTCGATCCGTTGCTGGTCATTCCCACGCCATCGGGTCGTCCGTTCACGCAGGCCGTGGCGACACAGTGGGCTGCGCGCCCCGGACTCGTCATCGCGTGCGGTCGCTACGAGGGCATCGACGCGCGGGTCGCCGAGGACTATGCCCAGCGCATCGAGGTCGTCCCGGTGTCGATCGGCGACTACGTGCTCGCCGGCGGCGAGGTCGCCGCGTTGGTCATCGTCGAAGCCGTGACTCGCCTGCTGCCCGGCGTCGTCGGCAACGAGGAGAGCATCGTCGACGACTCCTTCGCGCCCGGAGCGATGGAGTCGCTCGTCGAGGGTCCGGTCTACACCCGGCCTCCCGACTGGCGCGGTCATGTCGTGCCGGAGGTGCTCCTGTCGGGCGACCACGCGCGCATCGCTGCCTGGCGGCGTGACCAGGCGGAGCGGCGTACGCGCGAGATGAGACCCGACCTCCTGGAAGACTGATTCTTCGGGTGGGCGCGGCCAGTCGGGCCGGTGTCCGACCAGCGGACACCCGCGGGTCGGCCTCCGCTCAGGCTGTGGCACACTTTCCAGGCCGTTCCCGCCGATAGCGGGGCCCGCCCGCCACAGGGGGAGGGCCATCAGGGAGCGGTCCTCCGACCCGAACCGGGTGCGGAGCCGCGCCGCCTCCGGGCGGCTCGACCGCGGGCGACCTGTGGCGCCGGCAGGAAGCGACACCGCCATGCAGACGCTCGATGATCTCGATGCCCTCTCCCTCAAGGCCGACGTTCCCGATTTCCGGGCCGGTGACACCGTCAAGGTTCACGTGAAGGTCGTCGAAGGCAACAAGACCCGCATCCAGTTGTTCCAGGGCGTGGTGATCGGTCGTCAGGGCGCAGGCCTGCGCGAGACCTTCACGGTGCGCAAGGTGTCCTACGGCGTCGGTGTCGAGCGCACGTTCCCCGTGCACACGCCGATCGTCGACAAGATCGAGGTCGTCTCCCGTGGCGATGTCCGCCGCGCCAAGCTGTACTACCTGCGCGATCTGCGCGGCAAGGCAGCGAAGATCAAGGAGCGCCGCGACGCCACTCCCGCCACCGGCGAGTAGGACCGTCCGGCGCGCGCGGAGCGCTAGGCTCGCAACGCGATGAGCGACAGCCGACCCGGCGAGGGAACCCCTTCCGGCGTGAGCGCGTCGGACCAGCCGGAGGTCTCGATGCCGCAGGACAAGCAGCGCGCGAGAATTCCCGGCTGGCTGGAATTCCCCCTCCTCATCGTCGGCGCCTTCCTGGTGGCCTTCCTGGTCAAGACCTTCCTCGTGCAGGCCTTCTACATCCCCTCGGGATCCATGGAAGACACGCTGCAGGTGGGCGACCGGGTCCTCGTCAACAAGGTCGTCTACCACGTGCGGCCCGTCGAACGCGGCGACATCATCGTCTTCGACGGGACCAACTCCTTCGTCTTCGGCGATGTCGTCGAACCCGAGCCGTCGATCCCGCAGATGATCGCGCGCGGCCTCGGTGAGATCGTCGGTCTCGCCCCTCCGCGCGACACCGACTTCATCAAGCGCGTCATCGGCGTGGGCGGCGACCGCGTCGTGTGCTGTGACGCCGACGGCCGCATCACGGTCAACGGCGTCCCGCTCGACGAAGAGCCCTACCTCTACCGCAACAACCCGCCCAGCAAGCAGCCGTTCGACGTCCTCGTGCCCGAAGGGCACCTGTGGGTGATGGGTGATCACCGATCGGCGTCCGCCGATTCGCGCGCGCACATGGGCGATCCGGGTGGCGGCTTCGTCCCCGTCGACAGGGTCATCGGGCGTGCCTTCGTGGTCGTCTGGCCCTTCGGCAATGCGCAGGTGCTGGAGATCCCCGCCACCTTCGAGCAGCCCGCACTGGTCTCCTCCACCCCTGGCGAGTAGGCGTGGACGAGACGCTCGCCCCGGGTCGAGACGATGACACGGCCGAGATCCCCGTGGTCGCGAGTACCTCCGCGCACGGCCGGCATGCCGCCCCGCCTCCGCGCCGAAGCGCCGGCTGGTGGGCGCTGCGCATCGCCCGCGAGGCCGGCATCGTCCTGGGCATCGCGCTGCTCGCGAGCATCCTCGTGCGACTCGTCCTTCTGGAGCCGCTCTATGTCTCCGGTCCCGCGATGTCGCCGACACTCGGTGC
>NBNH01000185.1 GCA_004379115.1 Actinomycetales bacterium mxb001
GAGCGGGCCCAGGTGCGCGAGGCCCGCGAGCGGATGGACATTGGTCTGAAGGCTCAGCGCCGCGGGGTGTGAGTAGGCGGTAGTTCACCGCGCGTCGCTCAGACGTCACCTCTAGGCTTCCTGTTTCAGTAGAAGGTAATGCGCGGAAATGACAGGAAATCATGTGGATTCGGACGGCGACAGCCTGTGGGGCGCTCATCGCGGCAGTCCTTGTTGCGCCTGCGGGGAGTGCTAGCGCCGCCACCGAGGGGGTGCGCCTCACCGTCGCGGACTGCAAGCCAATGGTGAAGGCCGGCGATCACGTTGTGCAGATCGGGTTTACGCCATTGCCAGATAGGGTTCCTAGTCGAGGCACTGTAGATGTGGCGACCATCTTCGTCGACTTCAGTGACGAACCGGCGAAACTCACGGCGCAGGCCTACTACGACTCGTTCGTGCCGCAGGGACTGCAGATCATGGAGGACCTCAGCCACGGCAGGGTGGACTTCTCGGTCAATGGACCACACGGCTGGTTTCGTATGCCGAAGCCAGCGTCGGCGTACACGTACTACAGGGGAATGAGCGGAGATGACCATCGCGCATTCATCGAGGATGCCGTTCGAGCCGCTGACCCCTACGTCGACTTCTCTCAGACGCAAGCATTCATCATCGTCATGCCCCCTACCGGCAAGATCGAGGGGTACGCGGTAAGTCCTGCATTCGTCGGCGATCAGAGTTTCGGCGTCATCGCCGACGACAATGTGCTCATGAATGGGACGACCATCGGCACCGACTGGCAGTACATGAGGCCAGTGGTCGTCGCCCACGAGATCTTGCACACGATGAGACTCGTGGATCTCTACAAGATGCAGCCCACTCTCCCCGAACAGCAGGACGCATGGGAGTACGTCGGCCACTACAGCATGATGAGCAACTACGACGCCATCACTCCCGAACTCTTTGCCTGGGAGAGGTGGGTGCTCGACTGGATCGGCGACAGCCAAGTGGCATGCCTGGGGAGCGGCACGAATCAGGTTGCTCTGGACTCCGTGACCTTGTCATCCAAAGGGACCAAAGCCGCCGTGGTTCCGCTCGGAGGGACTCGTTTCCTGGCCCTCGAATCCCGAACCCGTCGGGGCGTCGATACGGCCAGTCCCGAGGGGATACTCCCCTACGTCGTGGACCCCGCCATCGGTACAGGTGAAGGCCCCATCCGAGTGCCGCGCGATCGAAGCGGTGACATCATGAAGCCACTCACCGTTGGCGAGACCCTCGTTGTTGAGGGAGTGGGTGTCGAAGTCCTTTCGCGCACCGGGAACTCCTACACGATCAAGGTGCATTCCCCCGCACCATCCCCTGTCATTCCTGGACCCGTCTCTGGCGCCCGAGCGCAGGCTCTCTTGTCGTCCCTGGCGGTGACCTGGCGAGCGCCTCTCCACACCGGCTGGACGGACATCACCGGCTACGAGTACCGGGTTGGAAGCGGGCCCTGGACGCGCACGTCCGACACACGTGTCACTCTCAAGGGCGCCAAGCGCGGCCAGCGCATCACGGTGCAGGTCCGAGCGATCAACTCCGTCGGGGCAGGCCCCATCACCCGCATCACGACCCGAGTCACCTGACCCTCCGCCTCAAAAGCCTGGGAATCCCCTCAAGGACACCCCTTTCCACGCCCAGACGCCTCATCATGTGCGCATGACCAAGTCCTCCGCCTGGGTGGCCGCCGCAGCCGCCACCGCCTGTGTCCTCGGCTTCATGAGCGCGCCCGCAGCGCACGCTGAACCAGAGGCGTACAACAACTGGTACCCCAC
>NBNH01000186.1 GCA_004379115.1 Actinomycetales bacterium mxb001
CGAGCAGGGCATCCCCGAGGACGACCCCCGCAACGCGGCGACCATCGCCGACAACGTGGGCGACAACGTCGGCGACTGCGCCGGCATGGCCGCCGACCTCTTCGAGTCGTACGCCGTGACGCTCGTCGCCGCGCTCATCCTCGGCAAGGCGGCCTTCGGCGAACTCGGCCTGGTGCTGCCCCTGGTCATCCCCGCCATCGGCGTCATCACCGCCGTCATCGGCATCTTCGCGGTCTCCCCGCGCGCCTCGGATCGCTCGGGCATGAGCGCGATCAACCGCGGCTTCTTCATATCGGCCGTGATCTCCGCCGTCCTCGTCCTCGTGGCGGTCTTCGTCTTCGTCCCCGGTTCGTGGGCCGACATCAGTTCCATCGGCGGCATCGCGGCCGAGGATCTCGCTGCGGGCACCCCCATCGACCCGCGCTGGTTCGTCATCGGCTCGGTGATCATCGGCATCGTTCTCGCTGCTCTCATCCAGCAGCTGACGGCGTACTTCACCGAGACCAACCGCCGTCCCGTCGACGACGTGGCCAAGAGCTCGCTGACCGGCCCGGCCACCGTCATCCTCTCCGGTATCTCGCTCGGCCTGGAGTCGGCCGTGTACTCGGCACTGCTCATCGGTGCCGCGGTCTACGGCGCCTACCTCCTCGGTGGCGGCGTGGTCGTGCTCGGCCTGTTCGCGATCGCACTCGCCGGCACCGGCCTGCTCACCACGGTCGGCGTCATCGTGTCGATGGACACCTTCGGCCCGGTCTCCGACAACGCCCAGGGCATCGCCGAGATGTCGGGCGATGTCGAGGGCGAGGGTGCCGCGGTGCTCACGCGCCTCGATGCGGTCGGCAACTCCACCAAGGCCATCACCAAGGGCATCGCCATCGCCACGGCCGTGCTGGCGGCCACCGCGCTGTTCGGCTCCTTCCGCGACGCGGTCGTGGGCGCGACGGCTTCCGCGGGTGACGCGGCCGGCGAGTCCATCCGCAGCCTCGCTGACCTGCTGCAGTACTCCGGCGTGCTCGACGTGGCCAACCCGGCCAACCTCGTGGGCCTGATCATCGGCGCCGCGGTCGTGTTCCTCTTCTCGGGCCTGGCCATCAACGCCGTGTCCCGCGCGGCCGGCGCCGTCATCTTCGAGGTGCGCCGCCAGTTCCGCGAGCACCCCGGGATCATGGAGGGCACCGAGAAGCCCGAATACGGCAAGGTCGTCGACATCGTCACGCGCGATTCACTGCGTGAGCTCATCACCCCGGGCTTGCTCGCCGTGCTCACTCCCATCGCCGTCGGCTTCGGCCTCGGCGTGGGTGCCCTGGGCGCTTACCTCGCGGGCACCATCGCCACTGGCGTACTCATGGCCGTGTTCCTCTCGAACTCCGGCGGCGCATGGGATAACGCCAAGAAGTACGTCGAGGACGGCCACTTCGGTGGCAAGGGCTCCGAGGCGCACTCCGCCACCGTCATCGGCGACACCGTGGGCGATCCGTTCAAGGACACCGCGGGCCCGGCGATCAACCCGCTCATCAAGGTCATGAACCTCGTGGCGCTGCTCATCGCGCCCGCGGTCGTCGCGCTGTCGATCGGCGAGGGTGCCAACACCACCCTGCGCTGGGCGATCGCCATCGGGGCCACGCTCATCGTGGTGGTGGCCGTGATCATCTCCAAGCGCCGTCCGATCGCGGTCGGCGAGGAGCAGATGTCGTCGACCTCGTAGGGGTCGTTCCGCTCCGCGGGACACGTTCGCGCTCCTCACCCCCGTAGGGGGTGGGGGGCGTCGCGTGTCGCGGGGCATTTGACAGGGGTGCCCCCCGACCCCGCACACTCCCACGGCGGACCTCACCGCCCGGTGGGTGCGGAGAAGAAGTGGAGTCGGAGTGGCAACGGAGCGCGTGCTCGTCATCGTGGAGTCGCCCGCCAAGGCGAAGACGATCGCGGGATATCTCAACCGTGCCGACGGCCGCTCCTTCGAGGTCGAGGCCTCCATCGGCCACGTCCGCGACCTCGCGAGCAAGGCGTCCGAGCTGCCCGAGACGCTCCGCAAGCAGGCCTGGGCCAAGTACGCCGTCGACACCGATGAGGGCTTCATCCCCTACTACGTGGTCCACGCTGACAAGCGGCAGCGCATCGCCGAGTTGAAGAAGAAGCTCGCGCAAGCGGACGAACTCCTGCTGGCGACAGACGAGGACCGCGAGGGCGAGGCCATCGCCTGGCACCTCCTTGAGGTGCTCAAGCCGAAGGTGCCCGTGCGCCGCATGGTCTTCAACGAGATCACCGAGCACGCCATCGCCGACGCCCTCGACCAGACCCGCGATCTCGACATGAAGTTGGTCGATGCCCAGGAGACGCGACGCATCGTCGACCGTCTCTACGGCTACCCCGTCTCCGAGGTCCTCTGGAAGAAGATCGGCCGCGAGGCGCGTTCCGCCGGTCGCGTGCAATCCGTCGCCGTGCGACTCGTCGTCGACCGCGAGCGAGAGCGCATCGCGTTCGTCTCCTCGTCGTACTGGGACCTCTCCGCCACCTTCGATCCGGGCTCCTTCGCTGCGCGCCTGGTGCAGGTCGAGGGGCGTCGACTGGCCACCGGCAAGGACTTCACCGACCAGGGCCGCCTCTCGAGCAAGGACGACGTCCTGGTGCTCGGTGAGGCCGGTGCCCTGGAGTTGGCCGCTGCGCTGGCCGGGGCGTCCTACACCGTGCGCTCGGTCGTCGAGAAGCCGGGCAAGCGCAGCCCCTACGCCCCCTTCATGACCTCGACGCTGCAGCAGGAGGCATCGCGTCGCTTCCGCTGGAATGCCCAGCGCACGATGCGCGTGGCGCAGGGTCTCTACGAGCGCGGCTACATCACCTATATGCGTACGGACTCGACAACGCTGTCGGACCAGGCGGTCAATGCAGCTCGCACCCAGGCCCGTGAGCTCTACGGCGCCGACCATGTCGCCGACGCGCCGCGCCGGTATGACCGCAAGGTCAAGAACGCGCAGGAAGCTCACGAGGCCATCCGTCCGGCCGGCGACAGCTTCCGGCTGCCGGCCGACGTCAGGGGCGAACTCACCGCCGACGAGTCTGCTCTCTACGACATCATCTGGAAGCGCACCGTCGCCTCGCAGATGGCCGATGCGCGCATCGCCACCACCACGGTCCGCATCGGCGCGACCGCATCGGATGGCCGCGATGTGGAGTTCACCGCCTCGGGCACCGTCACGCTCTTCGCCGGATTCAAGGCCGCCTACGAGGACACGCGCGAGGACGACACCGACGACGAGAAGGAGCGCGTGCTGCCCGTGCTCACGGAGGGCCAGACGCTGACGCTGCTCGACCTGGAGCCCGACGGCCACTCGACCAATCCGCCGGCACGCTTCACCGAGGCCTCGCTGACCGCCAAGCTCGAGGAGCTCGGCATCGGTCGCCCCTCGACCTACGCATCCATCATGAGCACCATCGTCGATCGCGGATACGTCTGGAAGAAGGGCTCGGCCCTGGTCCCGTCCTTCATCGCCTTCGCCGTGATCCGATTGCTCGAGGAGCACTTCAGCGAACTCGTCGACTACGCCTTCACCGCCAAGATGGAGGAGGAACTCGACTCCATCGCCAGCGGCGACTCCCATCGCAATGAGCGGCTCGAGACGTTCTGGCGCGGCGGTCACATGGACGGTGCCGACTTCCGCGGCGTGCTCGATCTGTGCTCCGACCTCGGAGCGATCGATGCGCGAGGCCTGTCGACGTTCCCGATCCCCGGCACCGATGCGGTGGTGCGCGTGGGTCGCTACGGCGCCTTCGTCGAGCGCGGCGAGGACCGTGCATCGATCCCCGAGGACCTCCCGCCCGACGAACTCGACGCGGTCAAGGCCGAGGAGTTGCTCTCGCAGCCGTCGGGTGAGCGCGAGCTGGGCACCGACCCGGAGACCGGGCGCCTCATCATCGCGCGGGCTGGCCGCTACGGCCCCTACGTGTCCGAGGTGCTCGAAGACGGTGCACCCAAGTCGGCGAAGCCGCGCACGGGCTCGCTCTTCAAGACCATGTCGCTCGACACCGTGACGCTCGAGGATGCGCTGCAACTCATCTCGCTGCCGCGGGTCATCGGAGTCGACCCCGCCGATGACGTGGAGATCACCGCTCAGAACGGCCGCTACGGCCCCTACATCCTCAAGGGCAAGGAATCGCGTTCGCTGCCCTCGGAGGAGGCGATCTTCGCGACGACACTCGACGAAGCGCTGGCGCTGCTGGCTCAGCCCAAGCAGCGTCGCGGTGCAGCATCTGCACCGCCGCTGAAGGAACTCGGCAACGATCCCGTCAGCGAGCGTCCCGTCGTGCTCAAGGAGGGTCGCTTCGGTCCCTACGTCACCGACGGCGAGGTCAATGCCTCCCTGCGTCGCGACGACGACCCCGAGACCCTCACGCCGGACCGCGCGTACGAACTGCTCGCCGATCGGCGCGCCCGTGGGCCGGTGAAGAAGACGGCCAAGCGCGGGGCCAAGAAGGCTCCGGCCAAGAAGGCCCCCGCCAAGAAGGCGGCGACGAAGAAGGCCGCCAAGAAGGCCCCGGCCAAGAAGGCGGCGGCCAAGAAGGCGGCTCCTTCCCTGTCGACGGCAGCCGTCATGGCCGCGTCACCCCCGGCCGAGTTCTAGTCACCGCTCCCGCCGCTGACCCACGCTCACGTGAACGGAATCGGGTCTATTCCGCGGAAATCCGGCCGATAGACCCGATTCGGTTCACCTGACGTCGAGCGCCGTAGGCTCGCGCTGTGATCGAGGGGCCGAACGCACCCGGGCTCTTCTTCGTCTTCGAGGGCGGGGAAGGCGCGGGCAAGTCCACGCAGTCGGCTGCCCTGGCGGACTACCTAGCCTCTCGCGGCCACACCGTGGTGCGCACCCGCGAGCCCGGCGGCACTCCGGCCGCTGAATCCATTCGCGGCATCCTGCTCGACCCCGCCAACACCGGCCTGGATGATCGCGCCGAAGCACTGCTGTTCGCCGCGTCGCGCGGGGATCACGCTGCGCGCGTCATCCGCCCCGCGCTGCAGCGCGGCGACATTGTCATCAGCGATCGCTTCATGGACTCCTCCGTGGCCTATCAGGGCGTTGGGCGCGACCTCGGTCTCGAGAAGGTCGCCGAGTTGAGCCTGTGGGCCACGGGCGGCCTGCGTCCTGACCTGACGATCCTGCTCGACGTCGATCCGCAGATCGGGCTCGCACGCGTCGTCGGTCCCGATCGCCTGGAGTCCGAGCCCTTGGACTGGCACCGCCGCGTGCGGCAGGGATTCCTCGACATCGCCGCCAGCGATCCGGACCGCTATCTGGTGCTCGACGCCTCCCGACCGGCGGAGGACCTGGCGGTGGAGATCACCGTGGTCGTTGAAGGCTTGGTCCAGGACGCCTGATGTCGGCCTGGGATGCGCTCGTCGGCCAAGACGCCGCGGTGGAGGAGTTCTCCCGCGCGGTCGATGCAGCAGGGCTCGGTGGCGACGCGGGTCAGGGCATGACGCACGCGTGGCTCATCACCGGACCGCCCGGCTCCGGGCGTTCCACCGCCGCGGCCGCCTTCGCCGCTGCGCTGCAGTGCCCTGATCGCGGATGTGGCACGTGCTCCATCTGCCGCGGTGCTCGCACGGGCACGCATCCCGACGTCGAAATCGTGCGCTCGGAGACCCTGAGCTACAGCACCGACGACGCACGCGAGTTGATCGCCCGCTCGTCTATTGTCCCTGCCGACGCTCCGTGGCACATCGTCATCATCGAAGACGCCGACCGATTCACGGACCAGGCCGTCAACGTGCTGCTCAAGGTGCTGGAGGAACCACCCCCGCACCTCGTCTGGATCCTGTGCGCGCCGAGCGCCGAAGATGTCCTGCCGACCATTCGCTCGCGGGTACGCGCGGTCAATCTGCGCACCCCCTCCACGCCCGAGGTGGCGGCTGCCCTGCAGGAGCGCTACGGCGTCGATCCGGCCATGGCTGCCTTCGCGGCGCGCGCCTCGCAGGGACATATCGGCCGGGCTCGCGCACTCGCGACCGACGAGGGAGCGCGGCTGCGACGGCAGGAGATCCTGCGCATCCCCGGCTCGCTCCGCGACCTCGCCGCCTGCTTCATCGCCGCGGGCGAACTCCTCTCATCGGCGATGGAGGATGCCAGCGCCCTGACCGATGCCCTCGATGCCGAGGAAGAGGACGAGTTGCGTCGTGCCTATGGCGACGGTGCCGAGGGCGTCACGAAGGCGCGCTACGACAAGTTGCTCTCCAAGCCCCTCAAGGACCTGCAGAAGATGCAGAAGAGCAGGCGCACCCGTGCCATCCGCGACCAGGTCGATCGTGCGCTCGTCGACCTGCTGTCGTACTACCGCGACGTTCTCGTACTGCAGATGGGTGCGTCCGTGGCACTGGTCAATGACGAGATGCGCACGCAACTGCAGCAGGAAGCCTCAAGCAGCCTGTCCTCCGACACGGGCCGACGCCTGGAGGCGATCGAGCGCACGCGCCTTGCGGTGCACGCCAATGGAGCGCTGCCCCTCGTCCTCGAAGGGCTCATGGTCGAACTGAAGGATCCGCTCGTCGCCGTGCGCTAGCGATCCTGCGGGCCCAGCGATTCGGCGGTGCGCTGCAGTCCGTGCGTGTACGCCGTCATCGCCTGGAGAGCCGGCCCCAGCACCTCGTCGGTGGAGCGAGCGATGTCCGGGGCCGCCAGCATCGTGGCCGAGGCGGCGAGCAGGCGCTCATAGGTGCCGCAACCGGCCGCGAGTCGATCGCGCACCTCGACCGCGGCAACCGTCGCGGCCGCCTCCGCCTGGGTGCCCGGCATCTCGCGGCGGATCCGATCGAGCACGGATAGCCGATCCACGAGACCGTGCAGAGGCGGCGCTGCCTCGGTGTCGGCCTGGCGCAACTCGGCGGCAGCACCGGGATGAAGCTGCTGCATCGCGGGAATCACCTGCGCGAGTTGGAGTCGAAGGGCGTTGAGCCGCTGAGCTTCAGCCGCGCCGATGGCCGAGGCGGGCACGGTTGCGGGGGGAGGTGGTGGCACGGCGACGCGGGGTTCGGGAGGAAGCGATGAGCGGGCGCGCTTGGAGGCGATCGCGACGACGGCCCCGACGAGAGCGGTGCCGACCCACATCCACGAAGGCCCGTAGACGGCGGCCTGTGACGTGGTCGCCTCCGCGAGGACATCGATGACCCCGATCGTGCCGGCCACGCCCGCTACCGCGGTGCCAGCCGTCACCTGTGTTTGCAGGCGGCGGTCGCGCCGTCGGTATCGAGTGACCTCGCGTTTGGCCTGGGCCGCGAGACGCTGGTGCTCGGCCTGGAGTTGGCGTGCCTGTGGTGTGGGGCGTTCGGCGCGAGCCACCCGCCACGCCTCGACCACGTCGAGGCCGCGTGCGATGCCGGACTGCACCATGCGCGCGAACTGGTCGCCGTCGGACTTGGCCACGTCTCCACCGTACGCCGGGGGGCATCGACGCGTCGCGCCCACGTAGCCTCAGGGGGTGAAGCGCAGGCCCGTCGTCGTCGCCGTGGCTGCGGTGGCCGCGGCAGCACTGAGCGGCTGCACCGCGACCGGGTCGGTCACCTCGGAGTCGACTCCGGTCGTCACGCTCCCGCCACCCTCGCCAGATCTCGCTCGCTTCTACTCGCAGACCCTCGACTGGGAGCCCTGCGGCCCCGACGAGTGCGCGCGCCTCCTCGTTCCCGTCGATTACAACGATCCCGACGGCGAGACACTCGAGCTTGCCCTCCTGCGCGTGCCCGCTCGCGGCGATCGTGCGGGCTCCCTGGTCATCAATCCCGGCGGTCCTGGTTCAAGTGGCGTCGAGTACGCCGCTGCCCGTGACTACGTCGTCTCGGACAACGTGATGGACCGCTTCGACCTCGTGGGGTTCGACCCGCGTGGCGTGGGTGACTCCGCACCCGTCCAGTGCGGGACCGATGCCGACCTCGACGCCCTAGTCGCCTCCGATGCCACTCCGGACACGCCTGAGGAGGAGCGCCAACTCGTCGACCTCACGGCGAGTTTCGTCGCCGCCTGCACGGCGCCCGTGCCGGGGCTCCTGGAGCACATGGCGACGGCAGACTCCGCGCGCGATATGGATGTCCTGCGCGCGGCACTGGGCGAGCCGCAGCTGGACTACCTCGGGGTGTCCTATGGCACGCATCTCGGGGCGACGTACGCCGCACTGTTTCCCCAGAACGTCGGGCGCTTCGTCCTCGACGGGCCGCTACCCGCAACCTTGACCGCAGAGCAGGTCACGTTGGAGCAGGGCCGGGGCTTCGAGGATGCGCTGGGTCGCTTCATCGATGACTGCCTGGGCCGGGATGACTGTCCCTTCACGGGTGATCGCGCGACTGCCTTTGCTGACTTGCGCGGGTGGCTGGATGTGCTCGATGCGCGCCCTGCGTCGACCGGCGATCCGGCCCGTCCGCTCACCGAAGGTGCGGCGACGTACTCGATCCTGATGATGATGTACTCCCCGGAGGGGGACTGGCCGCTCCTGCGCGGAGCCCTCGCCGATCTGCGCGACGGCAATGGCTCGACGTTGCAGCAGTTGCTGGATGCACGCATGCGTCGAGACAGCACGGGGTCGTACGCCAACAATGCGAACGAGGTGTTCTACGCCGTCTCGTGCGTGGACCGCCCCGTCTCCGGTGGCGAAGAGTCCGCGCGTCGGCTGGCGATCGAGTGGGCGCAGGAACTGCCCTTCCTGGGTGAGTACCTCGCGTGGGGCAACCTGCCGTGCGCGACCTGGCCGGTGCCCACCGTTGCGCCCTCGCTGCCAAGCGAACCACTCCCGCCCGTGCTCGTCGTCGCGACCACGCACGATCCGGCGACACCCCTGCCCTGGGGCGAGGTCCTCGTCGACCAACTGGGCAACGCCACGCTGCTCATCCGCGACGGCGACGGGCATACCGCCTACCGCGAGGGATCGGACTGCATCGACGAAGCGGTTGATGCCTTCCTCCTTGACGGGGTGCTGCCCCCCGCTGGCACGGTCTGCACGTAGCCTTCGCGCATGGCAAGCACGCCGCAGGCTCCGGCGATCGACCTGCGCTCCGACACGGTGACGCATCCGACGCCGGCGATGCGTGCGGCCATGGCCTCCGCACCGGTGGGCGACGACGTCTTCGGTGATGACCCGACCGTGATCGCCCTTGAGCGCCGCGCCGCCGACCTGCTGGGCAAGGAGGCGGCGCTCTTCGTCCCCACCGGCACGATGGGCAATCTGGTCAGCCTCATGGCCCACGTGCCTCGGGGCGGCGAAGTTATCGCACCCGCGGAGTCGCACATCTTCAACGACGAGGCCGCCAACTACGCCGTGGTCGTCGGTGCGGGTCTTCGTCCCATCGCCGAGACACCCGACGGCACCATGCCGGTCGACGCTGTCATCGACGCCATCCAGGATTCGACCGATCCGCACTGTCCGATCACGAGCCTCGTCGTCGTCGAGAACTGCCATGCCCACACCATGAGCCGGCCGGTGACACCCGATGACATGCGCCAATTGCGGACGGCACTTCCCGATGAGTTGCCCATCCACGTCGATGGCGCGCGACTGTTCAACGCGGCCGTGGCCCTCGGCGTGCCCGTGAGCGCGCTGGTGGCCGACGCCGACTCGGCGACGTTTTGCCTGAGCAAGGGCCTGGCCACACCGGTAGGCAGTGTCGTGGTCGGCTCGGAGTCGTTCATCGGGCGCGCCCGACGCGCCCGCAAGCTCGTCGGTGGCGGCATGCGCCAGGCCGGCGTACTCGCCGCGGCCGGACTGATCGCCCTCGACGACGGACCCGAGGGCACCGTCGCCCGACTCGCCGACGACCACGTCATGGCGCAGCGTCTCGCGGAAGGCCTAGCGCTGCAGGACGGTGTGCGAAGCCCCGGGCATCTCGCCCAACCGAGCGGCGATCGTCTTGATCCCCGGCGAGTGGTAACGAACTTCGTCCTCTTCGCGGTCGAGGGTGGTGCGGCGCGTCGTTCGGCCTATCTGCAGGCGTTGCGCGCGCATGGCGTGGGAATGGTCGCCTATCCGCATGGGCAGATTCGCGCGGTCACGCATCTGGGCATCGGTCCGGATGAGGTCGACAGCGCACTCGAGGCCAGTGCCAAGGCACTCGCCGAGACGGCGTAGGTCCTCAGACGCTCAGTGCGATCGCGGCTCCGAGCGCCAGGACTACGCCGGCGCCCTGAATCTTCGACATCCGCTCTTTCAGCAGCCAGTGGGCGAGCAGGAGCGTGGCGGCGGGGTAGAGGCAGCCGATGACCGCGACGACGATGAGCTCGCCCTGCTGGGCGGCGAGCTGGAACAGGCCGTTGGCGAGGGCATCGACGACGCCGGTGACGACGGCCAGCTTCCAGGGGAAGGGTCGCCATGAGGCGGTGCCCTTTCGCGCGATGAGCACGATGGCGACCACCACCAGGATGCCCGATCCCACGGCGCGTCCGAGGGTGGCGACCCAGATCCCGGAGGTCTCGGGCGCAACGCCGATGCCCGTGAGGTAGATGCCGATGAGCAGACCCGCCGCTGCCGAGAGAACGAGAGCGCGTGGAGTCACGCGACGATGGGGTCCTGGCTCGCGACTGACCAGGATGACCGCGGCGATCGCGAGGATCATGCCGCCGACGGTGAGTGCCGTGACCGTCTCTCCGCGCACGATTCCGACCACGACCGGCACGAGCGCGCCACCCAGCGCCGTGAGCGGGGAAACGATGCCCATGGGCCCGAGGGCCAGCGCGCCGTAGAGCGGGAACATGGCAGCCAGGCCGAAGACGCCGACGAAGGCCGACCAGCGGAGCGTGTCGGCGTCGATGGTGCCCGGGACGATGGTGAGAGCGAGAATGAGGAGGAAGACCAGTCCCACGGGATACGTGATGCACACGACCCGCAGGGCGCCGACTCGTCGCGCCGCCATGCCGCCCGTGAAGTCCGCCAGTCCCCAGCACAGGCTGGAGACGAGGGCGAGCAGTGGACTCACGAGGACCTCTTCCGGGTGGGATCGCCACACTCTGCCAGAGCGGCTGACATTCCCTCTACGCTGCCGTCTATGACTGAGAGTCCCCGCCTTCACCGCCGTACGTTCATGGGCTTGGCCGCTGGCGCTGCCACCGCTGCCATCACGCCCGGCATCGCCGATGCGGCGCCCCACGACGAGGTCGCGCCGTACTCCGCGTGGCCGTCGCGTGGTCGCTGGGAGCAATTGCGACGCAAGGTCGGCAAGCGATTGATCCGTCCGCAGCAACCCTGGGCCGACCTGAAGCCTGGTCCCGTCCCGGCCCGACTGCGCAACCCGTGGTACCTCGAAGAGCAGGCTGGCGCAACGCAGTCCACGGGCATGTACAAGGCGTGGGAGTCGACTGCGAGCGAGTACGCCGTCGCCGCTGAGAGCGCCGAAGACATCATCGCGGCCGTAAACTTCGCACGCGACAACAAGGTGCGCCTCGTCGTCAAG
>NBNH01000187.1 GCA_004379115.1 Actinomycetales bacterium mxb001
ATGGCCACGCGCCAGCAGGAAGCGGTCGTGGCGGCACAGAAGGAGCAGGCCGCCTACATCCAGCAGGTCGCGGGTACGAGCCCTGCCGAGCAGATCGCCCAGGCGCAGCAGTTGCTGCAGTCCGGTGCCATCTCCCAGGACGAGTTCGACAAGATGAAGGCCAAGGCACTCAGCTGAGCACACCCAACGACGCAGCTCCCTCCCTCACGGGGAGGGAGCTCGTCCGTGTCCTCGTTCTTGCGGTCGTCCTCGGCATCCTTGCCGCAATCGGGTCCGCCATCTTCCTGGTGGTCATGGCTCAGGGCACCAACCTGGTCTGGGACTGGCTGCCCAACACGCTGGGCCTCACCGAGGTGCCGTGGTGGTGGGTCATCGCCATGCTGCTGGTCGGCGCGCTGCTGATCATCGCCGCGTGGCGACTGGGTGAGGGCATGGGCAGTCCGCTCGAGGGCTTCCACTTCGATGTCGGTCCCTCGCGAGCTATCGCCGCGCTGTCGGTGGCGCTGGCCACCCTGATCTTCGGCGGCGTGCTTGGTCCCGAGGCTCCGCTGATCGTCGTCGGCACCGTGATAGGTGGACTCGTCACGCGCAAGCAGAGCCCACAGGTCCAGCAGATGGCGATGGCCCTGGGCGGCATCGCCGCCATCAGCACCATCCTGGGCAATCCTTTCGTCGCTGCCTTCTTCGTGCTGGAGTTCGCTGCGCTCGGTGCGATGCCGCGGCAGGTGCTGATCCCCATGTTCATCGCCATCGGCTCGAGCTACCTCGTACTCACCGGCATCGGACCCTTCGCCGGGCTGGGTGAGGTCGAACTCGCCGTTCCGGGCATCACCGCGGTGGACCAGCTGACCTTCGCTGATCTCGGAGTCGGAGTAGTGGTCGCGCTCGTCGCTGGCGTCGCCGTGCTTCTATCGCGCACCGTCGGATACGCAACGCTGCGTGCATCCAAGAAGCGTCCCGTCGTGACGATTATCGGGGCCGCGCTCGTCATCGGAGCACTCGCGACCATCAGCATGATCGCCTTCGATCAGCCCTACGACGTCGTGCCGTTCTCCGGAGAGACCGCTATGCCTTCACTGATCGCGGAGACATCCGTTGTCGCGGTCATCTTCATCGCCCTTGCGAAGGCAGTGGCCTACGGGGTGTCGTTGGGGGGCGGCTACCGGGGCGGCCCGATCTTCCCGTCCACTTTCATCGGTGTCGCCGTCGCCGTGTGCATCGGGCTGCTGCTGCCTTCCGTATCTATGAGCGCGCTCATCGTGACCGGCATCGCCGCCTCATGTGCGGCGATGCTCAAGTTGCCCTTCTCCAGCGGGCTGCTTGCGGTCGTCCTCGGGGCAGGCGCAGGCCTGATCGTCACGCCGATGGCGATCATCGGGGCGATCGTCGGCGTCCTGCTGCGCCTGGCCTACGACCGCTCCACCGGCCACGGCGTACCCACCCCCGCGCCAGCCTCCGCGTCCTAGTTACTCGACGGGTGGGTTAACAGGTTGATTTCCCACCACTGGGGTAACTAAGACGCGATGGGCTGGGCGAGGCCGTCGACGATGTGGGCGCGCGGGGCGACCGAGAGCAGCGAGCCCGGCAGCACGATCTTCGATCGACGTATGCCGCTGCCGATCACCACGGTGGGTGCATCCATCACCCGCGGGTCGATGAGGATGGGCCAGTCGTCTGGCAGGCCGATGGGCGTAATGCCCCCGTACTCCATACCCGTCATCGTGACCGCTTCATCCATCGAAGCGAAAGAGATCTTGCGCACGTCGAGCCACCGCCGAGCCACGTTGTTGACGTCGGCGCGCGTCGTCGCGAGCACCACGCACGCGGCCAT
>NBNH01000188.1 GCA_004379115.1 Actinomycetales bacterium mxb001
CAGCAACTGCTGCGCCTGGGCGATCTGCTCGGCAGGGCTCGTACCCGCGACCTGCTGGATGTAGGCGGCCTGCTCCTTCTGTGCCGCCACGACCGCTTCCTGCTGGCGCGTGGCCATGCCGCGTCCGTAGACGATGACGTAAACCAGCAGTGAGATCAGCGGGATGAAGATCAGGAAGATGATCCAGAGGGCCTTGACGATGCCGCTCATCTGGTGATTACGGAACAGGTCCACAACCACGCTGAACAGGATCATCAGGTACATGATGAAGAAGAAGATGAGTAGCAAGCTCCAGAGGAACTCTCCGAACTCCATGTCGCTCCATTTCGTTGGGCGTGCGTGTCAATGAGCGTCCCTACCCTAGGGGGACGCCGCCAGGGCGGTCAGCGCACCCACGGGCACCGGGCGTGATGTGGATCTCCTACGGTGTCGGCTGTGGTAGCCGGTGACACACGCAAGAGCGGCCTGACCGCCTACGCGATCGTGGCGTCGCTGGCTCGCGGTGCCGGCGCGGGCCTTCCGTCTGCCGTCATCCTCAGCGTCCTTGCTGCCGGCGGATCTGCCTCCGACGGCTCCTTCCTGGTGGGAACCTTCGCCGCAATCTCCGGACTCTCGGGGCCCTTCGTGGGCGCTGTCATCGACAGGCTCGAGCACCCCAAGCGCGGATACCTCGTGGCGGCAGCTGTGCTCGCCACGTATGCAGCAGTCCTCGCGATGGCCTTGGGCAATGTGCCTGCCGCAGCCCTGGTTTTCGCGGCGGGTGTCGCTGGCCTCGCACATCCGCTGTTTTTCGGCGCGTGGAGCGCACAACTTCGCCGAATCGCGCCGACAGTGCCTCCGGCGCGCGCGTACTCCGTCGATGTCGCGACATACAACGTCGCTGATATCGCCGGTCCCGCCATCGTGGGCTTCGCCTATATCTTCGATTCGCTGACCCCCGGGGCGGTGGCCCTCGAAGTCGTCTGTGCCCTCTATGTCGCTGCCCTTGTCGCCCTGCTGTTCGTTCGCATTCCCCTCCGCAGCGAAACTCATGAGGAGCCAGCCGCGTCATTCGCTGCCACCTTGCGCTATCTGACGGTGCTGTGGCACGCCGTCCCGCTGCGACGCAGCACCGTCATCAGCACTCTGGCCTACGTCGGCATTGCCGGGCTGGTCGTGTCCGCACCATTGCTGGGCGCCGACCTCATGGGCGACTCCGGCGTCGGAGCGCTGCTCCTCGCGGTTGTCGCTGTGGGGGCGCTCCTCGGTTCGCTCCTGATGGTGCGACGTCCGCCTACCGTGGGTCCGGGAACGCTCGTCGTCATCTCCACTTTGGCCCTGGCGGTCGGACTGGCACTCCTTGCGGTTTCACCCGGGGGCTGGTGGGCCTTCGTCATGGCGCTCATCGTGGGCTTCACGCAGGCGCCACAACTCTCGGCCGTCATGCAGGTGCGCGATCGGGAGGCGCCCAAGCATGCGCGCGCCCTCGTCTTCATGGGGGCTACCTCGTTGAAGACAGCGGCGTTCGCCCTGGGTTCGTTCCTGGCCGCGGCT
>NBNH01000189.1 GCA_004379115.1 Actinomycetales bacterium mxb001
GCCATGGAATCCTCAGAGGTCAAATAGTTGGACGCCCAAGAGTCTAGGTCGGTCGCTCGAGCTCGGCAAGGGAGAGGACCCGATCCGCGACCAGGTCGGCCTCGGTCCGGTCGTGGGTGACGTGCACGGCGGGAATCCCCTGGGCGTGGAGCAGATCTCGTACGTCCACCGCCAGGCGATCGCGCAGGTCGCGGTCGAGGGCGCCGAAGGGCTCGTCGAGCAGGAGCAGTCGGGGGCTGGGAGCGAGTGCCCGGGCCAGGGCCACCCGCTGCGCCTCGCCACCGGACAGCGTCGCGACGTCGCGACCGTCGAAGCCGGGTAGCCCGACCAGGTCGAGCAGTTGTGCCGTGCGCTCGCGTCGAGGCACGGTGTCGTCCCGCGCCTGCCGGAGCCCGAACGCGATGTTGCCTCCCACGTCACGATGCGGGAACAGCAGGGGATCTTGGAAGACCAAACCGATGCGTCGTCGATAGGCAGGCGTTGACGTGATGTCGTCGCCGTTCCACAGGATCGTCCCGCGGTCAGGTGACTGCACCCCGGCGATGCAACGAAGCAGCGAACTCTTGCCGGATCCACTCGGGCCGAGCAGGGCGACAATCTCTCCGGGAGCGACGGTCAGGTAAACGTGGTCGAGCAGGGTTGCCCCGTCGTAGTCGATGCGCAGGTCCTCGACGCTGAGTCCACCGTGGTCGCTCACCACCCACCGCCCCTTCGTGGTCGCAGGCGCTCACCCAGCGCGACGATGGCGAGGGTCATCGCGACGAGGATGACCGAGAGCGCGGCCGCCTGACCGATGTTCGCCTCACCGGGGCGCCCGAGCAGGCGAACGACCTGCACGGGAATCGTGGGCGTATCCAGTCGCACGAGGAACGCGGTGGCGCCGAACTCGCCCAGCGAGACGGCGCATGCGAGGGCTGCGGCCAGGCCGATGGCCTTGGCGGTGGCCGCTCCCTCGGTGGCCATCCACGCACGCACCGGCGAGGCGCCGAGGGTCGCGGCGACGTCGCGCATGCGCGGATCGAAGGACCGCAGGATGGGAAGCACGACGCGAACGACGATCGGCAGGGCGACGAGTGCCTGACCCAGCGGAACCAGGAGCCACCAACCGCGCAGGTCGACGGGTCCGCGAAGGGAGCCCAGCAGCAAACCGAGTCCGATGGTGACCGCCGAGACGCCGAGGGGGAGCGTCACCACGGCGTCGATCCACGTGCCGCGGCGGCGTGCCGCCTGAATGCCGATGCACGCGAGAAGGCCGAGTCCCACGGCCACGATGGTGGCGATGACGGCGTAGCGCAGGGAGAGCTCGATGGACTGCGCGAGCGGTACCGAACGCGTCGTGGCGTCCACGGGCGCGATGACGCGGGAGAACCACTCGATGCCCCACCCATCGCCCACGCGCAGCGATCGCCGGGCAAGTGCCAGAAGGGGAACGATGAGCAGGATGGCGAGGCCGTATGCCCAGGCCGCACTCGCGACCGCGAGAGTGCCCTTCACGGGGCGTCGCATCTCGCCCTGCTGCAGCCGCTGTCGCACTGCCAGGCGCTCCTGCTGTCGGCTCGAGATCACGACGGCGGCCGCCACCACGATCAACTGGAGGAGCGCGAGCGTGGCTGCCCCCGCCAGGTCAAGCCGCTGGATCGCACGCTGGTAGATCTCCACTTCGATGGTCGGCAGGGCCGGATCGCCGAGGACGAGTACTACGCCGAACGACGTGAAGCAGAAGAGGAACGCGAGAAGTGCAGCGGCCAGGATCGCGGGTCGGATCAGTGGGAGCGTGACCCGGCGGAAGGTCGTCCAGGGGCTCAGCCCGAGCGAAGCGCCGACGTCATCGAATCGTGGATCCACCTTCTCCCACAGTCCCGAGACGACCCGCACGACAAGACCCACGTTGAAGAACACGTGCGCAATGACAATCGCCGCTGTCGTGCCGGGGAAGGGCAGCAGTTCGCGGAACGCGAGACCGACGACGACAGTCGGCAGAATGAAGGGAACCGTGATGACCGCGAGCAGAGTGCGTCGCAGGGGAAGTCGTAGACGCGAGACGGCATACGCGACCGGCAGGGCGAGGATGACCGAGAGCAATGTGCTGATCGCGGCCTGGGCGGCGGTGTAGCCGACGATGCGCCATGTCGATCCGGCGACGAGGACCTCGATCGATCCGGGGCCGAGTCCCACTCCCAGCACCATCGCCACAGGCCACGCGACGAGCACCAGGACGAACGCGAGGGGAGCGAGTGCCGCCCACCGGGCACCGCTGGCTGAGCGCCGTGTCACCGCGACGCTCACCGCAGCACGATCTCGTTCCACTGCTCGATCCAGGCCTCGCGTCCGGCCGCGATCTCGCCGGCGGGAATCTCGAGCGGCGCGGATGGTCGGGTGACGAATCGAGTGAAGACGTCGGGCAACGCCACGTCCTGACGTGCGGGGAAGACGAACATCGACAGGGGAATGTCGGCCTGGACCTGCGGGGAGAGCAGCCAGTCGACGACGGTTCGCGCGGCCTGCGGTTGCGCACTGCCGGCGAGCACCCCCGCGAACTCCACCTGGCGGTAGCACCCGTCGGTCATCGTCGATGTCGACGGCTTCTCCGGCTTGGGATCGGCTGCGTAGACGATCTCGGCCGGCGGGCTCGTCGAGTACGACACGACGAGCGGTCGGTCGCCCTCGCCTCCGCCGGCGGTGAACTCGCCGAGGTAGGCCTCCGACCATCCGTTGACGACCCGGACGTCGTTGGCCCGCAGGGCCTCCCAGTACGCCGGCCAGCCATCGCCATAGCGCGCGATCGTGGCCAGCAGGAAGGCGAGTCCGGGACTCGACGTGGCGGGGTTCTGCACGACGAGGAGCCCGCGGTAGTCCGCCTTGGTGAGGTCATCGAGGGTGGTGGGAGCGGGAATGCCGCGATCAGAAAACCAGCCGTCATCGACGTTGATGCAGACGTCTCCATCGTCGATGGCCGTGACGACACCCTCGCCCAGATCGGCGAGCTCGGGACGGATCTGTCCGGCCTCTGCGCTGACGTAGGGATCGAAGACGCCCGCGTCGAGGGCCCGGGTCAGCAGCGTCGAATCGATCCCGAACAGGACGTCGGCCTCGGGCTTGCCCGCCGAGAGCACCGCGCGATTGACCACTTCGCCGGCGTCTCCACCGGGAACGATCTCCAGGTCGATGCCGCTCGATGCCTCGAACTCGGCAATAACCGAATCGCTCAGGACGAAGGAGTCATGGGTGAGCAACCGGACGGTGACCGGACCGCTGCTCGAAGCGGGTGCCGGCTCCGCGGGCGTCGAGGAGCATCCGGCGAGGACCGCCGCGACAACGAGGACCCCCAGGGCATTGACGAAACGCATCGACCTCTCCCTCCGCTGGCATTACCCAGATCAGGTTTCGAAGGGTCGGTGGCGGCGGCCACCCTCTCAGCCCGACGTGCCCTCGAGCTCCCCTGGTCGACCCAGCATAGGCGCCCATGCGCGTGCCGGTCGCGCGGAGGAGTGGCAGGGTGGGCCCATGCCCACGGTTGCGGACAGATCGGTCATCGTCGTCGGCGCCACGGGAGGGCTCGGGGCGCCCATTGCCCGGCTGCTCGCCGCGGGTGGTGCGCACCTGACCCTGGTGGGTCGTGACGAAGGCCGCGTGCGCGAACTCGGGATCCCGGGCACCGTCGTCGCGGTTGATGTCCGCAAACCGGCGAGTGCCGGTGCCATCGTGGCCGCGGCCGAGCAGGCTTACGGCGGAGTGGACGGGATCGTGAACGCGGCAGGGGCCGTGGCGTTCGGTTCTGTGGACGAGATCACCGACGACATCCTCATCGACCTGTTCACTCTCGACACGCTCGCGCCGATCCGCCTACTACGGGCGGCAATGCCGGCCCTTCGTGCCTCCGCAGCAGCAGGTCGCGATCCCTTCATCGTTCATGTGTCGGCCGTTGTTGCCGAGCAGCCGATGCCCGGCATGGCCGCCTACTCCGCCGCCAAGGCCGCGCTCATGGCCTACGACGCTGCGGCGGCACGCGAACTTCGCCGTGAGGGCATCCGGCTGGTCGATGCGCGTCCACCGCACACCGAGACGGGCCTGGCGACCCGTCCTCTCAGTGGGCAGGCTCCGAAACTTCCAGAAGGACTCTCGCCGGACACCGTGGCATCGCGCATCGTCGACGCGATCGTGGCGGGGGAGAAGGACCTGCCGAGCACGGCCTTCGCCTAGCCGTCGCGGCGAATCGCGGCGACCTCGTCCATCAGGCGCTTCTCCGACACGCTTCGGCTCGTGCCGAGGTCCTGGGCCCACAGGCTCACGCGCAGTTCCTCGATGCCATCGCGGACAGCCCGCCCCCGTGGCGACGCCTGCAGGTCGGCGGGTAGTGCCGCGAGCGCGTCCTCGACTCGATGCACCTGCTCCATGCGCAGGAGGTCGCGCCCTGCGTCAGCAGGCAGCCGATCGATGCGGCGTTCGATGGCCTGCAGGTAGCGGTGCAGATCACCAAGACCCGCTTTTCCGTGATCCACGATGAAGCCAGGTCGCACGAGGTCGCGCACCTGACGTTGCATGTCGTCGACCGCACCCTGGAGTACTGGCGCGGACAGTGACTCCCATCCCGAGGTCACCGCCCACCAGGTCTGCAGGACCGGCGCGACGGCATCCAGCAGTTGCTGGACGCGTGACAGCTGGGTGCGCCGAAATCCCTGCCGTAGCCCGGCGAACTCCTCATCGGTCCACGGTGCTCCGCCTGCCTCATCGATGACCTCGAGCGCCGCGGCCTCGGCGCATTCATCCAGCAGGGCGCGCACCGATCCCTGGGGATTGCGGGCCAGGACGAGCTTCTGCTCGGTGTCGAGTCGCAGCGACGGTGTCTTCAGTGGCTCAACGATGCGCAGCAAGCGTGCGGTGCCGCGGCGCATGATGTCCTCTTGGTCGTCGGGCGTGGGTAGCACGGTCAGGGTCACGGTCCCGTCAGCGCGCGCGATCAGGCTCGGGTACGCCGTCACTGCATGCCCATCTCGCGTGACGGTGGCCTCCCGCGTGATGACGGGCCACTGCGTGACCGACTCCTGGACGAGTTCCGGCATCGCATCACGAACCGCTGCTGCCGCGGTCGAAGCCAATTGCGCGCGCAGGTGGCTGAGTTCGCGTCCGTAAGCAAACTCGGAACCGTCGGCGCCGATAACGGCGACGCCCACACGCAGGTGTGCGGGGACGGCAGACAGATCCCACTCGGACGGATCGATGTCGTGACCGGTGAGTTCGCGCACGGCTCGGCTCAGGGTGGTGGTGAGTGGTTCGGCTCGCGTCGCCGCATCGCGGACACGGGGGAGCAGTCGCTCGGCGATGGTGGGTGCCGGACCCAGCGCCGTGCGCGAGCGCTTGGGCAGCGCCCGCACCAGTGCCGCCAGGAGATCGACGCGCCAGCCGGGGACCTGCCAGTGGAAGGCATCATCGGGCAGGGAAGGGAGCAGATCGATCGGCACGTGCACGGTGACGCCATCGCGCGGATCTGCCGGATCGAATCGATACGTGATATCGAGGGGGGCAGTGACCGCCGGGCTGAACGGCCATGTGCTGGGGAAGTCGTCCTCGGCGGCCAGTCGTTCGGCCTCGGCGATGAGGTCGGCCGGAAGATCGAGCCGATGCGGGTCGCTGTCCCGCTCACGTCGCCACCACGCGTCGAATGAGCGACCGCTGGTCACGTTGTCGGGGAGTCGTTCGCCGTAGAAGCGCAGCAGCATGCGGTCGTCGATGACCTCTTCACGTGTGCGCGCGCGGTCCAGGCGGTCACGTACCTCGCGAAGGAGTTCGTCATTGGCGAGGAGTTCAGCATGTCGATGCACCCAGTCACCCTCGACGAGCGCGTGGCGGATGAACCACTCCCGTGCCGCAGCTCGGTCGAGGCGGGCCAACGGGATGCGTCGGTCGGTCACGAGGGGAAGTCCGTACAGGGTGACCCGCTCGACCACCACCGCCTCGGCCCGAGTGCGCGACCACAGGGGATCGGAGTGCGAGCGCTGAGATAACGGCCCGGCCAGTTGCTCGACCCACGATGGATCGATGACGGCCGCCATGCGTCCCCACAGGCGCGAGGTCTCCACGAGCTCAGCGGCCATGACCCACTCGGGAGATGTGCCCGCCAGCGCGGACCCGGGCCACAGGGCGAATCGTGTGCCGCGTGCGCCGAGGTATTCGCGCTTGCGGCGAGAGTCGCGGTCGCGAGGCTCGAGCAGGCCGACATGCGAGAGGAGTCCCGAGAGCATCGCCCGGTGGATGGCCTCGCTGTCACGAGCACTGTGTGATGTCGCGGTGCGGCGTTTGATGCCGATCGATGACCGAACCTGTGCGACGAGGTCCTGCCACTCGCGCACGCGCAGGTAGTGGAGGAACTCGTCTCGACACAGTGCGCGAAAGCGCGTTGATGACAGGGCTTCCTGGCGTTCGGTGAGGTGATCCCACAGGTTCAGCAGGGTGAGCAGGTCGGATGTGGGTTCGACGAAGCGCGCGTGCGCGGCATCGGCGAGGCCGGCACGGTCGTCGGGTCGCTCGCGGGGGTCGCGAATGGTCAGGCCGGCCGCGATGACGATGACGTCGTCCACGCACCCCTCGGAGCCGGACTCCTGTGCAGCGAGCACCATCCGGCCCAGGCGTGGATCGAGCGGAATGCGGGCCAGGGCGCGGCCGATGCGGGTCACGCGTCCCGACACGTCGCCGTGCTCGCCTCGCTTTCCTGGGCGCAGCGCACCGATCTCCTCCAGCACGGCGATGCCGGCGGTGATCGCTCGACGGTCGGGAGGGTCGACGAAGGGAAACTCGGTGATGTCGCCGAGGCCGAGGGTGGCCATCTGCAAGATGACGGAGGCGAGGTTGGTGCGGAGGATCTCCGGCTCCGTGTATTCAGGGCGCGCGACGAAGTCGGATTCGGCGTACAGGCGAAGGCAGATGCCATCGGCCACGCGTCCGCAGCGTCCGGCGCGCTGTGCCGCGCTCGCCCGGGATATCGGTTCGATGGGCAGTCGTTGGATCTTCAATCGCGTGCTGTAGCGGGAGATGCGCGCAGAGCCGGCGTCGACCACGTAGTGGATACCAGGCACCGTGAGCGACGTCTCCGCGACATTCGTGGCCAGGACGATGCGGCGCGCGTCGTGGGGCGCGAAGACGCGATGCTGCTCCGCCGAGGACAGGCGCCCGAAGAGGGGCACGATCTCGGTATCGCGTGGCACCGACGCGGTCAGGGCGTCAGCGGTGTCGCGAATCTCGCGCTCACCGGAGAGGAACACGAGGATGTCGCCCGGGCCCTCCCGCATGAGCTCGCTGACGGCCTCGCGGACGGCGTCGACCTCGTCGATGTCCTCGTAGGGGCGGTAGCGAATCTCGACGGGATATGAACGCCCCGACACCTCGATGACCGGAGCACCGCCGAAGTGCTCCGACAGTCGAGCCGTGTCGAGCGTGGCCGATGTGATGATCACGCGCAGGTCGGGACGGCGTGGAAGCAGCCAGGCCAGGTAGCCCAGCAGGAAGTCGATGTTGAGAGACCGCTCATGTGCCTCGTCGATGATGATCGTGTCGTAGGCCCGCAGGAGTCGATCTCGTCGGATAGAGGCCAACAGGATGCCGTCGGTCATCACGGTGAGGGCCGTGTCGGGAGCGGTCTCGTCGGTAAAGCGCACGCGGTAGCCGACGAATCCCCCCAGAGGCACGGACATCTCCTCGGCCAGGCGTTCGGCGACGGCACGCGCGGCGATACGACGCGGCTGAGTGTGTGCGATTCGGCCGCGCCCGGCCTCCAGGCACATCTTCGGCAGTTGGGTCGTCTTCCCCGAGCCGGTCTCGCCGGCGACGATGACGACCTGGTGATCGCGAATGGCCGCCACGATCTCGGCGCGGCGTGCAGAGACGGGAAGGTCGTCGGGGAATTCCCACCGCACGGAGGACGGAACCTCGGCTCGAGGTCCGTCCTCGGCGTGCGGTGGATTCACACCCGGAACCCTAGGCGGGTTCCCTTAGCCGATGTGGCGGCTGATCCTGGGTTCGTGATCGCGGTACTCACGTTGGCGCCAGGTGGGCTCCTCCGGCATGGACCGGGAAAGCAGGGTGGCAAAGACCGAGCCGAACTCGATCATGTGTCTCACTCCCTTAGGGGGCGGCCCGGTAGGGCATCCCCATCATGTGTGAGCCCTCGGGATCTCCGAGGTCTCCCCTCCATGGTGCGGGGCCCTGGGGGTGGCATCCGGGGGGTGGGGTCCGCCAGCGTGGTCCTCGTCACGTGGCCTGGGGGCGGCCTTCGACCCCGGGGCGGGGTTCAATGGAGACATGGATTGGTCGCTGCGGCTGCTGGGGGCCGCGGCGGCCTTCCTGGTTCTCCTGGGGATCAGCGTGGCGGTCGCGACCGGCCCCATTGCCTCGGAGTCCGCTGCGGCACCCACCGCTGTGCCGGTCCCGGCTTCCAGCCCCTCGGTGACGTCCTCGACGGCGCCGACGCCGCTGCCCCTTCCCACGTCGGGGAGTTCGGCGAGCCCCGTGGCGACGCCGACGTTCGTTCCGGTCGAGCAGCGTCCGGTCGCCGTTTTCCTGGGCGACTCGATCACGCGCGGCGCGACCGATCCGTCCTACGGCGTCGTCGACGAGTACTCCTGGTTCTACGGGCTCATCGACGACACGAACGGCGCAGTGCGCTGGGGAGGCACCGTCGCTGAGATCGGCATGACGATGTCGTGGATCGCCGACCAGGCCTACGACGCGCTCGCACTCTCGCCCGACATCCTCATCGTCCACGGTGGCACCAACGACATCTCGGGCGAAGTCGACATGACCTATCTGATGTCGAACTTCCAGCGCATCAAGGATGCCGCTGATGCCTACGGCATCCCGCTCGCCGTCTGCACGGTCCCACCGCGTGACGATCCCTACGCCGATGCCCGTGCGATCGCACTCAACGATGCGCTGCGGCTCTGGGCGGCGCAGGAGGGCGTCATCCTGCTCGACACTGCCGCCCCCTTGCGCAATCCCGCGGGCGGGTGGAACTACGGCTACTCCGCCGACGGCCTTCATCCCACGCCGGCAGCCGGTCTGATCATGTCCGAGGCCGCGGCCGAGACGTTGCGGCGAACACCTATCGGGCTATAGTCGCGCGACCGCGATCGCAGGAGGTGGGTGCCATGTCGACGGCCGGAACGCCCCATGTGCTCACCCTCGAGTCGGCCGGACTCGGAGACCGCAGTTACGTCGTGCATGACGGTCGTGTCGCCGTGGTCGTCGACCCGCAGCGCGATATCGACCGAGTCGAGCACCTCCTCGCGGAGCACGGCCTTCGTGCGACGCACGTGGTGGAGACGCATTTCCACAACGACTACGTCACCGGCGGCCTGGAGTTCGCGCGCAAGCATAGTGCGACCTACGTCGTGCCTGCCGGCTTCGATATCCAGTTCGAGGCGACGCAGGTGAACGATGGCGACGGCTTTGATGTGGGTGACATGCGAGTGGAGGCCATCCACACGCCGGGTCACACGCCCAATCACATGTCCTACGCCGTCAGTGTCGGCGACAACCAGGTGGTGTTCACGGGCGGCTCGCTCCTCTACGGCAGCGTCGGCAGGCCTGACCTCGTCTCGCCGGATCTCACCGTGCAACAGGCCCACGACCAGTGGCATTCAGCACACAAGCTCGCCGCGAAGCTCAGCGACGACGCGGAAGTCTTCCCGACGCACGGCTTCGGCTCGTTCTGCTCGGCGACTCAGACCCAGGGCGTGTCCTCCACGATCGGCCGCGAGCGCATCATCAATCCCGCGCTGACGGAGGAGGAGGAAGCCTTCGTGCAGACCATGCTCGCGGGCCTCGATGTCTTCCCCGCCTACTACGCACACATGGGCCCGGCCAACGTCGCCGGTCCCCCTGACGTCGATCTCTCAACGCCTGTGCCCGTCGATCGCGACGAGATCCTCGCGCGGGCACGCCGCGGCGAATGGATCGTCGACCTGCGCTCGCGCGAGGTCTTCGCTGCCGGCCACCTGCCGGGCTCGCTCAACTTCCAGTTGACCGGTTCCTTCATCAACTACCTCGCCTGGATGCTGCCCTGGGGCACGCCGATCACGCTGGTGGGTGCGACGCCCGAGCAGATCGAAGAGGCGCAGCGCGAACTCGTGCGCGTGGGCATCGACCAGTTGCAGGGAGCGGCCATCGATGCGCCCGGTCTGTGGGCGAACGACCCTGCCGACGTCGTCACGCTGCCCCGGGTGACCTTTGCTGACCTGGCGGCGCAGATCAGCCAGGGGCAGTCTCCCGTCGTCATCGACACCCGGCAGATCCTGGAGTGGGAGGCCGGCCACGTCGAAGGTGCGCGCTTCATCCCGTTCTACGAGGTGGCGGACCGATTGGCCGAGATTCCCCGCGCGGGCGCCGTCTACGTCTACTGCGGCTCGGGCTACCGAGCGGCAGCGGTGACGTCTCTTCTGCAGCGCGAGGGCTTCGCCAACGTCGTCCTCGTCGACGACATGTTCGCCCATGCCGCCCAGGCGGGGCTGGGTATCGAGGTTCCCGACAAGCCTCGTCGCGAACCCGGTTGGACATGGACCGCCTCGCGTGCGGCGGTCCGGTCGCAGGATTCAGCGGCTCCGCACTCGGCCTCGTAGTCACCCGCCGATAGCCTCCCCCCGTGGTCACTGCCAATCCCACGGGACGCACCAGCGCCAAGTGGAAGACGTTCGATCCCGACGTTCTTCCGCTGTGGGTTGCCGAAATGGACTACCCCCTAGCCCCCGTGATCGCGCGCGCGCTCCATGACGCCATCGACCGTTCCGACACCGGCTATCGCTGGGTCGAGGGCCTCCCGAAGGCCCTGGCCGGTTTCGCGCACAGGCGCATGGGCTGGGAGTTGGACCCTGGGCGCGTCATCGTGCTGGGCGACGTCCTGGCCGCGATGTCCGAGTCGATGTATCGACTGACGCCGGCGGGATCATCCATCGTCATCACGCCGCCGGTCTACCCGCCGTTCTTCTCGACCGTGCGTCGAGTGATCGAGCGCCCTCTCGTCGAAGTGCCGCTGCTCGACGGACGTGAGCTCGACCTCGGCGGCCTGGCTCGCGCCTTCGCCCGGCCCGACGTATCGGCGTTCCTGATGTCGAGCCCGCACAATCCCACGGGCACGATTCACTCGCGGGCGACGCTGGAGCAGGTGGCGCGACTGGCCCGTGAGCACGGTGTCGTCGTCATCGCCGATGAAGTGTGGGCACCGCTGCCACTCGATGGCCGCGATGTCACTCCCTACCTGTCACTGGGGGAGGACCTCACCGGTCCCGACGTCTCACTCATCGCGGCCAGCAAGGCCTTCAATCTCGCGGGGCTGAAGTGCGCCCAGATCGTCGGCGGCTCGGCGCAAACCGCATCGACGCTGCGCGAGGGAATCCCGGTCGAGGTCACCTACGCCGCCAGTCAATTCGGTGTCATCGCCTCCATCGCCGCATATGCCGACGGCGATGAGTGGCTCGATGGCACTCTCGCGGTGATCAGCGACAACGCCCGCCTGCTGGCCGACCTGCTCGCGACCCACCTGCCTGCTGTGTCCTATACGCCCCCGCAGGCGTCCTATCTAGCCTGGCTCGACTGCCGCGCCCTTGGTCTGGGCGACGAGCCCGCGCGCATCTTCCGCGAGCGCGGTCGCGTGGCCCTCAACGAAGGGGCCGAGTTCGGCGAGCAGGGCCGTGGCTTCGTGCGACTCAACCTCGCGACCACGCCCGACGTCATCGAGGAGGCCGTGGTGCGCATGGCCTCCGTCGTGCACGCGTCATCGTGCTGACCTCGGAGCAGCGGGCAGCACTCGAACGCTGGGGGATCCGGATCGACGGCCCGGTCGATGACCATCCCTTCGCCTGGTGGGGGCTGCGGGACGACACCCACGTCGTGGTGAAGGCTGGCGAAGCGGCGGCTCGCATGCGGGAGGCCGCTGCTCTACGGACACTCGGCTCCGGTGCAGCCGCGGTCGTGGAGCTAGATGCAGATTCGGGGCTTCTGGTCACTGAGCGGATCCTGCCCGGTGATGACATCAGGCCGCTGGCGCGCATCGACGATGACGCGGCCACGCGACACGTGGCCGAACTCGCCGTCCTGCTGCGCCAGGACCAGGGCGCCGACGACCTGCCGCCCCTGTCCGCTATCGGTGAGGCCTTCGACGGCGCACGGGATACGCGCATACCCGATCGCCTGCGCGACCGTGCCGAGGAAGTCTTTCGCGAACTGATCGCGACGAGCACTGACCAGGTGGCTCTGCATGGCGACCTGCACCACATGAACGTGCTCAACGCGGGCGGTCGTTGGCGCGCCATCGATCCTCACGGGTGGGTTGGTGACCCGGCCTTCGAGGCGGCCGCACTCCTGGCCAATCCCCGCGGCTTGGTGGAGGAGGGCGATGCCCGCTTCATGGACGGTCGAGATCTTGCCCAGCGATCGCGCAGGAGGGCGTCGATCTACGCCGAGGTCGCGGGCCTTGATGTCGAACGCGTACGCGCATGGGGCTTCGTGGGCTGCGTCATCGCCGAGCTGTGGATGCTGGAGTCCCATGACCTCGTGCACGGCGCACCTCTCGCCGTTGCCGAGGTGATGATCGAGACGCTATGAGGCGCCGAGCGAGCTCGTGTCGATGACGAAGCGGTAGCGCACGTCAGAGTCCTTCACGCGCTGCCATGCCTCATTGATCTGGCTCGCGGGGATGACCTCCACGTCGGCGACGATGCCGTGCTCCGCGCAGAAGTCGAGCATCTCCTGTGTCCCGTCGATGCCGTCGAGCATGTAGCCCTTGATGGAGCGCGCGCCGCCGATGAGATTGCCCGCGTTGAAGGTCAGGTCCTCGACCGGGATGCCCACGATCGCCAGGGTGCCGTGGGTCCTCAGCGTCTTGAGGTAGCCGTCGACGTCGACTCCCGACGAGGCCGTGCACAGCACGAGGTCGAAGCTGTCGCGCAGCGCCTTGAGGGCCTTCGGATCCGAGGTGGCGACGAAGGCATCGGCGCCGAGGCGTAGCGCATCGGCTTCCTTGCTCGGGCTGTGGCTGATGACGGTGACGCGCGACCCCATCGCCTTGGCGATGCGCACGCCGACGTGGCCGAGGCCACCGAGGCCCACGACAGCGACCTCCTTGCCGGGCCCGGCGAAGTCCTTCAGCGGTGGGTAGACCGTGATGCCAGCGCACAGCAGCGGCGCGACCGCGAACGTGTCGGGTCCGTCGGGGATGCGCAGCACGTAGTCGGCGTCGACGACGATGTGGTCGGAGTAGCCGCCGTAGGTGGGGGTGGCGCGGTCCTGCTCGTAGCCGTTGTAGGTGGTCGACCAGTCGGGGCAGTGGTTGTGATGGCCCCGATCGCACATGTCGCACTCTCCGCAGGAGGCGACGTAGCAGCCGACGCCGACACGGTCTCCGATGCCGAATGTCGTGACTTCCGCGCCTACTTCACGCACCGTGCCGACGATCTCGTGGCCCGGCACCATCGGGAAGATGTCCATGCCCCAGTCCGACTCGGCCTGGTGGATATCGGAGTGGCACACCCCGCACGCGGCGATGTCGATGAGCACGTCGCGTGGGCCCACCTCGCGGCGTTCGATCGTCATGGGGGTAATCGGCGCCTTGGACTCGAGGGCGCCGTACGCGCGTGCCTGCATGAATGCCTCCGGATCAGTCGGTGTCGAATTCAAGCACCGTGGTCGCAGCGTAGGACTGACCGGGGCGCAGGTCGCACGGACCGAGGTCCGGCTGGTTGGGGGCATCGGGCAGCCGCTGGGCCTCCAGTGACATCGACTGGTGCACGTCGAAGGGCGCTCGCAGGTTGTTGCCGCTGTAGACCTGCATTCCGGGAGCGTCGGTGAGCACGCGCATCACCCGGCCGCTGCCGGGATGCCGGAGTTCGGCGGCGAGGCGCACTTCGTCGCCGGCCAGCAGGTAGCAGTCGTCGAGGCCGCCGGTCGCCTCCAGGATCGGGCCGAGGGTGCGCGCATCGCGCAGGTCATAGGGCGTGCCCTCGACCTCGGCGATGCCGCAGGGGATCTGCGTCGCGTCGGTGAGCAGTCGGCGATCGGCGGGCACGTGGAGTTCATGATCGGCGATGGAGCGCGAGCCAGCGAGATTCCAGTAGCCGTGGTTGGCCATGTTGATGACGGTGGGCGCATCGGTCGTGGCGGCGTAGCGCATCTCGATTCGGCCTTCCGTGACCACATAGGTCGTCCGCGCCTGCACCGTGCCGGGGAAGCCCATGTCACCGTCTGCGCTGGTGAGCGAGAAGTCGATGCGCGCGCCATCGCCGTCGTCCGAGATGTCATCGACGCGCCAGATCAGGCGATCCCAGCCGTCCGCTCCGCCGTGCAGGGTGTTGGGACCGTTGTTGACGTCGAGGTGGTAGCGGGTGCCGTCGAGCACGAAGGTTCCGCCCGCGATGCGGTTGGCGACGCGGCCGAGGGTGCCACCGAGATGGGGGTTCAGGGCGTGCACCGCATGGTCGGCAACCGTGGGCAGCGCCAGGTGCACGCCGGCGAGTACGCCGTCGCGGTCGGGAACGTCGACCTCGCGGATCGCGGCACCGAGCGAGAGCAATTGCACGCGCATGCGCGGGAACTCGATCTCGATGACCGTGACGTCGCCCGCTGCGGTGACTTCGCTCCAGGTGCGGATGGTCATGAGCCACTCAAAGCGGCGTCGACGACAGCGCGCGCGGCCTCCTGCACCTGCACGAGGTGCTCGGGGCCGCGAAACGACTCGGCGTAGATCTTGTAGACGTCCTCAGTGCCGGAGGGGCGCGCGGCGAACCAGGCTGACTCGGACTCCACCTTGAGCCCGCCGATGGGTGCGTCGTTACCGGGAGCGCGCGTGAGCACGCGCGTGATGGGCTCCCCGGCGAGCTCGGTCGAGGTCACCTGCTCGGGTGTGAGCGCGGCGAGCGCGGCTTTCTGCGCGCGGGTGGCCGGCGCATCCACCCGCGCGTATGCCGGATCGCCGAATCTCTCGGTGAGGGCGCGGTAGCGCACCGACGGCGATTCGCCGGTCGTCGCGAGGATCTCGGAGGCAAGCAGCGCCAGGATGATGCCGTCCTTGTCGGTGGTCCAGACCGAGCCGTCACGGCGCAGGAACGATGCGCCCGCCGACTCCTCGCCGCCGAAGCCGACGCTGCCATCGACCAAACCCGGAACGAACCACTTGAATCCGACCGGCACCTCCCACAGGGTGCGACCGAGATCGGCGGCGACGCGATCGATCATCGAGGAGCTCACGACGGTCTTGCCGACCGCTGCGTCCGCGCGCCAGTCGACGCGTCGGCGGAAGAGGTAGTCGATGGCCACCGACAGGAAGTGGTTGGGGTTCATCAGGCCGCCGTCCGGGGTGACGATGCCGTGGCGATCGGAGTCGGCGTCATTGCCGGTGGCGATGTCGTAGGCCGCGCGCTGCTCGATGAGCGAGGCCATCGCGTGCGGTGACGAGCAGTCCATGCGGATGTTGCCGTCCCAGTCGAGGGTCATGAAGCGCCACGTGGGATCAATCCGTGGATTGACCACCGTGAGGTCAAGCCCGAAGCGCTCGGCGATGGCCGCCCAGTAGGCGACGCTCGCGCCGCCGAGGGGGTCGGCGCCGATACGCACGCCCGCCGAGCGGATGGCGTCGATGTCCACCACCGAGGGCAGGTCGTCGACGTAGGTGCCGAGATAGTCGTAGCGCTGCGTGGTCGACGCGGCCAGGGCGCGCGGCAGCGGCACGCGACGTACGCCGTCGAGGCCGATCGCCAGCAGCTCATTGGCCCGGTCCTGGATACCGCGCGTGACATCGGATCCCGCGGGCCCGCCATCGGGCGGGTTGTACTTGAAGCCGCCGTCCTTCGGCGGATTATGCGACGGCGTGACGACGATGCCATCGGCACGACCGGGATCGGCGTCGCCCCGCCCTCGGTTGTGGCGCAGGATCGCGTGCGACACCGCGGGGGTCGGCGTGAGCCCGTCGCGGTCGTCGATGCAGACGGTGACGCCATTGGCGGCGAGCACTTCCAGCGCGGTCGACCACGCGGGCTGGCTCAGTGCGTGGGAGTCGCGGCCGAGGAAGAGCGGCCCGAGGATGCCGTGCTTCTTGCGGTACTCGCAGATGGCCTGGGTCGTCGCGGCGATGTGGTCGTCGGTGAAAGCGGAGGCAAACGACGAGCCGCGGTGGCCGGACGTGCCGAAGGCGACCTGCTGGCCGGGATCGGCGGGATCGGGATGCTGCGTGTAATAGGCGGTGACGAGGGCGGCGATGTCGACGAGGTCGGCCTCCTGGGCGGGCAGGCCCGCGCGCGGGTGGTTGGCCATGGCGCCATCTTGCCGGGTCCGGCCTGCGCGCCGCAGGCGCATAGGCTCGTCGCGTGCGAGCCGATAGCGATGCGCCGGTGGCGTCGCGTGAGGGCGTGCCCGACCGCCGCTACTTCCGCACCCCGGCGACGGCGCCAGGACCGTCGGGCCCGCAGATGCTGCGGGCGATCCGCTTCATCAATCGCGATCCGCTCGGATTCCTGCAGTCGATGGATCGTCGCTACGGCTCGGTCGTTCAGTTCCCGATCCCCTCGCCGCCCAGCTACCTCGTGTCCGGGCCCGACGCCGTACGCCGCGTCCTGGTATCGCACAACCGCTCCTACGACAAGGACACGATCCAGTACCGCTCGCTGTCGCTCGTGACCGGCGAGGGCCTGCTGTCGACCTCGGGCACTCGCTGGCGCGAGCAGCGCCGCATCGTGCAGCCGGCGTTCCACCGCGACAGCCTCGATGCGATCGGTCGCAACGCCGCGCAGGCGGCCGACGACCTGGTCGCGCGCTGGGGCGACATCTCACGCGGCGCCGTCATCGACATGGACGAGGCGATGATGCGCGTCGCCCTCGAAGTGGTCGGCCGGTCGCTGCTCGGCACCGACTTCTCGCGCGACGCCGACCGCCTCGCGCGCGCCACCTTGCACGCGCTCGACGTGGTGGTGGCGCGGGCACGCGTGCCGATCACCCCTCCGGGGTGGCTGCCCACGCCGGGCAGTCGACGCCTGAGCGCGGCCGTCAGCGAGTTGGACGCCGCGGTCGCCGACATGATCGCGGCGCGTAGTGCGTCCGCGCCCGGCGGCGACATGCTGCAGTTGCTGCTCAACGCGATGGACGGGCCCGACGGCATCGACGCGCGCGAGGTGCGCGACGAGATCGTGTCGTTCATGGTGGCCGGCCACGAGACGGTGGCGAGTGCGCTCATGTGGGCCTGGTGGCTCGTCGCCGGCGCACCCGACGTGATGGAGGCGCTCGCGACCGAGGCCGACCAGGTATTGGCCGACGGCACGCCGAGCTTCGACGATCTCGAGCGACTGCCGATGGCGCGCGCGGTCTTCAACGAGGCCATGCGCCTCTACCCGCCCGTGTGGCTGGTCACGCGGCGTGCGCTGCATGACGACGTACTCGGAGACCGGGAGATCCCCCAGGGCGCCCTCGTCATCATGACGCCTTACGTCGTGCAGCGAGATCCGCGCTACTGGGAGCGGCCCGAGGCCTTTGATCCGACACGCTTCCTCGAAACGCGCGGGCGCAGCGCCGAAGATCTCGCCACGTTCTGGCCCTTCGGGCTTGGCCCGCGCATGTGCGTGGGTCGCGACTTCGCCTACGTCGAGGGCGTTCTCATCCTCGCGACGCTCGCCCGGCGCGTGCGCGTGGAGCGGCTGCCGGGGCAGCGTCCGCCACGACCGCAGGCCGGCGTGACGCTGCGCCCCAGGGGCGCACTGCCGTTGCTGGTGCGCTCCCGCCACTCATGATGTGATCGGCAGATGCGCGTCGAGACGGCCAGGCTGGTCCTCCTTCCCTTCACCGAGGGTGAGTGGACGCGCATCGCGAGCGGCGATCGCGACGGACGCGCGTGGGCCGACGACTACCCGACGGACGGCGACGTCCTCCTGGCCAGCCTCGGCCTGCTCGGCCGTGCGCCCGCGCCGACGGACGCCGAACCCTGGGGGCCGCTCCAGGTGCGCGAGCGCGAGACGGGCCTCGCCATCGGGGGCGCTGGCTTCAAGGGGCCGCCGGATACCGATGGCTGCGTCGAAGTCGGCTACGGGTTCGCTCCGAGTGCGCGCGGCAATGGATATGCGACCGAGGCGGTGCAGGCGCTGTGCGAGCTGGCCGTCGCGAGCGGAGCGACGGCGGTGATCGCCGAGACCCATGTCGGCAATGGCCCCAGCGAGCGGGTGCTGGAGCGCTGCGGCTTCGCGGTTAGCTCTCGCACCGACGAGATGACCTACTGGCGCTGGGAGCCCGACCCGCAGTCCACGTCGCTCAGGTGAACGCAGCGGGGTCTATTGCAGAGTTTTGGGGCCGATAGACCCGTTTCCATTCACCTGAGCACTAGACGGGCCGGATGATCTGCAAGGCCGCCCCGTGCAGGTGGCCGTTGGTTGTCAGCGCGCCACCGGCCGTGAGGATGTCACCGCCACCGAACGCCGTAATGCGTCCACCCGCCTCCTCGACCACGGCCACGAGGGCACCCACGTCCCAGATGTCGAGCTCAGGCTCGGCGGCGATGTCGACGTGGCCCTCGGCGACCAGCATGTGCGACCAGAAGTCGCCGTAGCCGCGCGTGCGCCACGTGGATCGCATCATCTCCTCGAGGGATCCTGGCGGCCAGGCCACGCCGTCGCTGAAGGAGAACGACGCATCGGGCAGCGTGCGCACGGCACTGACGCGGCACTGCCGGTCGCTGGTGTCCTCCGGGCCGCGCGTCCACGCTCCCGTTCCGCGTGCCGCCCACCAGCGACGTCCGAGAGCCGGTGCGGATACCACCCCCACGACGACATCGTCATCGACGGCGAGCGCGATCAGCGTCGCCCACACCGGCACGCCGCGCACGAAGTTCTTGGTGCCGTCGATCGGGTCGACGATCCACCGGCGCCCGCCGTCGTCGGTTCCGCCGTACTCCTCGCCGACCACCGGATCTTCGGGCCGTTCCTGCGCCAGCACCTCACGAACGAGGCGCTCGACACCGCGATCGGCATCGGTCACGGGCGATAGGTCGGGCTTGGTGTCGACAACCAGGTCGGTGCGACGGAAAGCCTGCAGCGTCAGCGCATCGGCCTGATCGGCCATGCGCAGGGCAAGGGCGAGGTCATCGTCGTAAAGGCCGGCCATGCGCTCAAACTATCGGGGGCGCCCTAGCCTGAGCCGGTGACCATGCGCGTACGGCGATCCCTTGTCCTCGTGACCGTCGTCGCCCTCGCTGCCGGCTGCTACGGCGGCACTCTCGAGCCCGGGGTCCAGCAGGGCCCCTACCCGGTGACGCGGGCGGTCGATGGCGACACCATCCGAGTGATGCGCGACGGCCAGGAAATCGTCGTGCGCTTAATCGGCATCAACACCCCCGAGACCGTCGCGCCGGATCGCCCCGTCGAGTGCTTCGGACCGGAGGCGTCGGAGCGCACGAAGCAATTGGTGACCGGGCAGAAGGTGTGGCTGGAGTACGACGAGGTGACCGGCGAGACCGACAAGTACGACCGCACGCTCGCCTACGTGTGGCTGACGCCCGACACGATGCTCAATGAGGAACTCGTGCGCGAAGGCTTCGCGGAGGAGCGCACCTACCAGGAGGGCTACCGCTACCAGGACCGCCTGCGCGCGGCCGAGCAAGTCGCGCAGGCAGCGGGTGCCGGGCAGTGGACCGCCTGCCCGTGACCTGACCGGTCCCGGTTGGTCAGGCGCGAGAGTGTGCGCCTTCGTCATGTCACCGTCGAGGCGGAGGTGACGTCGTGGCTGTCAGTTTCGTCGATCCGCGCGTCGCGCCAGCGGCACGACCGTGGGTCACGGCTGCGCTCGCCCTCGGCGCGGTCGTCTCGGCGGGCTGGATCCTGCTGATCGCCGGCGAGATCCTGAGCGACCCCGGGGGCTGGGTGGGGGCTGCCTGGACCGCTGCCTGGCTCGTGCCCTCGCTCGGCCTTGCCGTTGTCGCGCTCGTGTGGCCGCGTATCGCGTATCCGATGTTGGTGATCGCCACCGGTGTCGTGAGCGCGGCAGCATTCGGCGCGATGTTCGCGGCCGATGTCCTGTGGGAGTTCGAGGACACGCACGGACCGGTGAGCCTCCTGGTGGAGATCGGCCTGCTG
>NBNH01000190.1 GCA_004379115.1 Actinomycetales bacterium mxb001
TCGATAGAGGTACTTCGCGCGCTCGGCTCCCGGCATGCGTGACCAGGTCGTCTTGTAGGCCGTGCGGGCGGCGCGTACGGCCCGATCCACATCGGCGGCACCGCCCTCGCTGATATCGGCGAGGACCTCCTCGGTGGCCGGGTTGACCGTCTTGAAGGACGCTCCGTCGATGGGCTCGACGAACTCTCCGTCGATGAAGAGCCCGTAGTGCGGGGCAATGTCGACGACGGCCCGTGATTCCGGGGCCGGTGCGTACTCGAAGGACATCGGACTCCTAGTCGATCGTCACGTAGTCGGGACCGGAGTAATGCCCGCTCGCCATGCGCTGACGCTGCTGGAGGAGGTCGTTGAGCAGGGCCGAGGCGCCGAATCGAAAGAGGTCGGGGGTGAGCCAAGCCGAACCGCAGGTCTCGTTGACCATCACGAGGTAACGAATGGCGTCCTTCGACGTGCGGATGCCGCCCGCGGGCTTGACCCCGATGCGCTGACCTGTCTGTCGGTACCAGTCACGCACGGCTTCGAGCAGGATGAGCGTGACCGGCATGGTCGCCGCGGGCGTCACCTTGCCGGTGGACGTCTTGATGAAGTCCGCGCCGGCAAGCATGGCCAGCCACGATGCACGGCGCACGTTGTCGTAGGTCTTGAGCTCACCGGTTTCGAAGATCACCTTCAGGTGTGCCGTGCCGCAGGCCTCCTTGACGGCGACGATCTCGTCGAAGACCTCGAGGTAGCGGCCTTCGAGGAAGGCGCCGCGATCGATCACCATGTCGATCTCGTCGGCGCCGTTGGCGACAGCCTCGCGGGTGTCCTGCAACTTCACGGTCAGGCTGGCGCGTCCGGAAGGAAATGCCGTGGCGACGGCGGCGACATGCAGGCGATCGCCAACGGCCTCGCGGGCGATGGCGGCCATGTCGCCGTAGACGCAGATGGCGGCGACGTGCGGGACGGAAGGGTCGGTGGGATCGGGTCGCAGTCCCTTGGCACACAGGGCGCGGACCTTGCCGGGGGTGTCCATTCCCTCGAGCGTCGTGAGGTCGACCATCGAAATGGCCAGGTCGATGGCGTAGGCCTTGGACGCCGTCTTGATCGACCGCGTGGCCAACATGGCCGCGCGTGCATCGGCGCCGACCTGGTCGACGCCCGGAAGTCCGTGGAGGAACCGACGCAGGCTGGCATTGGTCGACGTGATGTCGGAGGCCAGGGTCGCGGTCACCCGGCCAGCGTATCCCGGGTCCGGGCGTACATCACCAGGTCGTGGTGACGTCCATCCGCCCGGTACTGCGCCCCACGAAGGATGCCCTCGCGGGTGAAGCCCGCCTTCTCCAAGGATCGCTGCTCGGCGTGGTTGTCGACATCGGTCGACGCTTCGACGCGGTGGGCTGTCTGCAGGAGGTGGTCACTGAGCAGTTGCTGGGCCCGAGAGCCGATGCCCCGCCCACGATCGTTGGGCGCGAGTGACAGACCGATGCTCCATGCACGTGAGCCGGCGGTCGGTCCGTAGAGGACCGCGTGCCAGGACATCGTCCCCACGATGCGACCGTCAACCAGGATCACGGCCCTGTGGTGCGTGGGCTGCTCGTCATCGGGCAGCCAATCGTCATCCCACGCATCCCACTCGGAGGACTGATCGGGGAGGACATCGAGGGGGGTTAGATCCCGAATCTCGACCAGGTTGCCGTGGAGCTCGCCGGTGATGCGCACGTCAGTCGAGTCGGCGGGTGAAGTCCGCCAGCAGGGTGCCCATGCGCTCGGCCGCTGCATTGCCAGCGGCCAGCACCTCTTCGTGACTGAGCGGCTCCCCCGTCATGCCGGCAGCGAGATTGGTGACGAGCGAGAGCCCGAGGACCTCCATGCCCGCTTCGCGTGCGGCGATCGCCTCCTGCACCGTCGACATACCCACGAGGGTGCCTCCGATGGCGCGCACCATCGCGATTTCGGCGGGCGTCTCGTATTGGGGGCCCAGGAACTGCGCGTAGACACCCTCGTCGAGGGAGGGGTCGATCTCGCGAACGATCGAGCGCAGCCGCGCGGAGTAGAGGTCGGTCATGTCGATGAACGTGGCCCCGCGCAGCGGCGTGACTCCGAAGAGATTGAGGTGGTCGCGAATGAGGACCGGCGTGCCGGGACTCCAGGACGGATCGAGTCCACCGCATCCGTTCGTCAGCACCACGGTGCGGCAGCCAGCAGCGGCGGCCGTACGCACGGCGTGCACGACGGCGTCCACGCCGCGACCCTCATAGAGGTGGGTGCGGCCGAGGAAGACCAGCACGCGACGTCCGTCGGCATCGACGCTGCGGATACGACCGGCGTGGCCGACGGCGGACGGGGGTGCGAACCCGGGGATGTCAGTGGCGGGGAACTCGGCGACGGTGGTGCCGAGCAGGTCGGCAGCGGGTACCCAGCCCGAGCCCAGCACGATGGCGATGTCATGCCCATCGACGCCGGTGCGCTCGGCAATGGCAGCCGCCGCTTCACGTGCGGCACTCTGCGGGTCATCGATCGGCTCAATCACGGCGCGACGCTACCAGCCGAGCGTCACCCGGTGCCTGTGCACGGATGCTCGCGAAGTTCGCGCACATAGTCCTCTGGCGCGCCACCCGCTTCGGCAGCGTCGGCGATGATGGAGAGGTAGCGCGCGGATGGCAGGCCGCCCTCGTAGGCATCGAGTACGTAGAGCCAGGCGAGGACATTGCCGTCAAGCGTCTGAACCCGCACGCGCAATTTGGTCCACAGTCCCAGGGAGATGCCCTCCCAGGCGTCGAGTGCGGCCTCGTCGAGGGGATGCATGTCGTACAGAACGACGAAGACCGCGTTGCCGCTCTCCTCGACGACCGTCGACAACGCCCCGTCCCAGCCGAGGTCCTCGCCACCGAAGGTCAGCCGCCAGCCCTCGAGCCAGCCGGTTCCGGCCACCGGCGAATGAGGGGCCCGCTCCGCCATCCGGTGGGGATCAAGGTTGGAGCCGTAGGCCGCGTACAGCGACACGTCGCCAGGGTACGGGCGCACACGCGCGGTGTGGGCCGTCCGACACAATGTGACCGTGACGTCGGTGGTGATCGTGGGGGCCGGACCCGGCGGCTACGAGGCGGCACTCGTGGCTGCGCAGCTCGAGGCCCAGGTCACCATCATCGACCCCCGAGGCCCGGGCGGCTCGGCCGTCCTCACCGACTGCGTGCCCAGCAAGACCCTGGTGGCGACCGCCGATGTGCTGTCCTTCGCCGGCGTCACGGGTGAATTGGGCATCCGGATCGGGGGCGAGGGGCCCAGCGACGCCACCGTCGGCGTGGACCTGGCCGTCGTCAACGAGCGCATCCGGCGATTGGCGCAGGCCCAAAGCGATGACATCGAGTCCCGACTGCTAGCCGAGGGGATACGCCACATCCGCGGACACGGCCGATTGCTCTCGCCCCAAGCGGTAGCGGTGTCGGGTGACGATGGTGATCAGGAGTTGGCGGCTGATGTCGTCCTCATCGCCACCGGCGCACGGCCGCGACTGTTGGCGGATTCGCCACCGGACGGCGAACGCATTCTCACGTGGCAGCAGCTCTACGACCTGACCGAGTTGCCGGAGCGGTTGATCGTCGTGGGATCGGGCGTGACCGGAGCCGAATTCGCATCGGCGTACGAGGCTCTCGGCTCGCAGGTCGTGCTGGTGTCGAGCCGTGATCGCGTCCTACCGGGCGAAGATCGTGATGCCGCTGGTGTCATCGAGGACGTGTTCGCTGAGCGCGGTGTCACGGTGCTGGAGAAGTCGCGGGCGCGCGCGGCACGTCGCACGGCTGACGGTGTCATCGTCGATCTCGACGACGGCCGAACTGTCGAGGGAACCCATGTCCTCCTCGCCCTGGGGTCGGTGCCCAATACCGAGGACCTCGGCCTGGCCCAGGCGGGAGTAGCCGTGGATGACCGTGGCTACATCCAGGTCGATCGCGTGTCGCGGACGTCGGCCCGCGGGGTCTATGCCGCCGGAGACTGCACGGGCGTGCTTCCCCTCGCCTCTGTAGCCGCTATGCAGGGCCGCATCGCCATGTGGCACGCGCTCGGCGATGCGGTCGCGCCGCTGGAGTTGGCTTCGGTGTCGAGCACCGTCTTCACCACGCCGGAGATCGCCACCGTGGGTGCGACCCAGCGTCAGGTCGACGAGGGGGAGGTGCGCGCCGACTCCATCACGCTCCCGCTCGCCACCAATGCGCGAGCCAAGATGCAGGACCTTCGGCACGGCTTCGTGAAGGTCTTCTGTCGCCCTACATCGCGCATCGTCATCGGCGGGGTCGTCGTCGCCCCTCGGGCCAGTGAACTCATCCATGCGCTCACGCTGGCCGTCGATACGCGACTCACCGTCGATCAACTCGCATCGACGTTCACGGTCTACCCGAGTCTGAGCGGGTCGATTGCCGAGGCGGCGCGCCGCCTCCACATCAGCGCCGAGGCCTAGTCCTCAGCCGAAGTCCCCGCCCCCGAAGTCGCCGCCCCCGCCGAAGTCGCCTCCGCCACCGAAACCTCCGCCACCGAAGTCACCGCCACCGAAGCCGCTATCGCCACCACCGCCGGGTCCGGCGGTTGAGAGACCGGCTACCGGCGGCATGAACGCCGTGGCGAGCATGGTGCCGACGAAGATCATGGGCAGGGCGTCGGCGAACGGGGAGTAGTAGCCGCGCGCATAGGGCGCGTAGTCGGCTCCCGCGCGCCAGTAGGGCACGCGCTGGCCACCCGCCATCACCTCGCGAGGTTGTGGAGTGGCACCGGAGGCAAGGGTGGTCGCGCATGCGGCGCACACGGGCACCGGGTGGGGCGCACCCCCGTCGGGTGCCCACAGGACGTCGGACTCGCTCGGACCGTGCCGGGGATCGACGAAGCAGGGGGGCCGGTGCTGGGGGAGGGCGCGGCCGTCGACGCGCGCCTGGACGCAGGCGAGTGCGAAGCGGCCCGCTTCGAGTTCGGATGTCGCTCGCGTGATGTCGGCATCGGTGCGCGCATTCGACGACGCATCGCTCGCTCGCGCGTAGGAGTCCAGTGCCTTCTGCAGGTCGGCGCGTCCGGCATCGTCGAGCCGCGGATCGGCGACATTGAAGGCCGCGAGTTGCTCGCCGAGCGAGGTCACGTCCTCGTCGAGCGTGCCCCGGATGGCGGTCAACTGCTTGGCGCGCGATCGCCGAGCGGCGCGAACTCCGAAGAGGATCAGTGCGCCGACGCCGCCCAGGATCACGAGCAGGATGATCAGGCCCGTCCACGAGGAGCCGCCCCCACCCGACGACGAGCCGTCGGTGGCCTGTCCCGAGTCGTTGTACTGGGCGTCGACACCCGCGACGAAGGCCTCGAGGACGGCAAAGGGTCCGTTGGACGCCTGCGACTGGAAAGCATCGTCGGCGATCGCGGTGACCGATCCACTCGTGGCACCCGCACGGAAGGCATTGCCCGCGATCACGGCGTACACGCCCTCACGGCCCACGGCATTGCGCAGGTCGCTGAGAAGGGCGTCCGGGCCACCGGCGTCGGTGGCGGAGAGCCCGGGCAGCACGGCGATGTAGATGGGGAGCCCGGTTGCCGCGATCTGGTCGCGGAGGTCGCTGGCCTGACCGGGACTCAGGGCGTTTTCCGCGGATGGGTCGTTGTAGACCGGGTCGGTGCGCAGGGCAGAGGCAACGGCATCGATGGATGTGCGGGCCAGTGCGGCCGGTGCGGCGATCAGCGCCAGGGCGACGAGGAGCACGCAGATGACCGGGGCGAAGGAGCGATAGCGAGCCACATCTCGACGGTACCCCGCGAGCGGCTGGCACGCCCAGCCTGCCCTTCTGCGGGCACGCGTGGTGAGGGGAGGTCAGTCCTTGATCTCGCACAGGACGGTGCCGGTGGGCACGGTTGCCCCGACGGTCGCATCGAGTGAGCTGATCGTGCCGGCCTTATGGGCGGTGAGAGGCTGCTCCATCTTCATCGCCTCGAGGACGACGACGAGGTCGCCGGCCTGCACCTGCTGGCCGTCTTCCACCGCCACCTTGACGATCGTGCCCTGCATGGGGGCGGTGAGTGAGTCTCCCGACGCGCCAGCAGCGGCGCCCCCGCCGCGGCGCCGGCTAGCGGGCTTGCTGCGGGTACTGCCCGATGATCGAGTCGACATGTCGGCCGGAAGCGTGACTTCGAGCCGCTTGCCATCAACCTCGACGACCACGGTCTCCCGCTCGGCGGCATCAGCAGTCGCATCGACCGTGCCCGAGTAGGGCGGGATGGTGTTGTCGAACTCAGTCTCGATCCATCGGGTGTGCACGCGGAACGGCTTGCCGTCGCTGGGTGCGAACGCCGGATCGCTGACCACGGCACGGTGGAATGTGAGAGCGGTCGCGATGCCATCGACCGTGAACTCAGCGAGCGCCCGACGCGAGCGTTCGAGCGCCTCCTCGCGATCGCGCCCGGTCACGATGAGCTTGGCGAGCAGGGAGTCGAAGTTGCCGCCGATGACATCACCCTGGCGGAATCCCGCGTCGACACGGACTCCTGGTCCGGAGGGAGCGACCCACGTCGTCAGCACACCGGGAGCGGGCAGGAATCCGCGACCGGGATCTTCGCCATTGATGCGGAACTCGATGCTGTGGCCGCGGAGTGCCGGGTCGTCGTAATCGATGACGCCACCGTCCGCGATGCGGAACTGCTCGCGCACGAGATCGATGCCGGCGACCTCCTCGCTGACGGGATGCTCCACCTGAAGACGGGTATTGACTTCGAGGAACGAGATGGTGCCGTCATCCCCAACGAGGAACTCGCAGGTGCCCGCGTTGTCGTAGCCGGCCTCGCGGATGATCGCCTTGGACGCGCGGTAGAGCTCGGCGACCTGGTCGTCGGTGAGGAAGGGCGCGGGTGCCTCCTCGACCAGTTTCTGGTGACGACGCTGCAGCGAGCAATCACGGGTAGAGACCACGACGACGTTGCCGTGCTTGTCGGCAAGCACCTGGGTCTCAACGTGGCGTGGGTTGTCGAGGTAGCGCTCGACGAAGCACTCGCCCCGTCCAAATGCCGCCACCGCCTCACGGACCGCCGATTCGTAGAGCTCGGGGATCTCCTCGAGCGTGCGCGCGACCTTGAGGCCGCGACCACCACCACCGAACGCGGCCTTGATTGCGACGGGCAGGCCGTGCTCCTGCGCGAACGCGATGACCTCGTCGGCACCCGACACGGGATCGGGGGTGCCGGGTACCTGGGGTGCGCCAGCGCGAGCGGCGATGTGGCGCGCGGACACCTTGTCGCCGAGGGATCGGATGGCCGCGGGGGGCGGCCCGATCCAGGTGAGCCCGGCGTCGATGACGGCCTGAGCAAAGTCGGCGTTCTCGGACAGGAAGCCGTAGCCGGGATGCACCGCGTCGGCGCCGGAGCGCTTGGCCGCGTCGATGATCTTGTCGATGACGAGATAACTCTCCGCGGCGGTCGAGCCGCCGAGGGCGTAGGCCTCGTCGGCCTCGTGCACGTGGAGGGCGTCGCGGTCCGGGTCGGCGTACACGGCCACGGACGCAAGACCGGCGTCGCGGCAGGCCCGGGCGACCCGAACGGCGATCTCGCCGCGGTTGGCGATCAGGACCTTGTGCACGCGCGGCAGTCTAGGCAGGCCTGGCACAGTGGGCGCATGAGGTCACGGCGAGAGGGGGTTCGGCCCTTTGTCCTCGCCTCGGCCTCACCCTCCCGACTGCGCCTGCTCGAGCAGGCCGGCCTGAGCCCGCTCGTCCGCGTCAGCGGTGTCGACGAGGAGGCGATCGAGGGGGCCATGCTCCACAGACCAGTGCCTGACGTGGCCCTGGCCCTCGCGAGAGCCAAGGCCGAGGCGGTCTTGTCACTCGTCCCCGACGACTCCCTCGTCCTCGGCTGCGACTCGATCTTCGAGGTGGATGGGGTGCGTCTGGGTAAGCCCCCGACTCCTGAGGACGCATTGCGTCGTTGGCAGTTGATGCGCGGACGCCCCGGGGTGCTGCACACGGGCCATTGGCTCATCGACATGGCATCCGGTGACGCCGCGGGCAATACGGTGTCGACGGTCGTGCGAATGGCCGACGTCGATGACGAGGAGATCAGCGACTACATCGCCACGGGTGAGCCGATGCAGGTGGCTGGAGGGTTCACGCTGGACGGGTTAGGAGCGCCCTACGTCGACTCGATCGACGGTGATCCGGGCAACGTGATCGGGGTATCCGTGCCCGAATTGCGCCGCCTCATCCTGCGCATTGGGTCATCCTGGCCGGAGATCCGCGGCTAGGGTGCAGCCCATGCGCCGGACAATCCTCATCGCCCTTCCCGCACTTCTCATTGCGGGACTCGTTCCCTCCGCTGTGGTGGTCTCCTCCGTCCAGGCGGTGAACGGCACCGGGGAGTACGGCGTGTGGAGCGTCGGAGCGACGTCCAAGACAGGCAACGTGTTCCTCGGCTCTCCGGGAAGTGGCTTCCTCGACCCTGCAGCGACGTGGACATCGACGGCATCCACCGTGACGTTCCCGTCCGGCTCCACGTCATGGCTCGGGCCGACGACTCCCTTCGGCGCCTACTTCGGCTCGTCTCAGAACAAGGGCTACATCAACCAGCAGATCGCACTCAATGTCGAGCGCGGCGAGACCGTCTACACGTTCGCTGACATCACCCCGGTTGGCACGTGGGGGTTCGCCCTGGGAGATATCGATGTCGACCAGGTGCGCATCGAGGCAGAGGACGCTCTGGGGAACGCGATCGCTCTCGGAGACTGGTACGAGTCGTCCTTCGACTACTGCGATGTCAGCCCCCGGCCGAGCAGTTGCAGTTCCGGCGTTCAAGGGGGCCTACCCGTCTGGAACGCGGCGACGCAGACACTGGTCGGCCGGGGCAAGGACACCGTCGGAGCCGCAGCCTGGTTCATGCCCACGACTCCTGTGAAGAAGTTGACCATGACCTTCTCCCGGCCGTCGGGAACGGGAGCGCCGTCCTACCAGACGTGGATGGCCGTCGATGAGGTTCCGACACCCACACCGACGCCGACTCCGACGACGTCGTCTGCGACGCCAACCCCGACGACCACGTCTGCGACGCCAACCCCGACGACCACGTCCGCGACGCCAACTCCGACGACCACGTCCGCGACGCCAACTCCGACGACCACGTCCGCGACACCGACCCCGACGACCACGTCGGCGACGCCAACTCCGACGACCACGTCCGCGACGCCAACTCCGACGACCACGTCCGCGACGCCAACTCCGACGACCACGTCCGCGACGCCAACTCCGACGACCACGTCCGCGACGCCAACTCCGACGACCACGTCTGCGAC
>NBNH01000191.1 GCA_004379115.1 Actinomycetales bacterium mxb001
TCGATAGAGGTACTTCGCGCGCTCGGCTCCCGGCATGCGTGACCAGGTCGTCTTGTAGGCCGTGCGGGCGGCGCGTACGGCCCGATCCACATCGGCGGCACCGCCCTCGCTGATATCAGCCAGGACCTCCTCGGTCGCCGGGTTGACCGTCTTGAACGACGCGCCATCGATGGGTTCGACGAACTCGCCGTCGATGAAGAGCCCGTAATGCGGGGCGATGTCGACGACGGCTCGGGATTCTGGGGCCGGCGCGTAGTCGAAGGTCATCGCTCTCCTAGTCGATCGTGACGTAGTCGGGGCCGGAGTAGTGGCCGGTGGCCATGCGCTGGCGCTGCTGGAGGAGGTCGTTGAGCAATGCCGATGCGCCGAACCGGAAGAGGTCGGGGGTGAGCCAATCGGGACCGCACGTCTCGTTGACCATGACCAGGTAGCGGATGGCGTCCTTCGACGTGCGGATGCCGCCGGCCGGCTTGACGCCGACCTTGTGCCCGGTCTGGCGATACCAGTCGCGCACTGCCTCGAGCAGGATCAGCGTGACCGGCATGGTGGCAGCGGGGGCTACCTTGCCGGTCGATGTCTTGATGAAGTCGGCGCCGGCGAGCATCGCCAGCCAGCATGCGCGGCGTACGTTGTCGTAGGTCTTGAGCTCGCCGGTCTCGAAGATGACCTTCAGGTGGGCCGCGGAGCCGCACACGTCCTTGACGGCGACGATCTCCTCGAACACCTCGAGGTAGCGACCCTCCAGGAAGGCCCCGCGGTCGATCACCATGTCGATCTCGTCGGCACCGTTGGCAATGGCATCGCGGGTGTCCTGCAGTTTTACGGCGAGGCTGGATCGCCCGGAGGGGAAGGCGGTCGCGACGGCCGCGACGTGCAGGCGGTCGCCCACCGCCTCGCGGGCGATGGCGGCCATGTCGCCGTAGACGCAGATCGCGGCGACGTGCGGGACGCCCGGATCTGTGGGATCGGGGCGCAGTCCCTTGGCGCACAGCGCGCGAACCTTGCCGGGGGTGTCCATGCCCTCGAGCGTCGTGAGGTCGACCATGGAGATGGCCAGGTCGATGGCGTAGGACTTGGACGCGGCCTTGATCGAGCGCGTGGACAGCATGGCAGCGCGCGCATCGGCACCCACCTGGTCGACACCGGGGAGTCCGTGCAAGAACCGGCGCAGGCTGGCATTGCTCGACGTGACGTCGGAGGCCAGGGTCGCGGTCACCCGGCCAGCGTATCCCGCGTCCGCGCGTACATCACCAGGTCGTGGTGACGTCCATCGGCCCGGTACTGCGCCCCTCGCAGGACTCCCTCACGCGCGAAGTCCGCCTTCTCCAGGGACCGCTGCTCGGCGTGGTTGTCGATGTCGGTGGATGCCTCGACGCGATGGGCCGACTGGAGGAGGTGGTCGCTGAGCAGACGCTGCGCGAGGGTGCCAAGTCCCCGACCCCGAGCAGCGGGCATGAGCGCGATGCCCATGCTCCAGGCTCGCGAGCCGCGGGTGGGACCGTAGTGGACCGCGTGCCATGACATGGTGCCGATGACCTCACCGTCGAGCACGACAGCGGCGCGATGCTGCCGGGGCTGCTCGTCGTCGGGGAGCCAATCGTCATCCCAGTCGTCCCAAGGAGACGACTCGTCGGGCCGGATGTCATCGGCTTCGAGGTCGCGGATCTCCAGGTGGAGTCCGCCGTGCGGCGCAGACAGGTGCACGTCAGTGCATCCGACGCAGTACCCCGGCGAGGAGAGTGCCCATGCGTGACGCGGCCGCATTGCCCGCCGCGAGCACCTCGGCGTGGCTGAGCGGCTCGCCCGTCATGCCCGCTGCCATGTTGGTCACGAGAGAGACGCCGAGGACCTCCATGCCCGCCTCCCGCGCGGCGATGGCTTCCTGCACGGTGGACATCCCGACGAGGGTTCCGCCTAACGCCCGCACCATGGCGATCTCGGCCGGCGTTTCGTATTGCGGGCCGAGGAACTGCGCGTAGACACCCTCGTCGAGAGTGGGATCCGCCTCCTTCGCGAGCGCACGCAGCCGCTTCGAATACAGGTCGGTCATGTCGATGAACGTCGCGCCACGCAGTGGCGTGGCCCCGAAGAGGTTGATGTGGTCGCGGATGAGCACGGGTGTGCCCGGGGACCACGACGGATCGAGTCCCCCGCACCCGTTGGTGAGAATCGCCGAGCGACAGCCCGCGGCCGCGGCTGTGCGCACGGCGTGCACCACCGCTTCGACGCCGTGGCCTTCATAGAGGTGCGTGCGACCGAGGAAGACGAGGACGCGGACCCCATCGGCGTCGACGCTTCGGACGCGACCCGCGTGGCCGACGGCCGATGGCGGCGCGAATCCGGGAAGGTCGGTGACGGGGAACTCGACGACGGTCGTGCCGAGCGCATCGGCGGCGGGCACCCAGCCTGATCCGAGGACGACGACGACATCATGCTGCTGGACGCCGGTGAGTCGAGCCAGCGTGTCGGCCGCCTCCTGTGCGGCGGCGCTGGGATTCTCGCGAGGCTCGGTCACGCCGCGACGCTACCAGCGCACGAGTCAATCGGTGCCGGAGCAGGGATGCTCGCGCAGGGTGCGCACGTAGTCCTCGGGGGCTCCACCCGCCTCTGCCGCGTCAGCGATGATCGACAGGTAGCGCGCTGAGGGCAGCCCGCCCTCATAGGCATCGAGCACATAGAGCCAGGCGAGCACATTGCCGTCGAGAGTCTGCACGCGCACGCGGATCTTGCTCCACAGTCCGAGCGAGATGCCCTCCCAGGCGTCGAGTGCGGCCTCGTCGAGGGGATGCATGTCGTAAAGAACGACAAAGACGGCGTTGCCGGTCTCTTCGACAACCGTCGACAAGGCCCCGTCCCAGCCAAGGTCCTCGCCGCCGAAGGTCAGCCGCCAGCCTTCGAGCCAGCCGGTACCGGCCACCGGTGAATGCGGGGCCCGCTCCGCCATCCGGTGGGGATCAAGGTTGGAGCCGTAGGCCGCGTAGAGCGACACGTCGCCAGGGTACGGGCGCAACGGCGTGGCCGGGCCCGTCCGACACAATGAGTCCGTGGCGTCGGTCGTGATCGTGGGAGCAGGGCCGGGTGGCTATGAGGCCGCACTCGTGGCGTCCCAGCTCGACGCCGAGGTCACGGTCGTCGATCCGCGGGGTCCGGGCGGGTCCGCCGTGCTCACCGACTGCGTCCCGAGCAAGACCCTGGTGGCGACGGCCGACGTTGTGTCGTTCGCGGGAGCGACAGGTGCCCTGGGCATCCGAGTGAGCGGGCAGAGCCCCCAGGCGGGCACGATCGGTGCCGACCTCGGGGTGGTCAATGAGCGCATCAAGCGCCTTGCCCAAGCGCAAAGCGATGACATCGAGGCCCGCCTCAAGGCGGAGGGCATCCGTCACGTGCGGGGACGTGGGCGCTTGATCTCGCCCCAGTCGGTGGCTGTTTCGGGAGTTGATGGCGACACCGTGCTCGCCGCCGACGTGGTGCTGCTTGCCACGGGTGCGCGCCCGCGACTGCTGCCCGACTCGGTGCCCGACGGCGAGCGCATCCTCACGTGGCAGCAGCTCTACGACCTCGATCAAGTCCCCGAACGCCTCATCGTCGTGGGCTCGGGCGTCACGGGCGCGGAGTTCGCCTCCGCCTACGAAGCGCTCGGGTCGCAGGTCACGCTCGTGTCCAGTCGCGATCACGTGCTGCCGAGCGAGGATCCCGATGCCGCTGCCGTGATCGAGGATGTCTTCGCCGAGCGCGGCGTCACGGTGCTGGAGCGGTCGCGCGCACGATCAGCGCGGCGTAGCAATGACGGGGTCGTTGTCGACCTCGAGGACGGCCGCGAGATCGAGGGCAGTCATGTGCTGCTGGCCCTGGGCTCGGTGCCCAACACCGAGGACCTGGGCCTGGCGGAGGCCGGAGTCGCGGTTGACGAGCGCGGGTTCATCAAGGTCGACCGCGTGTCGCGCACGTCGGCTCGCGGGGTCTACGCCGCTGGTGACTGCACAGGCGTGCTGCTGCTCGCCTCGGTGGCCGCGATGCAGGGCCGCATCGCGATGTGGCACGCGCTCGGCGATGCCGTCACGCCACTTGAACTCCCGTCGGTGTCGAGCACGGTCTTCACCACGCCGGAGATCGCTACCGTCGGCGTGACGCAAGGCCAGGTGGATGCGGGCGAGGTCAGGGCCGACGCCATCATGCTCCCGCTGGCCACGAATGCCCGGGCCAAGATGCAGGAGATCCGCCACGGCTTCGTCAAGGTCTTCTGCCGGCCGACCTCGCGCATCGTCATCGGCGGTGTGGTCGTCGCCCCGCGGGCGAGCGAGCTGATTCATGCGCTCACGCTCGCCGTGGACGCGCGGCTCACCGTCGATCAACTGGCATCGACGTTCACCGTCTATCCGAGCCTGAGCGGGTCGATCGCCGAGGCCGCGCGCCGGTTGCACATCAGCGCCGAGGCGTAGGCCTCAGCCGAAGTCGCCACCGCCAAAGTCGCCACCGCCACCGAAGTCGCCACCTCCGTGGCCGAACCCGCCACCGCCGAAGTCGCCACCGCCGAAGCCGCCGCCGCCGTCGGATGCTCCGCCGGACGGGCCCGCTGTCGAGATGCCGGACACTGATGGCATGAAGGCACTCGCCAGCATGGTGCCGACAAAGATCATCGGCAGAGCGTCGGCGAAGGAGGAGTAGTAGCCGCGTGCGTAGGGCGCGTAGTCGGCACCGGCGCGCCAGTAGGGCACGCGCTGGCCGCCAGCCATGACCTCGCGCGGCTGGGGTGCCGCACCCGACTGCAGGGTCGCGGCGCAGGCAGCGCACACGGGCACGGGGTGCGGGGCTCCGCCGTCAGGGGCCCACATGACATCGGACTCGCTGGGCCCGTGCCGCGGGTCGACAAAGCACGGGGGTCGGTGCTGTGGAAGGGCGCGGCCATCCACACGAGCCTGCACGCAGGCGAGGGCATATCGACCCTCTTCGAGCTCGGATGTGGCGCGGGTGATGTCCGCGTCGGTGCGCGCCGTGGAGGAGGCGTCGCTCGCACTCGAGTAGGCATCGAGAGCCTTCTGCAGGTCGGCTCGTCCAGCGTCGTCAAGCCGAGGGTCGGCGACGTCAAAGGCTGCCAACTGCTCGCCGAGTGAGGTCACGTCCTCGTCGAGGGTGCCGCGGATCGTCACCAGCTGCTTCGCGCGCGAGCGTCGCGCGGCTCGAACGCCGAAGACGACGACAAGCACGATGCCCCCGAGCACCACGAGCAGGATGATCGGGCCCACCCACGAGCCGCCCCCGCTTGAAGTCGAGCCTTCTGCTGCCTGTCCCGAGTTGTTGTACTGGGCGTCGACGCCAGCAACGAATGCCTCGAGCACGGCGAAGGGTCCGTTGGATGCCTGCGACTGGAAGGCGTCGTCGGCGATCGCGGTGACCGATCCGCTTGTCGATCCCGCGCGGAAGGCGTTGCCGGCGATGACGGCGTAAACGCCCTCGCGGCCGACGGCATCGCGCAGACTGCGCAGGAGCGCGTCAGCACTGCCGGCCTCGCTTGCCGCTGATGCGGGCAGGATCGCGACGTAGATGGGCAGGCCCGTCGCGGCGATCTGGCCGCGCAGATCATCGGCCTGGCCTGGGCTCAGTGCGTTTTCGGCCGACGGGTCGTTGTAGACCGGGTCGGTGCGCAGGGCGGAGGCCACCGCGTCGATCGACGTGCGCGCGAGGGCGACGGGAGCGGCGATCAGAGCCAGGGCCGCCAGGAGGACGCAGAGCCCGGAGGCCAGATAGCGGTGTCGTGCCACGTCTCGACGTTACCCCCTCGACCGTCTTGGTTACCTCACTGGTGGCTTAGGCCCTCCCTAACCCACCACTCGGGTAACTCAGACGGCGAGGGAGGGGTGGGCTAGTCCTTGATGTCGCACAGGACGGTGCCGGTCGGCACCGTGGCCCCGACGGTGGCGTCCAGGCCGGTAACGGTGCCCGGCTTGTGGGCGTTGAGAGGCTGCTCCATCTTCATGGCCTCGAGCACGACGATGAGGTCGCCCGCGGCCACCTGCTGGCCCTCCTCGACAGCGACCTTGACGATGGTGCCCTGCATGGGGGCTGTCAGGGAGTCGCCCGATGCTCCCCCGGAAGCACCCGCGCCGCGCTTGCGGGCGGAGGGCTTGCTGCGCGCGCTGCCCGTCGATCGTGCCGACAGCCCCGATGGCAGCGTGACCTCGAGTCGCTTGCCGTCGACCTCGACGACCACGGTCTCGCGCTCGGCGGGATCAGCCGTCGCATCGACCGTGCCCGCATAGGGCGGGATCGTGTTGTCGAACTCGGTCTCGATCCAGCGCGTGTGCACCGTGAAGGGCTTGCCGTCGACGGGAGCGAACGCCGGATCGCTCACGACGACCCGATGGAAGGTGAGGGCGGTCGCGATGCCGTCGATCTGGAACTCGGCCAGCGCGCGACGCGAACGCTCGAGCGCCTCCTCGCGATCGCGCCCGGTGACGATGAGCTTGGCGAGCAGGGAGTCGAAATTGCCGCCGATGACGTCGCCCTGGCGGAATCCCGCGTCGACACGCACGCCGGGCCCGGAGGGGGCTACCCATGTCGTCAGCACGCCGGGAGCTGGCAGGAAGCCGCGCCCTGGGTCCTCGCCGTTGATGCGGAACTCGATGCTGTGACCGCGCAGCACCGGATCGCCGTAGTCGATGACGCCGCCGTCGGCGATGCGGAACTGCTCGCGCACGAGGTCGATGCCGGCGACCTCCTCGCTCACCGGGTGCTCGACCTGCAGTCGGGTATTCACCTCGAGGAAGGAGATGGTGCCGTCCTCGCCGACCAGGAACTCGCACGTGCCGGCGTTGTCGTAGCCGGCCTCGCGGATGATCGCCTTGGAGGCGCGGTAGAGCTCCTCGAGCTGCGCCTCCGATAGGTAGGGCGCGGGGGCTTCCTCGACCAGCTTTTGGTGACGGCGCTGCAGCGAGCAGTCGCGGGTCGACACAACGACGACGTTGCCGTGCTTGTCGGCCAGCACCTGGGTCTCGACGTGGCGCGGGTTGTCGAGGTAACGCTCGACGAAGCACTCTCCGCGACCGAAGGCGGCGACGGCCTCGCGCACGGCGGAGTCATAAAGCTCGGGGATCTCCTCCAGCGTGCGGGCGACCTTCAGGCCGCGCCCGCCGCCGCCGAAGGCTGCCTTGATGGCGACAGGCAGGCCGTGCTCCTTGGCAAAGGCGACGACCTCGTCGGCGCCGCTCACCGGATCGGGAGTGCCTGGCACCTGCGGCGCGCCCGCTCGTGCGGCGATGTGCCGGGCGGACACCTTGTCGCCGAGGGACCGGATGGCAGCGGGGGGCGGGCCGATCCAGGTGAGCCCGGCGTCGATGACGGCCTGGGCGAAGTCGGCGTTCTCGGACAGGAAGCCGTAGCCAGGATGCACCGCGTCAGCGCTGGAGCGCTTGGCCGCGTCGATGATCTTGTCGATGACGAGGTAGCTCTCGGCGGCGGTTGAGCCCCCGAGTGCATACGCCTCGTCGGCCTCGTGCACGTGAAGGGCGTCGCGGTCCGGATCGGCGTAGACCGCGACGGAGATGAGCCCCGCGTCGCGACAGGCCCTGGCCACCCGGACGGCGATCTCGCCACGGTTCGCGATGAGGACCTTGCGCACGCGCGGAAGTCTAGGCGGGACTGGCACAGTGGTCGCATGAGGTCACCCGGGCAGGAGCCGCCGCCCTTCGTCCTGGCGTCTGCGTCGCCCGCGCGGCTGAGGCTGCTCGAGCAGGCAGGCCTGCATCCGATCGTGCTCGTCAGCGGCGTGGACGAGGAGTCGATCGAGGGGGCTTTGCGCAATGACCCCGTGCCCGATGTCGCGCTCGCGCTGGCACGGGCCAAGGCCGAGGCCGTGGTGGAACTTGCGCCGGCGGGCGCCCTCGTGCTCGGGTGCGACTCGATCTTCGAGGTGGATGGCGTGCGCCTGGGCAAGCCACCAACTCCCGAAGAGGCGCTGCGTCGCTGGCAGCGCATTCGCGGCAAGGCGGGCACGTTGCATACCGGGCACCTGCTCATCGACACGACCACCGGCACATCGGCAGGTGAGACCGTGTCGACGACTGTCGAGATGGTCAATGCCGACGACGAGGAGATCGCCGACTACATCGCGACGGGCGAGCCATTGCAGGTGGCTGGTGGATTCACTCTCGATGGGATCGGAGCGCCCTACGTCGCTGGCATCACGGGTGATCCGGGCAATGTCATTGGTGTGTCGTTGCCAGCGGTGCGCCGCCTGTGCCAGTGCCTGGGCCGCGCCTGGCCCGATGTGCGCGGCTGACTGGCTGCGGAAGGCGTCGCCAAGTCGCTACTATGCGGGCATGCACCTGCATGGGGGCTTATCCGCTCTCATCTCCGCTCTGCTCGTAGGGCTCACGTTCCAGGGCAGTGCTCAGGCGGCGCTGCCCCCGGGGTTCGAGCGCGTTTCCAAGGCTCAGGCCAAGAAAATGGCGACACAAACGGGGTTCGCGACCAAGTCGGGGACCCCGAAGCGCTGCTGGCGGGCGTATGTCGTCACCAGCGACCCTCGTTTCGGTACCGTCTACAAGTCGCAATGGGGCAGGGCACACGACTCGGCCCCCGACTTCGTGTGCGGCAACCTCGAGTGGTTCTCTGCTCCCATCAGTGCCCTCGTCGAGGGGCGTTGGGTGCCGGTCGGCGACATGTACTCCCCCGACTGTAAAGATTTTAAGGCCGACCTCCGGTCGTACGGTGCGTCGAAAGACGTCATCCGCACTCTGGTCACGGTACTGCCGAATGTACCCTGCGCTATTCGATCCTGACCCTCCGGGCGCCTGATGAGGTGGTGTTCGTGCGTCGCACGTGGCTGATCGCACTGCCCCCCATCCTGCTTGCTGGCCTGGTCCCCTCGGCGATCGCCATCTCATCCGTGCAGGCGGTCGGAGGCACCGGCGTCTACGGCGGATGGTCGTTGAATGCCGGTTCGAGCAACAGCGGTGTGCTGAACCTCGGCAGCAATGTCAACGGCTTCCTGGTGCCGGCGGCGTCCTGGAGCTCGTCGGCGTCGTCCGTCACCTTCCCGACGGGCGCCTCCACCTGGCTTGGCCCGACCACGCCCTTCGGCTCCTACTTCGGCTCATCACAAAACCGCGCCTACATGAACCAGGGGACGGCCCCGAGTGCTCAGCCGTCCGTGATCACGTACACATTCAGTACCGTGACCCCATCCGGCACCTGGGGCTTCGCTTTGGGTGACATCGACGCGGACAAGGTGAAGATCTCCGCGGAGGACCCACTGGGCAATGCCGTCGACGTGAGTGGCTGGTACGAGTCGTCCTTCAATTACTGCAATGTGTCGCCCAAGCCGAGTGGCTGCCCGGCGGGCTCCAACACTGATACCCCGGTCTGGGATCCCGCCACGGCGACGCTGGTCGGGAATGGAGCGGACACCAGTGGCGCCGCGGCATGGTTCATGCCCACGGCGTCCATCAAGACCCTGACCTTCACCTTCACCCGCCTCACCGGTATCCCCGTCTACCAGACCTGGATCGCTGTCGACGAGGCCTCGGGCCCCAGTCCGTCACCCACCCCTACGTCGGAGTCGCCAACGCCGAGTCCGACGTCCTCGTCTGCGTCCCCGAGTCCGACGTCCTCGTCTGCGTCCCCGAGTCCGACGTCCTCGTCTGCGTCCCCGAGTCCGACGTCCTCGTCTGCGTCCCCGAGTCCG
>NBNH01000192.1 GCA_004379115.1 Actinomycetales bacterium mxb001
AGCAGGTTCATGAGCGCGGCCTTGATGGGGATCGCGATCGACCGGAAAACCCACAGCAGCAGCACGCTCGACAGCGCCAGCATCGCCGCGATGAACACCGGCAACCGCGACGACAGTGTGTTGGCGAGGTCGGACGCGATGACGGTGTAGCCGGTGGGCACCACTCCCAGTGCTGCGATGTCGGCGATCAACTGATCGGTCTGCTGGTCGTACGCCGTGTACTTGCTGACCACGGCCGCCCACGCGACGTCCTGCTCGATGGCCGGCGGCGACACCATCTCGACCTGCGGCAGTAGCGCGATCTGCTCCAACTGCGCCTCGAAGGTGGCCGGGTCCTGCGAGACGATCGTGATCGGCGACGCGCCACCGGGGCCGTAGGCCAAGACGAGCAACTCGTGCCCATTGCGGCTGATCGTGCCGGGATCGTCGAAGGAGGCATCCGCGCTGGCCAGTCGCAGGCCCAAGACCGGCGCCGCCAGAGCGATGAGTACGGCGCCGGCGATCAGCACCGAGGCCCACGAGTGGCGGGAGACGAAGACGGACCAGCGCTTCCAACCGGCTCCCGCACCCTCCGACGAGGGCTTGACGCGACGGCCGGCCAGCGACAGCAGGGCGGGCAGGAGTGTCCAGGTGGCGAGGGCGGCCAGGGCGACGCCGAGTGCTGCGGCGAGGGCCACGCCATTGAGGAACGGAATGCCGACGAAGACGATCGCCCCGAGGCAGATGGCGACGGCGAAGGCCGCGAAGATGACCGCGCGCCCCGAGGTGTCAAAGGCTCGGCAGATCGAGTCGTGCGGCGACAACCCCTGCGCCAGTCCCGAGCGATGCCGCGACACGATGAACAACGCGTAGTCGATGCCTACGCCGATGGTGAGCAGGGCCAGCAGGGCGGTGGCAAACGGTGGGATCGCGTAGACGTGGCTGATCATCGCCAGCGTGCCGGTGGCCATGCCTAAGGCCGCGACCGCTGTGGCCAGCGGCATCGCGGCTGCGACGAGTGAACCGAAGGCGATGAGCAGGATGATGGCCGCTGCCACCAGGCCCACGGCCTCGGAGAAGCCGGACGATTTCGACATCGACGCCACCGTGGAGGCGCCACCGGCGATCCCGACATCGAGGCCCTCGTCGAGCGCCTGCTGCACGCGGGCGCTGATGTCGAGCGGAGGCTGGGCGGCCTCCAGTGCGGGAACGTCGAGGTAGACGGCGGTCTGCCCGAGGAACGGCGTACTCACGTCGCTGACTTCGGCGACCCCGGGGATGGCGGCCAGGTCATCGATCATCTGCAGGGTGCGGTCGGGGTCACCGTCGAGGGACCACAGCACGTAGACGCTGTCGCGGGATTCGCCGTCGGCCGCATCCATCTGCTGCGCCGCCGTGCCCGCCGGACCGTCGGGGTCGACTTCGATGCGGTAGTCGTTGCCGATGACGAGGTTCGCGGCGATCGACAGGCCCACTGCCGCAATCCAGGCCAGGATCACGACGACCCGGTAGCGCTGCATCAGCGACGCCCACCGCCACCAGCCACTCGGGCGCGACGGCGCGGGCGCCTCGGCGTCGAGTAGGGCCACGGGTCAACTGCTCCTTCGGTGGTCGGAAACGAGCACACGCTATCCGCGCGTCCGACGATGCGCGTATCGCTTGTGCAACTACCCGAACGTCGAGCGGAGCGCTCAGCGCGCCTTGCGTGCCCGCACCACCGTGGTCGGCGGGTCGACAACGCCCTCGCCGCACAGGACGATCTCGACGCTGTCGATGCCGAATCGCTCGAGCACCGCGCTCGCGGCCTTGACTTCCTCCGCGGCGGACTGGCCCTTCAGGGCGAGGAGTTCGCCACCGGGTTTGAGTAGGGGCACGGTCCAGCCGGCGAGCTTGTCGAGCGATGCCACGGCACGGGCCGTGACGACGTCCCCGCGCAGAGAACTCTCAGGTGCGCGTCCACGCACGACATCCTCGGCGCGTGCCCGAACCACCGAGACGCGGTCGGTGAGATCGAGTGCCGCGACGGCTTCCTCCAGGTACGTCGCGCGGCGCTGCAAGGACTCCAGGCAGGTCAGCGTGATGTCGGGCCGCACGATCGCCCACACCAGCCCGGGCAGCCCGGCTCCGGACCCGACGTCGATGACATGCGCGTTCGCCGGCACGAGCGGTGCAGCGACGGCGCAGTTGAGGAGGTGGCGATCCCATAAGCGCGGCACTTCACGCGGTCCCAGCAGGCCCCGCTCCACCCCCGCGCTGGCGAGAAACTCCGCGTAGACCTGGAGACGCTCACGCGCCCGGTCGTCGGGTGCGATGGTGCCGACCTCCGGGGGAGCCGGGGGAAGCTCTCCGACGGACATGGTGGGTCAGGAGGCGCGAACGACGATGCGTCGATCGGGATCGACGCCCTCGGACTCGCTGACGAGTCCGGCATTGGTGACGACGTCGTGGACGACCTTGCGCTCGAAGGCATTCATCGCCGCGAGGCGCACGGGCTCGCCGGAGGACTGGACCTCCTCGATAGCCGCCTGCGCGATCTGCTCGAGTTCCTTGCGGCGGCCCAAGCGGTGCCCGGCGATGTCGAGCATGAGGCGTGACCGATGACCGGTCGCCTGCGCCGCGGCTAGACGTGCGAGGTCCTGCAGAGCGTCGAGCACCTCGCCGTCGGGACCGACCAGGATCGACAGGTCTCCGGCGTTGACCTCGACGATGGACACCTGGGCGCGGTCACCTTCGACATCGATGTCGATGTCGCCATCGAGATCGCAGATGTCGAGAAGCCCCTCGAGGTAGTCGGCGGCGGCATCGCCTTCCTTCTCGAGCAGGTCAGCCGGCGGGGCCTCCTTCTCGGTGACCTCGATGGCTTCGCTGGTCTCGGTCTCGGTGCTCACGACGTTGATCCCTTCGCTGGGGCCCCGCCGCTGGCGGAACCCTTGCCGCGCTTGCTGCGCGGCACCTTCTTGGGCTGGACTCGCACAGGCGCCGCAGGAGCGGCTTCCTCTGCGGACACCTCGGGCTCGGGCGCAGGGCCCGCCTTCCTCGACGCCTTAGCGGCCTTGCGAGCCTCCCACGCGTCATAGGCAGGGGTGCCGGGCTGCGGGTTGTTGCGGATGACGTAGAACTGCTGACCCATCGTCCAGAGGTTGGTGGTCAACCAGTAGATGAGCACACCCATCGGGAAGTTGATGCCGCCGATGGCGAAGATCACCGGGAAGACGTAGAGCAGGATCTTCTGCTGACGCACCATCGGGTTGTCGGGTGCGGAGTTCTTGACGATGAGCTGGCGCTGCGTCAAGAACGTCGTCGCCGTCATCAGGATGATGAGTGCCATCGTCAGGATCTGCGTGTGCAGCGGTGAGAACCCGCCAGCGATGAGATTGGCGTTATTGGCGCCCATGAAGTAGCCGTACAGCGGCACGTCCCAGATCGACGCCTCGTGCGCCTGCGGAAGCAGGTCGGCGTAGTCGGCCCAGGCGAAGACGCCGGGGGCGGTGTAGTTGGGATCGTTGGGGTTGTACATGGCGATGCCCTGCAGCACACGGAACAGGGCGAAGAAGATCGGGGCCTGCAGCAGGATCGGCAGGCAGGAGGCGAGCGGGTTGGTGCCCGTCTCGCGGTAGATCTTCATCATTTCCTGCGACTGCTTCTCGCGGTCGCCGGCGTACTTCTTCTGGATCTCCTTGATCTTCGGCTGGATGATCTGGAGATTGCGCTGCGCCTTGATCTGCTTGACGAAGAGCGGGATCAGCAGGATGCGGATGACGATGACCAGGCCGACGATCGAGAAGGCCCACGTCCAGCCGCTGGCGGGATTGAGTCCGATCAGGGTGAAGAGCGCATGGAACTGCACGAGGATCCAGCTGACGCCGGTCCCGATCCAGTCGATGATGAACACGCGCGCTCCGTGGGAAGGGAAGGCGGCACTGCGCCGCCTTAGAAGAGTATTAGGCGGCCCCGCCCGCTGTCTGAGCCGGGGTCCGGGGACGGCCATCGGGCAGGATCTCCGGCCGCCATGCGCCACGCAGCGGCACCGGATCGAGCCCGCCGAGGTTGAAGGGGTTGCAGCGCAGCACCCGCCAGGTGGCCAACACGAATCCCTTGGCCGCCCCGTGCACATGCAGGGCTTCGAAGGCATAGGCCGAGCAGCTCGGGTGGTAGCGGCAGGTGGGCGGCAGGATCGGCGAAATCGTGTGGCGGTAGACCCAGACGAAGCCGATGAGCAGCCAGCGCAATGGTGCGCCAATGTGCCACGCGATGCGGGCTAGGCCGGTGCGCCGCGGATCAGTGTCCGCTCGTGGGCCAGCAATACTCACCGCGGGTACCGTCGTTGTGACATCCGGTGGTGGCGTCGCTTCGTCGTCGCGCTGGAGTCGCGCCAGAGCGGCACGCAGGTCGCGATCGAGTTCAGTGCTCGACTCGGTGGCCGCTTCAGGCAGTGCGCGTACGACGACGCGGCTACCAGCCGGCAACCCCTGTAGAAGTGGCGGCATCAGGGCGCGGAGACGGCGTACGACCTGATGTCGCACCACGGAATTGCCCACGGTCTTGCTGACGGCAAAGGCAGCCTGTGCGGGTTCATGTGACGACGTCGTGTCGACGTGGAGATGCACGACGAGGCCACCGCGCCGGGCACGCGCGCCATGACGAATCGTCTCGGAGATATCCGAGCGACGGGATATGCGGTGGGGCGCCGGCAGCACGGTGGCCTACGGCGTAGGTCGGCGACTAGGCCGACAGGCGATCGCGGCCCTTGCCGCGACGGGCGGCGAGGATGGCGCGGCCTGCACGAGTGCGCATGCGCGCGCGGAAGCCATGGGTGCGCGCCCGACGACGATTGTTGGGCTGGAAGGTGCGCTTCGACATGGTCTCTCCTGGGTGCAGTGCTCGTGACTGGCGAGCCCTATGAGGGTACAGAGGCTCTGGGCCTGGATCAAACCGGGCCCACCCTCGCCGTGAAGTGGCGCATCCAAGCACCTGGGTCCATGATCGCCCGCGCGACACGCCGCGTGTCGTCCACATCCGGGGCACCCCGCTCTTGAGTCATCCACAGGTGCAGGACTAGGGTCGCCAGACACCGCTCGACGTTCGAAGGTCGACTCCGAACGAGGCCCCGGGAGCTCTGTCCACAGCTGTGGACAACCTTGTGGGAACTGTGTGACGAGCGTGACGATAGGGAAGGGAACGCCGTGGAGACCACCGTTGACCTAGCCGAGGTGTGGACCCTCGCCCTGGATTCCCTCACGGATGGGTCCCTGACCCCTCAGCAGCGGGCGTTCGTCTCTCTCACCCGTCCCCTGGGTCTGGTCGAGGACACCGCCCTCATCGCGGCCCCCAATGACTTCACGAAGGACGTGCTCGAGACCCGGCTCCGACCGGTCGTCACCGCCGCCCTGTCGGCCCAGCTCGGTCGCGACGTGCGCCTTGCCGTCACGGTCGACCCCGGTATCGCCGCTACGTCGGATGAGGACGAGGTGGATGCGCTCGCTGATGCGACGTACCAGGAGGAACTTCCCGATCTTGAGCCCGAGCCCCCGATTGATCGTCCGGGCACCGGCTCGCCGGGGTCGCGGGCCGAGGATGGCCGGCTCAACGCGAAGTACACCTTCGACACCTTCGTCATCGGCTCGTCCAACCGCTTCGCTCACGCGGCCGCCATCGCTGTGGCGGAGCAACCGGCCAAGGCCTACAACCCCCTCTTCGTCTACGGCGGCTCCGGCCTGGGCAAGACCCACCTGCTGCACGCCATCGGTCACTACGCGCGCACCCTCTACAAGGGCACGCGTGTGCGCTACGTCAGTTCTGAGGAATTCACCAACGAGTTCATCAACTCCATCCGTGACGACAAGGCCGCGGCCTTCCAGCGTCGCTACCGCGATGTCGATGTCCTGCTCGTCGATGACATCCAGTTCCTCTCCGGCAAGGTGCAGACGCAGGAGGAGTTCTTCCACACGTTCAACACGCTGCACAACGCCAATAAGCAGATCGTCATCACCTCCGACCTCGCGCCCAAGCAGCTGCAGGACTTCGAAGACCGCATGCGCTCGCGGTTCGAGTGGGGCCTGACTACCGACGTTCAGCCGCCCGACCTCGAGACCCGTATTGCCATCCTTCGCAAGAAGAGCGCACAGGAGCGTCTCCAGGCACCACCGGATGTGCTGGAGTTCATCGCCTCGAAGGTGTCCAGCAATATTCGTGAACTCGAGGGTGCGCTCATCCGCGTCACGGCCTTCGCCTCCCTCAACCGCGCACCCGTCGACCTGGCCCTCGCTGAGTTGGTGCTCAAGGATCTCTTCCCCACCGACGCCGGCCCCGAGATCACGGCCGCGCAGATCATGACGACGACCGCCGCCTACTTCGGTGTGAGTGTCGATGACCTGTGCGGCACCTCGCGCTCGCGTGTGCTCGTCACCGCGCGACAGATCGCGATGTACCTGTGCCGTGAACTCACCGATCTGTCGCTGCCGAAGATCGGTCAAGCCTTCGGTGGCCGCGACCACACCACCGTCATGCACGCCGATCGCAAGATCCGCCAGCTCATCGGTGAGCGCCGCAGCCTCTACAACCAGGTCGCCGATCTCACGGCCCGCATCAAGTCGCAGGCTCGCTCCTAGCCCTGGGGCCGTCCCTGAGGGGGCCGAGGCCCGGGTAACGGGAGGGTGTCGCGGGATCCCCAGTTGGGGACGACCTGTGGACAGCCTCCTCAGGGGCCCGCCCTTATCCCCTGAATCTGTGGATAACTTGCCGGGTTGCCGGGGACAGTGGGGCGCTCATCGCGGCCCCTCCACCGTCCTCCACCGAATCTCCATAGTTATCCACAATTTGACCGGTGGGCGCCCCGCCGCCTGACGTGGGTCAACGACGACTATCCCCACCATCCACCGGGCCTATGACGATGACGTCAGTGAGATATCAGGGGAGATGAACCACATCCATCAGGCTGTTCGATGTGGACAGCCCACGCCCCCCTAGCCGCCCTACCCCCGCAGTGGCAGGATGACGCGCCTAGGCGAACAGAGGGGACACGACGTGAAGTTCCGGGTCGAGCGTGATGTGCTCGCCGATTCAGTCGCCTGGGCGGCGCGCACACTGCCAAGTCGCCCGTCGCTGCCGATCCTCGCTGGCCTTCTCCTCGAGGCTGACACATCAGGCCTTGTCGTTTCGAGTTTCGATTACGAGACATCGTCGCGTGTCGAGGTTGCCGGCGACGTCAGCCAACCCGGACGTGCACTTGTGTCCGGGCGTCTCCTTGCCGACATCAGTCGCGCACTTCCCGCGCAGCCCGTCACCGTCACACTCGATGGCACACGCGTGACCGTTGTCTGCGGCAAGTCGTCATTCACGCTGCCGACGTTCCCCGTCGAGGACTACCCGGCACTTCCGTCCATGCCGTCGTCGTCCGGCACGATCGCCGGCGATGTCCTGGCAGCAGCTGTCGCCCAGGTCGCGATTGCGGCCGGCCGCGACGACACCCTGCCCACCCTGACCGGCATCCGCATCGAGGTCGAGGGCGCGATGATCACGCTCGCCGCCACTGATCGCTATCGCCTCGCCATGCGCGAGTTCGCGTGGAGCCCGGCCACACCCTCTTTATCGGTCAACGCCCTCGTCCCGGCACGCACACTGGCAGAGACCGCTAAGTCGCTCGCCGGTGCGGACACCGTCAACATCTCCCTCGCTGAAGGCGGCGAAGGGCTCATGGGCTTCGAGGGTGAGGGACGCCGCACGACGACCCGCCTACTCGACGGCGAGTTCCCCAAGTACCGCTCACTGCTGCCTAACGAGACGTTGTCCGAGGCAACCGTCAACACCGCCGCGCTCATCGAGTCGGTCAAGCGTGTGTCGCTAGTGGCCGAGCGCAACACTCCCGTGCGCCTCGCGTTCGCCGACGGTGAGGTTGTCTTGACCGCTGGCACCTTCGACGAGGCGCAGGCAACAGAGGCGGTGGAGTGCGCACTGCAGGGAGATGGCCTGGAGATCGCCTTCAACCCGCAGTACCTCCTCGATGGCCTGGGTGCGCTCGACGCGGCCTTCACCCGCCTTGCCTTCACCCAGTCCACCCGCCCTGCGGTCCTCAGCGGACTCGACGAAGCCGATGGCGAGACGTCCGCCGACTACCGCTACCTGCTCATGCCGGTGCGCCTCGCGGGCTGACGCCCGTGGAGCCCCCGGCGATCGTGCAGCACCTCTCCCTCGCGGATTTCCGCAGCTATGAGCACCTCGAGGTGTCGCTCGCTCCCGGGGTGAACTCGTTCGTGGGATCCAATGGACAGGGCAAGACCAATCTGGTGGAGGGCGTCGTCTACCTGTCGACGCTGTCCAGCCACCGCGTCGCCACCGACGCACCGCTCATCCGACGCGGGGCCGAACGCGCCATCGTGCGTGCCGACGTCGTGCGTGACGATCGCTCACTTCAGATCGAGGTCGAGATCACGGCCGGACGTGCCAACAAGGCGCGCATTAACAAGTCTGCGGTGCCGCGCACCCGCGAGATCCTCGGCATCGTGCGCACGGTCGTGTTCGCCCCCGAGGATCTCGCCCTCGTCAAGGGTGACCCCTCCGAGCGCCGTCGCTTCCTCGACGACCTCCTCGTTCAGCGCCATCCGCGCCTCGCGGGCACGCGCTCCGACTACGACCGGGTGCTCAAGCAACGCAATGCACTGCTCAAGTCATCGGGTTCCGCCCGGCGCGCAAATCCCGACGACGTGTCCCGCACCCTGGAGGTATGGGACGAGCAGGTCGCAACACTCGGAGCCGAACTCACGGTGGCGCGACGCGAGCTCGTCGACCTGCTCCGCCCACGCGTCGGGTCCGCGTACGCCGAACTCATCGACAGCGGTGACACCGTCGACCTGGAGTACTCGACGACCGTCGATGACCTGCCCACCGATGAGGTAGGCGCAGCGCGTGAAGGCTTGCTCGCCGCCATGGCGGCCAAGCGCCGCGAGGAACTCGATCGCGGACTCACGCTCGTCGGCCCGCACCGCGATGACCTCGTGCTCAGGCTCGGACCCGTTCCCGTGAAGGGCTATGCCTCACACGGCGAGTCATGGTCGACAGCTCTTGCCCTACGGCTGGCGTCGTATGACCTGCTGACCGAGGAGTCGGCAGCCCCGGTGCTGATCCTCGACGACGTCTTCGCTGAACTGGATGCCTCACGGCGTGCACACTTGGCCGCTCGAGTGGCGGGTGCACCGCAGGTACTCATCACGGCCGCAGTAGCCGATGATGTGCCGGCGGCGCTCGAAGGGGTGCGATACGACGTGGGCGAGGGGGTGGTGCGCCGTCATGAGTAGTGACGACCCCACGCCCGACCTTGCGCGAGCCATGATCGCGCGCGCGAAATGGTCGGCTAAGAACGCCCCGCAGCAGACACGATCACGGAGCACGACGCGACGCCCAAGTTCCTACTCCAGTGCGCGCACCGATGACCGTGACCCGCAGCGCGTAGATGACGTGCTGCGCCGGTGGGTGCGCGACCAGGGTGTCGAGGCGGAGATCGGCGCCGGGGGGCTGGCGGCCCTGTGGGAGGAGATCGTGGGTCCCGAGATGGCGGATCACGTGATGCCCGATGGGGTCACCGAGACCGACGCGGGCCGCGAATTGCTGCTGCGCGCGGAGTCCACCGCCTGGGCGACCCAGGTGCGGATGCTCATTCCGCAGATCCAGCAGCGCATCGCCCAGACCCTGGGCCCCGGCATCGTCGACCGCATCAAGGTGGTCGGCCCGGCCCCGCCGCGGCGGACCCCCGGGCCCCGCCGCGTCCCCGGTCCGGGGCCGCGGGACACCTACGGCTGAGCGCTACACAGAGCGTTTCAAGGCCGGGGGGCACCATGACGTTCGTGACCCCCCCTTCTAGATGCTCCTAGCCGTCCCCAGGGCCCGTCCCGGGCATACGCAGGTGGGGTTTGGTCGTTAGGATGAGACGTCGGCGGGGTCCCCCACTCTCCCCCCGATCCGGCGGCCCTCCGGGCCGTCGACCGCAGACCAGGAGGCACCCCGCCCGTGTCGTATGACGCCAGCGCCATCACCGTCCTCGAGGGCCTCGACGCCGTCCGCAAGCGCCCCGGCATGTACATCGGTTCCACCGGCGAGCGCGGCCTGCACCACCTCGTCTACGAGGTCGTCGACAACTCTGTCGACGAGGCCATGGCCGGCTACGCCACGCACATCACGGTCACACTGCTTGCCGACGGCGGCGTACGCGTCACCGACAACGGCCG
>NBNH01000193.1 GCA_004379115.1 Actinomycetales bacterium mxb001
AAAATTCGTAGTTCGTACATGATAAGTTTATGAAGGTTGGTTGCGCATCAGAATTATATGTTAAATTATCCGGCATTTCTCGAATCCAACACAGAATAGATCGTCGGCAACGTCATATTTGTATAAGAGACAGAAATAAGCCTCACCATACTTTCGGTATTTATTGCCACGAGTTGTCCAAGAGTCGTTCAATGATTCCCATTTTAGCTCTGACTGCAGCCAGTTTTCTTCATTTTCATCCTCTATAACATAGCTATCAGAGTTATTTAGAGGATAGAATAATTCTTCCCTGAGTAATTCGTGGTTGTTTTCTACTTCCTTATCAACAATTAGCGCTCCAGAACCTTTTAGTTGCGCTATAACGTAGTCTTTGAAATTGTTGGTAATAAATCCCTGAGAGGGATTGACAACAAAGTTATTCATGAGTTATAATTCCTTTTAGTAATGAAAATGAAATTTTTACAACAGGAACCATCAGACAAAGGATCTGGTGGTTCCCCTTTTTTGAGAGTATCATCTTAATCTAATTATGTCAAGTACTTCGCTCATCTAAACCTATTGACAATACTTACCAGTTTTCTATGATAACCATAGAGTTTTCTCTATGGATGAAATAACATGGGCGATATCGGAAACCTGCATAACGCGCGATATTGAGTAGTTCCATCCGATAAAAAAAATAACATTGAGTATTTCCATCTTGTTAATAAGGCTCCTTAGAGGCTTAATCCAGTTATTTTTTTTGGGATAGTTGCATTACCCAACCCGTATCGCTGACTAGGTTGAGGTAATGCACCGATCACGCTAGAGATAAAGACTGCTACAATCATTGGGACTAGCATGCAGATATTTGGAAGTTGTGGCAACAGAAGAATGCCCCAATGAAACACTTACTTGATGGACATCTGCACCATTTCTGAGTGCTAAAGTGGCATGGGAATGACGTAGCCAATGGGGGGAGGCTGTTAATCCTATCCTATTCGATGCTGTTTTAACAATATCACCGATCGCTTTGGGGGTAAGATTTTTAGCTCCTTTGCGGGAACTAAACAAAGGTGACTCTTCCTTTGCTCTAAACTTCTTTAGAGATGCCCATAATAAAGGGGGGACAATTAAGGTTCTTTGTTTGTTCCCCTTGCCCACAACATGTAAAAAAGCAGTAGATCCGTTATCTTTAACATTTTTCCAGCATAAAGCGGTTAACTCGCTTACTCGTAGTCCACAAAAGAATAGCAATTGTAAAACCAACCGGTTACGTACATTTGTTTCTAAGGCAATCATTGCGTCAATTTCAGATCTATCCAGAATTCTCTCTCTCATCGCAGAAACTGGTTT
>NBNH01000194.1 GCA_004379115.1 Actinomycetales bacterium mxb001
ACGAAGGCTAGGCCAGCGTTGAGCGTGCGGTGGTAGCGGCCGAGGCGCTCGATGATGCGGGCGTGGGCCTGCGGCACCACCTTCACGCTCGACATGAGCAGCACCACGACGATGGCGGCCACGACAACGGTGACGATCAGGGCTTCCATGACTCTTCCTCCCCTACCAGGCCACCAGGGCGGTGGCCCCTTCGATCTGCAGCACCTGCACGCGCGTGCCGGGCTCGAACACGCTCTGTCCGTCGTACGCGCGAGCCGACCAGACCTCGCCCGCGAGCTTGATGCGTCCGTCCTGACCATCGACGGACTCGAGCACGAGGGCCTCGGCCCCGACCAGTGCAGCGACGTTGGTCCGGGCGCCGCGACTGACGCGCATGTGGCGGCGCGCGATGGGTCGCACGAGCCCCAGCAGGGCGACCGAGACCAGCGCGAAGACCCCGACGGACAGGGCCGGCGGCGCCCCCAGGGCGGCCGTCAGGCCCCCGGCTGCGGCCCCTCCGGCCAGCATGGCCAGCACGAGGGTGCCTCCCGTGAGGACCTCGGCCACGGCGAGCACGCCCGCGGCGACGATCCACCACACCCAGGCGTCCATACCTCCACGGTAAGCCTGAACGCGGACTAGCGCGATGCCATGAACTGGGCCAGCGACCGGAAGGCCTGCCCCCGGTGACTGATGGCGTCCTTCTCCTCGGGCCGCAACTCCGCGGTGGTCAGGACGTATCCACGCGGGACGAAGATCGGGTCGTAGCCGAAGCCGTGCGACCCCCGGGGTGCTCGCGCCAGCGAGCCCTCCAGGACTCCCTCGATGACGTGCTCACTCTCGCCGGGGACCACCCACGCGGCAGCGCACACGAACTGGGCACCTCGACGCGTATCGGGCACGTCGGCCATTTGTCCGAGCACGAGTTCGAGGTTGGCTCGGTCATCGCCGTGTCGACCAGCCCATCGAGCGGAGTAGATGCCGGGCATGCCGTTGAGGGCATCGACGCACAACCCCGAGTCGTCGGCGATGGCGGGCAGGCCCGTGAAGTCCGCGATAGCCCGCGCCTTGAGCAGAGCGTTGCCGGCAAAGCTCGACTCGGTCTCCGCCACCTCCGGCGCGCCCGGAAAATCCTCGAGGCCGACGAGGTCGACAGCCAGTCCTGCCGCACTCAGGATGCGCTGGAGCTCGCTGACCTTGTGCGCATTGCGGGTCGCCAGGACGATGCGATCGGTCATGGAGCGAGGGCGGCGCGCTGCATGCCGGTGAGGTCGCGGCATCCCTGGGCGGCCAGGTCGAGCAGTTGGTCGAGGAGCGCGCGGTCGAAGGGGGTGCCCTCGGCCGTGCCCTGCACCTCGACGTAATTGCCGCTGCCCGTCATGACGACGTTCATGTCGGTGTCGGCGCGTACGTCGTCGTCGTAGTGCAGGTCGAGGCGCGGCTCGCCGTCGATGATGCCCACGCTGACGGCGGCAACCGAGTCGGTCAGTGGATTACCCGAGACATAGCCCTTGCCCTGCGCCCACGTCACGGCATCGGCCAGAGCGACGTAAGCGCCGGTGATCGCCGCGGTGCGCGTGCCGCCATCGGCCTGAAGCACGTCGCAGTCGAGCACGATGGTGTTCTCGCCGAGAGCGCTCAGGTCGATGATGGCCCGAAGGCTGCGACCGACGAGCCGCGAGATCTCCTGGGTGCGGCCCCCGAGCTTGCCCTTGACCGACTCACGGTCGCTGCGGGTGCTGGTCGAGCGCGGAAGCATCGCGTATTCGGCGGTCACCCAGCCACGACCGGAGTCCTTGAGCCAGCGCGGCACACCGGGCGTGAAGGACGCGACACACAGCACGCGCGTGCGCCCGAAACTGACCAGCACCGATCCCTCGGCTTCATCCAGCCAATTCCGCTGAAACGTCACCGGACGCAGGTCGGATGGCCCGCGGCCATCGGATCGAGTGGTCATGCGATGACCCTAGACGGCCCGCGTGGTCGACTGCTCGACGACTCCGATCTCCGGGCCGAGGAAGCGATGTCCTAGTCGCGCGAACGCACCCGGATCGCCAGTCGCAACGAAACGATGGGACGGGGCAGGCAGCAGCACGTCGCGCACGAGGTCGTTCTCCGCGAGCGTGCGGTAGGCATCCTTGGCCGTCTCCTCCGCACTCGATACGAGCGTCACCCCGTCGCCCATGACGTAGGAGATGACGCCCGTGAGCAGCGGATAGTGCGTGCAGCCGAGGACGAGGGTGTCGACCTGGGCCTCCTGCAGGGGCGCGAGGTAGTCGCGAGCCACGCCCAGCAACTCGGGGCCACCGGTGATGCCTGCCTCGACGAACTCCACGAACCGCGGGCAGGCCTGGGTGGTGAGCGTCAGGTGCGGGGCGGCAGCGAAGGCATCGTCATAGGCACGGCTGGTGATGGTGGCCTGGGTGCCGATGACGCCGACATGGCCCGTGCGCGTGGCCCGCACTGCACGGCGTACGGCCGGATGCACGACCTCGACCACCGGCACGTCGTAGCGCTCCCGCGCATCACGCAACACCGCGGCGCTGGCCGAGTTGCACGCGATGACCAGCATCTTCACGCCGGAGTCGACTAGGTGGTCCATGACGTCGAGGGCGTACGCGCGGACATCGGCGATGGGCAGCGGGCCGTAGGGACCGCGCGCGGTGTCACCGACGTAGAGAATCGGCTCGTGAGGCAGCTGATCGAGGATGGCCCGCGCCACCGTGAGTCCCCCGACGCCGGAGTCGAAGATCCCGATGGGGGCGTCGACGTCAGACCTGGCCATAGGCCATCAGGTTACGCCCACACCGTGCCGTCGAGGCGCTCCTCAGCCTCCTCCAGCGTGCCTTCGTAGGCGCCGGTCGACAGGTACTTCCAGCCGCCGTCGCACACGATGAAGGCGATGTCGGCGGGCTCACCCGCCTTGACCGCGCGGTTGGCGATGCCCAGGGCAGCGTGCAGGATCGCGCCGGTGGAGATACCCGCGAAGATGCCCTCCTGGTCGAGCAACTCGCGTGTGCGGCGCACCGCGTCATGCGGGCCAACGGAGTAGCGGCTGGTGAGCACGGACTCGTCGTATAACTCCGGCACGAAGCCCTCGTCGAGATTGCGCAGGCCATAGACGAGCTCGCCGTAGCGCGGCTCAGCGGCGATGATCTGCACGTCGGGCTTGTGCTCCCGTAGGTAGCGCCCCGCCCCCATGAGCGTGCCCGTCGTGCCGAGACCGGCCACGAAGTGGGTGATGGTCGGCAGGTCCCGCAGAATCTCCGGTCCCGTGGTGTCGTAGTGCGCCTGGGCATTCGCCGGATTGCCGTATTGATAGAGCATCACCCAGTCGGGGTGCTGCTCGGCGAGACGCTTGGCCACCCGGACTGCCTCGTTGGAGCCACCGGCGCCGGGCGAGTACACGATCTCCGCCCCCCACATGCGCAGCAGTTGCGTGCGCTCTGAGGAGGTGTTCTCGGGCATCACGCACACGAGCTTGTAGCCCTTCAGGCGCGCCGCCATGGCGAGCGAGATGCCGGTGTTGCCGCTCGTCGGCTCCAGGATCGTGCAGCCGGGAGTGAGGACTCCGTCGCGCTCGGCGCGCTCGACCATGGCCAGGGCCGCGCGGTCCTTCACCGACCCGGTGGGGTTGCGGTCCTCGAGCTTGGCCCACAGGCGCACGTCGTCGCTCGGCGACAGCCGAGGCAGCCCGACGAGGGGCGTGTTGCCTACGGAGTCGAGCAGCGAGTCGTAGCGCATGACGGCATCATCAGCCGCCCGCGACCGCAGGCAGGATGGTGATCGAGTCGCCATCGGCCAGCGCGGTGCCGAGCCCGTCGAGGAAGCGGACGTCCTCGTCGTTGAGGTAGACGTTGATGAAGCGGCGCAGGCCAGCCTCGTCGACGAGGCGCTCGCGAAGGCCCGGGTGGCGGGTGTCGAGATCCACGAGCAGGTCGCCGATCGTGGCCCCATCGCCTTGGACGACCTTGGCACCATCGGTGTAGGGGCGCAGGATCGTGGGGATGCGGACCTCGACTGCCATGGGATTCTCCGGATCTGGGTGGGGAAATAAGCCTACGGGCCGACCGCGGCAAGCGCCTCGCCGGTCTCCGCGACGATGATCGGCTCCTCCGTGACTGCGCCATCGACGATGCGGTACGAGCGGATCTCCACGGGACCCTCGTCGTTGCCGCACTCGCGCGTGGACACCAGCACGTAGTGGGCCGCCGGCTCTGAGGCGTAGGAGATGTCGGTGCGTGAGGGATAGGCCTCCGTGGCCGTGTGGGAGTGGTAGATGACCACGGGCTCCTCGTCGTGGTCGTCCATCTCGCGGTAGAGCCGCAGGAGGTCGGCCGAGTCGAACTCGTAGAAGGTGGGCGAGCGGGCCGCATTGACCATGGGGATGAACCGCTCGGGGCGGTCGGAGCCGACCGGCCCGGCGATGACCCCGCAGGCCTCATCGGGGTGGTCCGCCCGGGCATGGGCGGCCATGGCCTCCAGGTGGGCCCGGGCGATCGTGAGCACGGCCCCAGCCTAGGGGGCGCCAGATTCGGGCAAATCGCGTCAGGGTTTGTTCAAGTTGCGGACTCCCCTCACCAGGAGGACAGTCCGACCCGGCGCCTCTGGGGGCGCTCAAGGCGGCGCCTCGGGCGCCTCGAGAAAGGGGTTCCGCGTGGAGGTCGTAGAGACTCTCACTAACGCACAGTTCCAAACTGTCTACAACGTTCTGTCCCTCGCCCTGGCGGCCATGGCGGCCACCACGGTGTTCCTCCTCGCGGTGACCCCGCGAGTCCTGCCGCGCTACCGACTCGCGCTGATCGTCTCCGCGATGGTCTGCTTCATCGCGGCCTACCACTACCTGCGCATCTTCGACTCGTTCAGCGACGCCTACATCGCCGTCGGCGCTGGCATGCCGGGCGTGCAGGAGACCTTCGAGCTGGTCAAGGGTGACGGCTTCAACGAGGGCTACCGCTACGTCGACTGGCTGCTCACCGTTCCACTGCTGCTCTTCGAAACGGTTGCCGTTCTCGCTCTCCCGGCTGCGGTTCGCCGCAACCTGCTGTGGAAGCTCATCCCGGCCTCGGCCCTGATGATCATCCTCGGCTACCCCGGCGAGGTCACCGCCGAGCTCGCGCCCAAGGCCATCTGGGGCGCCCTCTCGACGATTCCGTTCCTCTACATCCTCTACGTGCTCTTCGTCGAGCTCAGCAAGGCGGCCAAGAGCCAGCCGAACCAGGTGGGCAAGGAACTTGCCGGCCTGCGCTGGCTGCTCCTGGCCACCTGGGGCGTGTACCCCATCTCGTACGCGTTCCCCATGATCGGGCTCGACGGCGCGGATGCCTTCGTCTACCGCCAGATCGGCTACTCACTGGCCGACGTCCTGGCCAAGTGTCTCTACGGCCTGCTGATCTTCAAGATCGCACGCATCAAGAGCATGGACGACAGCCCCGAGTTCGCCGCGGAGGAGATGAAGGAAGCTCCTTCGAGCAAGGGCGCGGCCGCCTAGGTCCGCCTCGCTCCCAGCGAAGGGCGCCCTGCCGATCGGTGGGGCGCCCTTCGCTATGGCATGACCGACTGGACGAGGCTCTCCTGCAGGAAGGTCAGCCAGTCGTAGACGTGGTAGGTCGCCGCCCGCGGGTCGTCGTCCGGGAGAGCAGCGAGTTCGTCGAGGCTCTCCTCGGTGATGCCGAGTCGCGAGCCCAGCGCCAACCGCAGGTCGGTGAGCGCACCCAGCCAGGAGACCGCTTCGTCGGGCGTCAGCGTGACCTTCTCCCCGGAGCGCTGCAGGGTCGCCAGCGCGGTGGTCGCATTCGCCACCTTCGTCTCGCGCAGGGAGCGCTCGGTGAACCGGCGAAACTCCCCCGCCGCCTCGGGATCATCGCGGTAGGCATCGGGGAAGAGTCGCGCTAGGGCGGGGTCCTGGGGAGTTTCGGCATCGGGGTCGATCCCGACGAGCTGAGCCAGCGGATCATCGGAGAGCTCCCCGTCGGGCGCGACGAACTCGATCAACTGCTGGAGCAGCATGGTCAGCAGCCCCTTCTCGACATCGTCGACGCGCAGCACGATGCGACCGGTCACCCCGCGGCGAAAGCCGTAGACCGCCACGTCAGTCGTCCTTGGCCAAGGTGGCCCACAGGCCGTAGGAGTGCATAGCCGTGACGTCGCGCTCCATCTCCTCGCGCGTGCCATTGGACACGACCGCACGGCCCTCATGGTGGACCTGCGACATGAGGCGCTCGGCCTTCTCCTTCGGGTACTTGAAGTACGTCATGAAGACGTAGGTGACGTAGGACATCAGGTTGACAGGGTCATTCCAGACAATGGTGATCCAGGGCCGATCGACGAGGACGTCATCATCGACAGCCGGGCGCTCGAGCTCGGTAGGCGCCGTGGTCACGGGACCAGCGTACGGACAGGTGCCCTACGGCTGGACGTCGAGCGCGATCACGTTGGAGCGCCCCATGCCGTATTGATCGGTCGCACCGGCCACGAACCGATAGTTGACCTTCTTGACCATGGTGGGTCGGACGCTGGCAGTGACGGCTCCAGTGGCATCCGTGGTCAGCGTGCGCAGCGTGCTCCAGGTGCCATCGCCCCCCTGTCGCTGCAGGCTCACGGCGACGCCGGCCTCGGCGGGTGTCAGGGAGGCCGACAGGGTGACCGGGGTCCTGACCTTCGGGGTCATCGTGCTGGCCGTGGCCACGACGGCGAAGCGCACCGCGATGGTGACGGGGGCACTCGTGGCCCCCTGACGCGTCGATGAGCCAGACACCTCGACCGTCCACTCGCCCGGGCGCTCCACCGGAACCTTGAAGGTGCCGGCCCCCTTGGCATCAAGGGTGATGGTGTCGACCTTGGCGCGCGAGGTGCTCGCGTCCTTCGGAGTGAAGTACAGCGTGGCCTCGGCACCAGATGCCGGACCCTTGCGGGAATCGGTGGCGACCCGGATGCGGGCATCGGCACCGGCCACGACCATCTTGGGCGCGCGCACGGTGACCTCGGTGGCTGCCGGCGCGATCTCGCGGCCGTACTCCGCCATACGGGTATAGAAGTCAGGGGGGACGGTGCCGAAGTCCCACACCGCAATGCCGCCGATGCCCTCCTCGGGCACGATGGACGCTCGGGCCAGAGCCGAACGCGTGTCGGCGAACCACACCTCGCGCTTGATTTTGCAGGTCTGGTCCTTCTTATCGGCCTTGCCGGGCACTTCTTGCCAGTACTGGAAGCTCCACTCGCCATCGTCGGCGTTCCACTGCGGCTCGACCTTCTCGCGCGCGGCGATGTCGCGCGCCACCATCGGGGTGAGCGTGGTGCGGGTGGGGGTGTCCTTCGGCTTCCATCCCGTGGGGCACTGGTCATCGACCACCCAGGTGCCGCCGGACATGAGCGGCCAGTTGCGGCCGTATTGGGGAGCGCCGATCCACACCCGGTCGGCGTACTGCTCGCCCACCTGCTGAACCGCACTCTGCGACACGAGGCGCGCCCAGTCGTTGGGGCCAATCGGTCCGGGCACGCTCCAGCTGTAGTCGTACGCCATGATGTTGAGCCGGTCGACGTAGGGCGCGATCTCCTGCCAGGCGTAGACCCAGTAGCCCGTGCCGGGATTCGGCGCACCCGTCCCCGAGAAGGGCGGCACGCCACCGGGCACCGTTGCCCACAGCGTCAAGTCCTTCTTGTGGAGTTCCTCCGAGAGCACCTTGATGAACTCCACCCAGCGCGGCTTGGTCGCCTCCCAGGTGTCGCGGCCATCGTCGAAAGCGAAGTTCTCCCAGTCGAGGTCGACGCCGTCGACGCCGGCCTTTTGGGCGTAGTCAGCGATCTGCTGCGCGTAGGCCAGTCGCCGCTTCGGCGTCGCCAGGTAGTCAGACAACTGTCGAACCGTGGCATCGCCCAGATCCGTGATGGAGGCATTGATCTTGATACCCGCCGACTGCAGCATCTTGCGCTGGCGATCGAACTTCGGGGTCGTCCACGGCGTGGCACTGTCGCAGAGCGCGTCTCCCCAGTTGCCGTCCTTGTCGTAGTCGCCGTTGTCGTAGAGGCACAGGGGGTTGTCCTTGCCCTGGAAGGACCACCAGAACATCGCCACCTCGCCGACGACGCCGTCGGCCTGCGAGGTCATGGCGGTGATGGAGGCATCGGAGGCCCACCAGCCGAACCAGCCCGAGACGAGGGGCCGGGGTGCGGTGTCGGCCGTGGCGGCGCCCGCCGGGACCACGAGGACGCCCGCGGCAAGCGCGGAGGCTGCCACGAGGCCGATCACGGTGCGCGCGCGCATGGGGTCCTCTCGTCGGGTTCCCTTCCAGAGTACGTCGCGTGTCGCGTCGAACACCGTGGCGACAGTCGGGCAATCCGGGGGTTTTCCCAGGAGCGTGTGCGCTACGTCACCTGCCTAGGCGAGCACGCGAGCAATCTCATTCGCGGCGCGCGCGACGCGAGGCCCCAGGTCATCGGGCGGGGACACCGCCGCTAAGCCCACGGCCGCTTCGATGCCGGGAATACCGATGACGGGTGCCGCAATGCCGCTGCCCGCGGGCGTCTCGCCTGACGAGACGACCCACGGTGGATCGAGGGGACGACCTGCCGCGGTGCGGGCAGCGAGCACGGCTCGGCCACCCGCACCAAGTTCGAGTGGCACGCGCGACCCGAGCCGGTAGGCCACGTGCACGTCAGACCGCGGGGGTTCGACGACGGCGACGGTCAGCAGATCGCCACCGTCGACGACACCCAGGTAGGCGGTGGCGCCGGTGGATTCGGCGAGGCGGCGCAGCGCCGGCAGCGCGGTGTCACGCAGGTGCGGCTGAATCTGGCGGGCGAGGCCGAGGACGGCGAGCCCGAGGCGGCAGCGCCCGTCGGCGGAGCGACGTACGAGCGCATGCTGCTCAAGGGTGACAACGAGTCGATAGACAACGGTGCGACTCACCCCGAGGGCCGACGCGATCTCTGTGACGGTCAGGCCCTCGGGGGAATCGGAGAGGAGCGTGAGAACCCGAAGACCGCGGTCGAGGGTCTGCGAGGTCTCCTTAGCCATCGGTGCTAGGCCGCTGCCTTCTTGGCCAGCGACTTCACCTGGAAGGCCGAGATGATCTCGAACAGTCCGATGACGAGCAGCATGATGCCGGCCATCCAGACGAAGATCCCGACCGCCCACGGATTGATGATCAGCACGACGCCTGCGAGCAGGTAGACGATGCCGGAGAAAATGCCCCATCCCTTGCCCTCGGACAACTGCGAGGAGCTGACGAGCTGGAGCACGCCGGAGAAGAGGAACCAGACGGCGACGAAGATGCCGAAGATCTCCACCTTCTCCTCGGGCCCGAAGCGGAACATCAGGCCGCCCAGGAGGATGCCGATGACTCCGCTGATCGCGTAGAGCGCACGAATGCCGCCCGGGATGCCCCGGCCGAAGGCCCGCACGATGCCGACGATGCCGGAGATGAGCAGGTAGATAGCCAGGATGACCGCGATGACGAACGTCGAGCCCGCGGGCTGCAGCACGATCACGATTCCGGCGAGCATCGACACGATGCCGAGCACCAGCAGCAGCCACCAGTTCTTGCTGACGACCGCGGCCATCTGGCGCTCTTCGTCAATGGACAGACCGGTCATGGGATCGACCGTCGCCATGGATACCTCCGAGTGTTCAGGTGGATGCCACGCGCACCCACGTCACCCCCAGGGTAGGGGCGCGAGCAGCGCTAACCGCGGATCCGGACCAGGAATTCGCGGGTGCGTCGCTCACGCGGCTCGCCAAAGATCTCCTCCGGTGTCCCCTGTTCGAGGACAACCCCCCCATCGAGGAAGCACACCCGGTCGGCAACATCACGGGCGAAGGCCATCTCGTGGGTTGCCATGACGATGGTCAAGCCTTCTGACTTGAGTTCGCGCACAGCATCGAGCACCTCGCCAACGAGCAGGGGGTCGAGGGCGGAGGTGATCTCGTCGAACAGCATGAGTTCGGGTTGCATCGCCAAGGCGCGGACGATGGCCACGCGCTGCTGCTGACCGCCCGACAAGCGATCCGGATACTCGTCCGCCTTATCCGCCAAGCCGAACCGGCCGAGCAGATCCCGAGCGCGCTGCTGCGCCTCGGCGGCGGGAAGGCGCAGGACCTTGCGCGGACCGAGCGTGATGTTGTCGATGACCGACATGTGCGGGAAGAGGTTGTAGGACTGGAAGACGATGCCGACACGTCGTCGCACGGCATCAAGGTCGGTGTTGAAGGCCGTGACGTCGAGATCGTCGTCGAGAAGGATGCGACCGGCATCCACCGTCTCGAGGCCGTTGATGCAGCGCAGGAGCGTCGACTTGCCCGAGCCACTCGCACCGATGAGGACGACGACCTCGTGCAGGCCCACCTCGAGATCGATGCCGCGCAGCACCGACTCCTGCCCGAAGGCCTTCCACACTTGTTCGACCTGCACGACGGTCATACGCTCGCTCCGGGTCCGCGGCGACGGCGCTGACGCTCCTGCAGCCAATCGGCAAAGCGGGTCATCGGGATCGTCAAGGCGATGAAGAGACAGGCAGCAGCGACGTAGGGCGTGTAGTTGAAGGTGAACGACGCGTCGATCTGGGCTCGCCGTAGGACCTCGATCGGCCCGAGCACCGAAACCAGAGCGGTGTCCTTCTGCAGCGAGATGAAGTCGTTGAGCAGCGGCGGCGTGACATTTCGGACGGCCTGCGGCACCACGACATAGCGATTGGTCTGCCACGAGGACAGGCCGAGCGATCGGGCGGCCATGCGCTGGCTGGGGTGCACGGAGTCGATACCGGCGCGGAAGACCTCGGCGACATAGGCCCCGTAGGACAGGACCAGCGCGACGACGCCCCAGAACAGGACGCTGTCGGGGGCACCCTGCAATTGCAGTGCCGGGATGCCGAATCCCAGCAGCAGGATGACGAGCAGTGTGGGCACGCCGCGAAAAACGTCGACATAGATCGTGGCGACGATGCGCAGCGGCAGGAAGATCGGGCGCTTGAGCCGGCGGACCAGCGCAACCGAGAGTCCGACGATGAGGATGAGCGGCTCGGCGATGAGGAAGATGCGGATGTTGAGCCAGAAGGCCTCGATCAGGCCTGGGAAGGATTCGGCGAACGCCTCCGGACTGAAGAACGTCTCCTGGACTACCGCCCAGCCGGGCGTGCGTACGACGATGAAGGCGACGACCGCGACGGTGACGAGCAGGCTGACGATGCCGATAGCAGCGTCCCGCCACGCCTTGCGCTGGCGATAGCGCACGCGTGCGGGGTCGACGTAGGGCGTCGACCCCGCACGCGCTGCGACGACTGATGCGCCGCCGGGCTCAGTCACTCCTTGAAGTACGGAGCCGTGGCGCCAGCGAGCCACTCATCCTGGATGGCCTGGAGCTCGCCGCTCTCCTTGAGCCCGGCGATCACCTTGTTGACGCAGGTCACCAGCGGGTTGTCCTTCTGGAAGAGCAGGCCAAACTGCTCGCCACCCTCCTGGGCGGGGAACTGGCCGACGATCTTGCCCTTGGGGATCTCCACGGCGGTGATGTAGTACGCCGTGGGCAGGTCGACGACGATGGCGTCGATCTGGCCGTTCTTCAGGGCTGACTTGGCGTCATTGGTGTCGTTGTAGACGAAGATGTCGGCGGTGGGCTGGATGAAATCCTCGATGTACTTCAGGCTGGTCGTGCCGACCTGGGCGCCGAGGCGGGCATCCTTGAGCTCACCGAGCGTCGTGGCGTTGGCGACGGGTGAATCCGAGAGGGCAATCACGGCCTGGTTGACCGTGTAGTAGCCGTCGGAGAAGGTGACGACCTCGGCCCGCTCCGGGGTGATCGAGATCTGGTTGATGTCGAAGTCGAAGTCCTTGTTGCCCGGGGCGTAGGACTTGTTGAACGGCACCACCGTCCAGGTGACCTCTTCCGGAGTGAAGCCCAAGCCCTCGGCGACGGCGTACGCAACCGCCGACTCGAAGCCCTGGCCATTGGTCGGGTCGTCGTCCACGAAGTACGGCGGGTAGGCGGGGCTGTCGGTGCCGATAGTCAGCGTGCCGGGCGTCAACGTGGCGAGGTTCTCCTTGGCGCACTCATCGGGCGTCGCGGTCGGCGACGGCGCAGCCGACGACGATTCGGGCGCAGCTGATGACGACTCGGGTGCAGGAGCGGAGGACGAGCCACCACCGGATGTCTCCTGCGCGCAGGCGGCGAGGAGCAGCGCGGAGGCGGCTACGGCGGTCAGGGCGAGGGCACGACGGTGCATGGGATCTCCTAGGGACGAACGCTTACCAACATCCTGCCATCCGCGTCAGGAGGCATGGGGTGCAGGTGTTCGAGCAACCACCTTCATACGGGCGGCAAGCACCGCAGCCACGATGCCAACACCGGCCGCCAGCCACCAGAGCACGTCGTAGGTCGTGGTGGTCGCTCCACCGCTCGCGACTGCGGCTGCATGAATGGCGCCAAGGATTCCGAGGGCTAGGGAGCTGAGGATGGCATCGGAGATCTGCAGGGCGGCGGAGTTGGTGCCCTGTTCGTCGACGGGCGAGAGTCGCAGTGTCTGCACCGCGATCGAAGGAAAGCACAGGCCCATGCCCACTGAGGCGATGAAGTAGGACACCGCGCACACCACCGCGGGGACACTCGGGACGAGGCACAGCGGAAGGCTGGCGATTCCAGTCGCCATGACGAGCGCACCGATACGCACGGTGGAACTGCGGTCGGTCGATTCAGGAATGCGACTTTGCGTGTAGGAGCCCACCCACCAGCCGAGCGCGGACACGCTGAGCACCAGACCGGCCATCGTGACGGTGAACCCGCGCTGCTCGACCAGGGCGAGCGGGATGAACGCCTCGGCGCCAAAGAAGGCACCGGCGAGCAGGCCGCGCATGAGGACGGTCATCGGCAGTCCGCGGCGCAGGCGAAAGGCTCCGGCCGGCAGCAGGACGCGCACCCCGTAGGCCAGCATGAGCAGCCCGACCCCCAGCCCCAGGAGATCGACCCACAGCGGCAGGCCGGCCGGGCGCATGAAGGACGCCATCGCCAGCGTCAGGCCCGCGGCGGTCACCAGCGCCGGGACGATGCGGCCGCTGCGTCCGCGTTCGCCGGTCCCGCCGTCGTGCTCGCGCAGGATCTTGCGCAGGAGCAGCGCCGGCAGCACCAGCACGAAGGGAACGAGCCAGAAGGCGAAGCGCCATGACAAGGTCTCGGTCAGCCACGCCGCGATGAGCGGGCCCACGATCGCCGGAACCACCCACGCGGCAGCGAGCAGCGAGAACGCCTTGGGTCGTAGATCCTCGGGGAAGGCACGGGCAATCAGCACGTACGTCGCCACGATGAGCGCGCCACCGCCGAGTCCCTGCAGGCCGCGAGCGGCGATCAGCACGGGCATCGACCAGGCGACCCCGGCCACCACCGCCCCGCCGGCGAAAACCCATAGACCCACCCACATGGCACGACGCGGGCCATCGCGATCGCACCAGGTGCCGGACACCACCATGCCCACCAGGGAGAGTGCGACGTAGGCGCTGAAGGCCCAGGCGTAGAGCCCGAGTCCGTCGAACTCCATGGCGACGACCGGCATGACCGTCGCGACCGCCATGCCCTCGAAGGCGAACAGGGTCATCGCCGCAACCACCCCGATCGTGGCAGCGCGGTACTGCGGCGCGAAGAGGCTCAGGACTGACCGTCGGGATCGCGGGGCTTGCCGGGACGCAGCTTGTTGTAGATCTCCTGGCATTCCGGGCACACCGGGAACTTCGATGGGTCACGGCCCGGGACCCACTTCTTGCCACACAGCGCCTTGACCGGAGTCCCCGTCACGGCACTCTCGACGATCTTGTCCTTCTGGACGAAGTGCGCGAAGCGCTCGTGATCGCCGTCGTCGGTCGACGCGAGGCGTTCCTCGGTGAGAGTCGTGCCTTCGAGCGACGGCGAATCCAGTGGAGTCGTCATGGTCCGAATCCTAGGGCGATCAATTGACCGAGGGGTCCTGTGGGCAGTTGACCCACCAGGCCAGGGTCCCGCCCTGGCGCAGCAGGACCGCGCGCCACAGATCCTCCCGATCGGAAGGGAAGGCATCAAGCACGGGATCGGCCACGTCGACGACCGCCCAGGAGCCCTCCTCGAGTTCGCCATCGAGTTGGTCCGGCGACCAGCCCGCGTAGCCGGCGAAGATGCGCAGGGCGTTCAACTGCGGAGCCAGCTCATCGGGTGGCGTGTCGAGGTCGATGATTCCCAACGGGCCGCATACGCGACGAAAGCCCGGGGGCTCCCCCTGTGCCGCCGATGCCGCAAGCCCGAGTGCACTGTCGAGTGCGACCGGGCCGCCCTGGAAGAGGATCGGCGTACCCGTCAGGTAATCGCGCCAGGCCGGCAGGACCGTGCCGACATCGAGCGTCGTCGGCTGATTGAGAACGACGCCCAGCGTGCCCGACTCGTCATGTTCGAGGATGAGGATGACCGCATGATGAAAGGGATCGTCGAGGGAGGGAGCGGCCACCAGCAGTCGCCCAGGCTCAGGATCGAGCGACGGTCCACCGACAACCGGCGCACCCTCGGGATCAATGGCCTCCACGCCCCCATCGTCGCCCATGGAGGAAGCCGTGAGGGACCGGCCCCTGTCAAGTGACTGCCCTCATCCGTTCGGCTGATCCAGGTCGGCCGTGTTGGCCGATCACCCCTGCGCTGCAACGCACTTACCGTGGATGTATGCCCCAGCAGCCCCTCGCCCAGGTCCCCGTCGATGCCCTTTGGGATTGGCAGGAGCACGGCTCATGCCGCTCCTCAGATCCCACCCTGTTCTTCCATCCCCAGAATGAGCGCGGCTCCGCGCGTCGCAATCGAGACCGCGCCGCCAAGGCCATCTGCGCCACCTGCCCCGTCCGCATCGAGTGCGCGGACTACGCCGTCCGTGCCCGCGAGCCCTACGGCGTCTGGGGCGGACTCACCGAGGAGGAGCGCGAGGCCATCTACGCGCGCATCGACCTCGCCGAGTACCCGCGACGTCGCGGCGAGGGGGCCCGCATGGCCGCCGACGAGATCGATGCCGCGACCGCCATGCTCCGCGTCACCGCCTGACCAACACCGCTAGCCTCATCCGGTGAACCTCACCGGGCGCGACCTGCTCAAGGAACTCGACCTCACGAATGCCGAGTTCGATGGGCTCGTTGCGCTGGCCGCCGACCTGAAGGCTGATCGCCAGGCAGGCCGCGAGGTCCGTCGCCTCGATGGCAAGGTCATTGCCCTCATCTTCGGCAAGACCTCCACGCGGACCCGGGTGGCCTTCGAGGTCGCGGCCTACGAGCAGGGCGCCCAGGTCACCGTGCTCGACGCGCAGTCGTCACAGATCGGCCACAAGGAATCCATGGCGGACACCGCCCGGGTGCTGTCGCGCATGTTCGACGCGATCGAATACCGGGGCGACGAGCAGGCGACGGTCGATGAGCTGGCCCGCTACGCAGATGTGCCGGTCTACAACGGCCTCACTGACGAATGGCACCCCACTCAAATGCTGGCCGACGTCCTCACGATGCGGGAGCACGCCAGCACCGATCGCCTGACATACGCCTACCTGGGTGATGCC
>NBNH01000195.1 GCA_004379115.1 Actinomycetales bacterium mxb001
CGCCATCGTCGTGGTGCTGCTCATGTCGAGCGTGAAGGTGGTGCCGCAGGCCCACGCCCGCATCATCGAGCGCCTCGGCCGCTACCACCGCACGCTCAACGCTGGCCTAGCCTTCGTGATCCCCGTAGTCGACAAGGTGCGCTCGCGCGTCGACCTGCGCGAGCAGGTGGTGTCGTTCCCACCGCAGCCGGTCATCACCGAGGACAACCTGGTGGTGAACATCGACTCTGTCATCTACTTCCAGGTGACCGATCCCCGCTCGGCGACGTACGAGATCGCCAACTACCTCATGGGTATCGAGCAGCTCACCGTCACGACCCTGCGTAACGTCATCGGGTCGATGGACCTCGAGGAGACGCTGACGTCGCGCGACAGCATCAACGCGCAGTTGCGTGGCGTGCTCGATGAGGCGACCGGCAAGTGGGGGATCCGGGTCAATCGCGTGGAGATCAAGGCCATCGATCCGCCGCGCAGCGTGCAGGAGTCGATGGAGAAGCAGATGCGCGCCGAGCGGGACAAGCGCGCCGCCATCCTCACGGCCGAGGGCGAGAAGCAGGCGGCGATCCTCAGCGCTGAGGGCGCACGCGCCGCGGAGATCCTGCGCGCGGAGGGCGACGCACAGGCGACAGTGTTGCGCGCCGATGGTGAGTCGGAGGCCATCCGCAAGGTGGTCAACGCGATCCACGAAGCCAAGCCCGACAGCCACGTGCTCGCCTACCAATACCTCCAGACGCTGCCGGAGATCGCGCAGGGCACCGCCAACAAGGTGTGGGTCATCCCGTCGGAGTTCAGCGGACAGGTGGCGCATCTCGCTGATGCACTCCGCCCGCCGGTGCCACCGACTCCGGCCTAGTCAGGCTCCACCTCGCCAACCTGTCGCCTTCCGCCGCGTTGTGAGGGTCCTCAAGCGCGGTGGAGGGAGACAAGTCGCGGAGAAGCCGCCGGTGCGGAAGGCGGGACTTGAACCCGCACACCCGAAGGCACAGGTACCTAAAACCTGCGTGTCTGCCAATTCCACCACTTCCGCGTGGGTCAAGGGTACGACGTCAGTCGATGCCGAGGTCGCGGCGTAGCTTGGCGACGTGGCCGGTGGCCTTGACGCCATACATTGCCCGCTCGATGCGCCCGGTGGGCGAGATGACGAATGTGCTGCGGATGACGCCCACGACCGTCTTGCCGTAAAGCTTCTTCTCGCCGTAAGCGCCGTACTTCTCCAGGACCTTGTGATCGGGATCCGACAGCAGCGGGAACGTCAGGTGGTCGCGCTCGCGGAATTCCGCGAGCTTGTCCACCGTGTCAGGGGATATGCCGAGTACGACGTAGCCGTGGGCGCTCAGTGACGCGAGGGAGTCGCGGAAGTCGCAGGCCTGCATCGTGCAGCCCGGAGTCATCGCGGCCGGATACGCGTAGAGGATGACGGTGTCCCCCTTGTACGACGACAGCGCCACCTTGCGACCGCGGTCGTCGAGCAGGGTGAAGGCGGGAGCGCGGTCACCGGACGCGAGACGCGTCACGCCGGCACCTTGGGCCGCGGCGCGGAGTGCTGGTCGAGACCGGCGGTGCGACGGCGCCCGCGCACGCCGGTGATGCCCAGAACGATGAGGAAGACCACGGCGCCGACGAGCACGATCATCGTGCCCGAGGGCACGCCCGCGTAGTAGCTGAGATACATCCCGATGAGACCGCAGGCGCTGCCGACGACGGTCGAGATGGCGAGCATGCGGCCGAAGGAGTCGGTAAGCATGCGGGCGATGACTGCGGGGATGACCAGCATGGCGGCGACGAGCGTGACGCCGATGACGGTGAGGGTGACCAGGATCGACAGCGACAGCATGATCATGAGCAGCGCCTCGATCCGTGCGACCTTGATGCCGGAGGCCTGGGCCACGTCGGGGTCGAAGGTCGTGAAGAGCAGTGCGCGGTAGCGGAAGAACACCACGAGCGCGGTGAAGGCGCAGACCACGACGAGCCAGATGATCTGGCTGTTGGTGATGCCGAGGATGCTGCCGAAGAGCGCCTGGTCGAACGCCGGCCCGGTGGATCCGAACTTGCTGAAGAGTGCCACGCCCAGGGCGAACGAGGCGGTGGTGACGACGCCGATCGCGGCATCGGCACCGATGCGGCTGCGACGCGCCACGGTGGTGATGGCGATGGCCGAGGCGATGCCCCACAGCCCCGCGCCGAGCACGTAGAACTGGGCCGCGAAGAGCTGGGTCGCGGCGTAGCCGCCGAAGATCGCGTGAGACAGGCCGTGGCCGATGTAGCTCATGCCGCGCAGCACGATGTAGACGCCGATGAAGCCCAGCAGCGCGCCCGAGAGCGTGGCGACGATGAGCCCCTTCTGAAAGAAGGCGAAGCCCAGTGGTTCGAGGAGTGTCTCCATCAGGTACCCAGCCGCGCGGTGTCGACGACGACAGGCATGCCCAGGTGTTGAAGCACCTCGAGTTGGGCGCCGAAGGTCTCTTCGAGGACGGCCGGCGTGATGACCTGCTCGGGGGTGCCCACGGCGACCACGTGGCGGTTGATGCACATCAGGTGGGGCAGGTGCGCGGCCATGCCGTTGAGGTCGTGGGTCGTCAGCACGATGGCCATGCCCTCGTCGTGGAGGTCACCGAGCAGGTGCAGCACGTCGTGCCGGGTGTTGACG
>NBNH01000196.1 GCA_004379115.1 Actinomycetales bacterium mxb001
CGCCATCGTCGTGGTGCTGCTCATGTCGAGCGTGAAGGTGGTGCCGCAGGCCCACGCCCGCATCATCGAGCGCCTCGGCCGCTACCACCGCACGCTCAACGCTGGCCTAGCCTTCGTCATCCCCGTAGTCGACAAGGTGCGCTCGCGCGTCGACCTGCGCGAGCAGGTGGTGTCGTTCCCACCGCAGCCGGTCATCACCGAGGACAACCTGGTGGTGAGCATCGACTCCGTCATCTACTTCCAGGTCACCGACCCACGCGCGGCCACCTACGAGATCGCCAACTACCTCATGGGTATCGAGCAGCTGACTGTCACGACCCTGCGCAATGTCATCGGATCGATGGACCTCGAGGAGACCCTGACGTCTCGCGACAGCATCAACGCCCAATTGCGCGGCGTGCTCGACGATGCCACCGGCCGCTGGGGCATCCGGGTCAACCGCGTCGAGATCAAGGCGATCGACCCGCCGCGTAGCGTGCAGGAGTCGATGGAGAAGCAGATGCGCGCCGAGCGCGACCGACGCGCCGCGATCCTGACCGCCGAGGGCGAGAAGCAGGCGGCGATCCTCAGCGCTGAAGGTGCGCGCGCGGCCGAGATCCTGCGCGCCGAAGGCGATGCGCAGGCGGCGGTGTTGCGCGCCGATGGTGAATCTGAGGCCATCCGCAAGGTGGTCAGCGCGATCCACGAAGCCAAGCCCGATAGTCACGTGCTCGCCTACCAATACCTCCAGACGCTGCCGGAGATCGCGCAGGGCACGGCCAACAAGGTATGGGTCATCCCGTCGGAGTTCAGCGGACAGGTGGCGCACCTGGCTGATGCACTCCGCCCGCCGGCGCCACCGACGACGTAGGCCCCGCTGGTACTACGCGTTCCCTCAGCGCCGCCGTAGCGGCGTAGAGTTTGCCTTCACGCGGAAGTGGTGGAACTGGCAGACACGCAGGATTTAGGTTCCTGTGCCTTCGGGTGTGCGGGTTCAAGTCCCGCCTTCCGCACGGTCGTCCGACGGGTATCAGTCGATGCCGAGGTCGCGGCGTAGCTTGGCGACGTGGCCGGTGGCCTTGACGCCATACATTGCCCGCTCGATGCGCCCGGTGGGCGAGATGATGAACGTACTGCGGATGACCCCGACGACCGTCTTGCCGTAGAGCTTCTTCTCACCGTAGGCGCCGTACTTCGCCAGGACCTTGTGACCGGGATCCGATAGCAGCGGGAACGTCAGGCGGTCGCGCTCGCGGAATTCCGCGAGTTTGTCCATCGTGTCGGGCGAGATGCCGAGGACGACGTAACCGTGAGCGCTCAGTGATGCAAGCGAGTCACGGAAGTCGCAGGCCTGCATGGTGCAGCCCGGAGTCATCGCGGCCGGATAGGCGTAGAGGATGACGGTGTCGCCCTTGTACGACGACAGCGCGACCTTGCGACCGCGGTCGTCGAGCAGGGTGAAGGCGGGAGCGCGGTCACCGGACACGAGACGCGTCACGCCGACACCTTGGGCCGCGGCGCGGAGTGCTGGTCGAGACCGGCGGTGCGACGGCGCCCGCGCACCCCGCTGATGGCCAGGACGATGAGGAAGACCACCGCGCCGACGAGCACGATCATCGTGCCCGAGGGCACTCCTGCGTAGTAGCTCAGATACATCCCGATGAGACCGCACGCGCTGCCGACGACGGTCGAGATGGCGAGCATGCGGCCGAAGGAGTCGGTAAGCATGCGGGCGATGACCGCGGGGATGACCAGCATGGCGGCGACGAGCGTGACGCCGATGACCGTCAGGGTGACCAGGATCGACAGCGACAGCATGATCATGAGCAGCGCCTCGATCCGCGCGACCTTGATGCCGGAGGCCTGGGCCACGTCGGGGTCGAAGGTCGTGAAGAGCAGTGCCCGGTAGCGGAAGAAGACGACCAGCCCGGTGAAGGCGCAGACCACGACGAGCCAGATGATCTGGCTGTTGGTGATGCCGAGGATGCTGCCGAAGAGCGCCTGGTCGAACGCCGGCCCGGTGGAGCCGAACTTGCTGAAGAGCGCGACGCCCAGGGCGAAAGAAGCGGTGGTCACGACGCCGATCGCGGCGTCGGCACCGATGCGACTGCGGCGTGCGACGGTGGTGATGGCGATGGCCGAGGCGATGCCCCAGAGGCCGGCGCCCAGCACGTAGAACTGGGCCGCGAAGAGCTGGGTCGCGGCGTAGCCGCCGAAGATCGCGTGAGACAGGCCATGGCCGATGTAGCTCATGCCGCGCAGCACGATGTAGACGCCGATGAAGCCCAGCAGCGCGCCCGAGAGCGTGGCGACAATGAGCCCCTTCTGGAAGAAGGCGAAGCTCAACGGCTCGACGAGGGTCTCCATCAGGTGCCCAGCCGCGCGGTGTCGACGACCACCGGCATGCCGAGGTGCTGGAGCACCTCGAGCTGGGCGCCGAAGGTCTCTTCGAGGACGGCCGGCGTGATGACCTGCTCGGGGGTGCCCACGGCGACCACGTGGCGGTTGATGCAAATCAGGTGGGGCAGGTGCGCGGCCATGCCGTTGAGGTCGTGGGTCGTCAGCACGATGGCCATGCCCTCGTCGTGGAGGTCACCGAGCAGGTGCAGCACGTCGTGCCGGGTGTTGACG
>NBNH01000197.1 GCA_004379115.1 Actinomycetales bacterium mxb001
CGGCGCAACTTCCCGCGCGGAGGTGCAATCGGCACCTCGACCATGTCACGCGGGATCTCGAGATAGCCGGGACGCTGCTCGGAGAGGATCTCGGCGATCACGCGATCGATCTCGTCGGCGGCGATGGCCGGGTTGGACAGCACGGCCTGGGCCACGGTGAGCTCTTCGAAGACGGCCAACTGCGAGTCGAAGTTCTTGATCTTGTGGTGCAGCATGACGTCGCCCGCACGTTCGCGAAGTCCGGGCGCGCCCGAGATGACGAGCAGTGGCACCTGCTCGGCCCACGCCCCCGCCACCGTGTTGGCGATCTTCAGGCCACCCACGCCGTAGGTGACCGCGACAACACCGAGGCCCTTCAGCCGCGCGTACGCATCGGCCGCGAAGGCTGCCCCCTGCTCATCGGCCGTCACCTTGATGTGGAAGCCGTCCTGCTCAAGATCAGTGAACAGTCGCAGCGCGTAATCCCCGACGATGCCGAAACCGAACTCCACACCGCGCTCTCGTAGGCGCTGGGCGAGATGGAGCGGGATCGTGAGGTCCTCCGACATGCGCCGCAGGCTAGCGCCTAGGCCTCGAGCTCAGGTCGTGGACCGTCGCGGGGCTCGGCTGCCGTGGTGCGCGATCCCGCCGCCCAGCCGACAAAGCGAAGTCCGTAGCCAACGGAGGGGCCGATGAGCAGGGCGAACGCCAGCGTGCCGATGCCCACCGTGCCACCGAGCAGCCAGCCCGCACCGAGGACCACCACTTCGATGCTCAATCGAATGGGTGTGACAGCGATGCCCGTGCGCTCGTGGATACCCGTCATGAGTCCATCGCGCGGTCCGGGACCGAGGTTGGTCGTCAGGTAGAGGCCGCTGCCGATGCCGACGCAGATGATGCCGATCGCCACCTGCAGCAGGCGCCAGCCGAGGCCTTCGGGCTTGGGCAGCACCCACACCATGACCTGCAGCGCGGTCGCGATGACGACGGCGTTGGCGATGGTGCCCATGCCGGGTCGCTCCCGCAGGGGAATCCACAGCAAGAGAACGACCACGCTCGTCAGGAAGGTGGCGACGCCGATACCGATGCCCGTGCGTATCGAGATTCCCTGTGCGAACACGGTCCACGGAGCATTTCCCAGACCTGAGTCGACCAGGAGGGCCTCGCCCGTGCCGAAGAGCCACAGACCGAGAATGAGGACGACGAACGTCGATGGCTCCGTGCGCCATCTCGAGCCCTCGCTGCGCCAGCGCGTGATGGGAATCGTCCGCGAGGGAATGATGCGTCGCCACACCTCGCCTATCGACACGAGGGTTGACCCTAGTCGCTAGTCGACGATTGCTCGGCGCGGGCCGATTCCCCAGTTGACGTAGTTCCACGCCCAGTCGGCAAGAACGCTCACGCGGTTGCGACCTCCCGCCAGGTAGACGACGTGCAAGCCCAGCCACGCCAACCACGCGAGGGTGCCGTGAAGCTTGAGTCCCTGGGGTGTCTCCACGACCGCGCGCCGCCGACCGATGGTCGCCATCTGTCCCTTGTCGACGTAGCGGAAGGGCTCCACCGGCTTGTCCTCTATCTGCGCGATGATGCTTCGTGCGACATAACGACCCATCTGCATCGCCACCGGGGCGACCATCGGCAGCGGCGGCTCGCCCTCCTTCGCTGTGAAGGCGGCGGTGTCCCCGATCACCCAGACATCGGGAACGCCGGGCATCTGCAGGAACTCGTCGACGACGAGGCGGCGCGACGGCCCCGTGGTGCCCAGTTGGCCCCACTGCTCGGGCGCAGCGACGCCGGCCGCCCAGATGATGGTGCCCGCCGGCAGGATCTCCCCCGACTTCAAGTGCACGTCGGTGGCGTACATGCGATCAACGGCAGAGTTGAGCTTGACCGTGACCCCGAGTTCCTCTACCTCTTCCTTGGCGTGGGCACTGGACGACTCCGAGAATGACGGCAGGAGACGCGGCCCGGCTTCGACGAGCGTGACGGAGGCAAAGGAAGCGATCTCGGGATACTCGCGCTTCATGGTGGATTGCAGTTCGGCCACGGCGCCGCTGACTTCGAGGCCCGTGGGCCCGCCGCCGACCACGACGACACGCAGGGCGTCCTTGGACAAGCGCTTCTCCTGAACTTCCTCGTATGTGTTGAGAAGTCGCTTCTTGATATGTCGAGCCTCGGCGATCGTCTTCATCTGGAGCGCGTGCTCTTCCACACCAGGGATTCCGAAGGTCGTGCCGACGCTGCCGGTCGCGATGATTAATTGGTCATAGGTGATCTGCGTGCCGTCGAACAGCCGAATGCGATGGGCCTCGGGGTCGACACGCACGACATCACCGCGGATGAAGTCGACGCCCGGAATGGCGGCGCGCACCGGATAGGCGATGTCGTCTTCGGGCAGGGCGCCGGTCGCCACCTGGTAGAGCAGCGGGCTGAACAGTTGGTAGGGGTGGCGATCGACGATGACGACATCGACATCAGGGCTCTTGCGCAGCTTCTTGGCGGCGTCGAGTCCCCCGAAGCCCGCGCCGATGATGACCACCTTGGTCCTGTCCGCCATGGCGCGATGCTCCCAGCGGAACCCCGATCGCGCTAGGCGGGGCAGATATCGCTGAGGGGCGCGGCCCCCTGTGCACCCGATGCGAGTGCGTCGTAGAGGCGCGGGCAGTCGAGTCGCACCTGATCGTTCTGCTGAGCCACATCTCGAAGGATGAGCAGCGCTTCACCGAGTCCGCCCGCGGACTTAACCGCCTCGAGTTGTAGGCGCACCTGCTCGAAGGGATCCAGCGACGATGCGGGCACTGGAGGAGCGGACAAGCGAGCGATGTCTTCCTCCGAGAGTTCGGGAACGCCCACTCCATGGCGGTGGGCCTCCGCCGCCACGATCTCGGCAACGGTGGGCAACTCATCGACAGCGCTCGTGTCGTCGTTGCCGAGAGAGCCCCAGACCAGGAGTGCGATGACGCCTAGGCAGACGGCGGCAAGCGCGATCACCGCCACGCGCACTGCGGTCGACGCCATGCCTTGATGGTCGCCCACCGGAAGCCGCCTGTCCACGCCAGGGCGTGCGGCCGCGTGGTCTCGGGCCGCTAGGGTGCTGACGTTCGGCCCTGCGGCAACCCGCGAGGCGGCACACACACGAAGGAGCACCATGACTATCGCTGTCGGCGACCGCATCCCTGACGCCACCGTGCGCATCGTCACCGAGGGAGGTCCGCAGCCCACCTCCACGGCCGAGTTGCTCGGCACCGGCCGGGTGGTGCTCTTCGCGGTGCCCGGGGCGTTCACCCCCACCTGCTCCAACGTCCACCTGCCGTCGTACGTCGAGACCGCCGGCCAGCTTGCCGCTGCCGGTGTCGATCGAATCGTCTGCCTCTCGGTCAACGACCCGTTCGTCATGGCCGCCTGGGGCGCCTCGCAGGGCGTCGGCGACGACATCGTGCTGGCTTCCGACGGAAACGCCGACTTCACGCGCGCCGTCGGCATGGACATCGACGTCTCGAAGGGCGGCCTCGGCATTCGCTCCAAGCGCTACGCCATGGTCATCGAGGACGGCGTCGTCACGACGTTCCTGCCCGAGGAGGACGGCTTCTCTGCGCTGGTCAGCACGGGTCAGTGCGTGCTCGACACCCTGTCGTAGGCGTCAGGCAACAGCCGAGGTGCGCGTCTCGAGGACGCGCGGCAGGTCGCCCGTGTAGGCCACCACGAGTTCGCGGGTAGCCCGCGTCAGTGCGACGTAGAGATCGCTGCCCGGGCGCGCCGACTCGAGGTCGATAAGGCCTGGTTCGGCCACGACCACGATGTCGAACTCCAACCCCTTGGCCTGCTGCACCGTGAGAACGACGACGGGGGCATCGAGTCGGTCGTCGCCATCGCCCACCGAGCCCGCAGGCAGTGCAGCGCGCAAGGCCGTCTCCAGCGGCTGCACCAGGCTGGGTGCCGTAATGACACCGAGTCGACCGAAGTCGGGCTGGTCGACGAGCTCGGCAACGAGGGGTGCCATGTCATCGATGCCGACGAGTCGCGCCAGCACGGGCGGAGCTCCGTCGCGAATGGACTCGACCGGCGTGGGCTCGCGGCCGAGCGCTCGCATGACATCGCGTGCGAGATCCATGAACGGCCGCGGTGTGCGGTAGTTGACGGTCAGCCGCTCCACGCGCCAACGCTGCTCGCCTCCGGGGCGCGCCTTGGCGACGTCAGCGAGCGCTTCCGCCCATGTTGCTGCACCGGCTGCCGAGGACGACTGGTCGAGATCGCCCACCACCGTCATCGAGAGTGACGGGCATCGTCGCGCTAGCAGCCGCCACGCCATGGGTGAGAGCTCCTGCGCCTCATCGACGACGATGTGGCCGTAGATCCACTCGCGATCTCCCTCGGCACGCTCGGCTAGTGACAGCGATTCGCCCGCGGTGGCGTAGCGATCGATGAGTTGGTCGGCGGACACACCGCGCGTGCCGGTCATCTCGAGCACCGACTGCGCGTAATCCATCTCGGCCTTGCGCTCGGCCGTCGCGCGGGCCTGCGCCAGCCGATCGGCCTCGTCGTCGATGCCGAGCACCTCGGCTGCCTCGTCGAGGAGGGGGACATCGGCGGGCGTCCACGGGGCGCCGCGCTCACGCTGCAGCAGCGCGCGCTGCTCGGACGTCATGTGGGGGGCCGCGGCGGCCAGGACTTCGGGACGCGCGTAGAGGTCGGCGATGACCTGCTCGGCGGTCAGGGGCATCCAGGCCAGGTTGACCTCGCGCCGTACGTCTGGGGCGTCGCGTAGATCGGAGATGAGGATGTCGCGATGGGTCTCGAGGTCGACACGGGTCTCGTCGGCGAGCGCCTGGGCGAGGCTGTCGAGCAGGGTGAGGGCGAAGGTCCGGCGGGCCACGTTGTGCGGACGTCGTGTTGACCGCGCCCTATCTCGGGCAGCCGTCACCATCTCCGGTGTCATGACGATGCGGGCACTGCCGACTCGCAGTTCCCTCGGCCCATCGGGCACGCGCTGGCGCTGGCGAACCGCCCTCGATACGACATCGGCCATGCGCGCGCTGCCCTTGAGTGCTGCGATCTCATCCGGCTCCCACGCGCGTGCATCGACACCGGGGTAGAGCTGACCCGGCGTCGCCAACACGGCCGAGGTCTCGCCAAGCGCAGGCAGCACCTGCGCGATGTAGTGGAGGAAGATGCGGTTGGGCCCGACGATAAGCACGCCACTGCGTGACAGCTTCTCGCGGTGCGTGTAGAGCAGGTAGGCGGCGCGATGCAGGGCCACGACGGTCTTGCCGCAGCCCGGGCCACCCTCGACGATGAGGATGCCCGGCAGCGGGGAGCGCACGATGGCGTCCTGCTCGGCCTGCATGGTCGCGACGATGTCGTGCATCCGACCGGTGCGGCGGGCGGCCAGGGCGGCCATGAGCACTCCGCCACCCTGAACATCGTCAGCCTCGATGCCGGTCGTGCCGTCGGCAAGGGCTTCAAGATCGAGCACATCGTCCTCGAGGGCTGTCACCTCCCGTCCGTCGGTGACGATGTGGCGACGTCGAACGACGCCCCGGGGCACCGCGGAGGTGGCTTGGTAGAACGGCTCGGCCGCCGGAGCTCGCCAATCGGTGAGAAGGGGCTGCTGCTGGTCATCGGCCAAGCCCACGCGACCGATGTAGCGGGTGGCCCCATCGCTGAGGTCCAGTCGCCCGAAGCACAGTCGCGTCTCGGCCGCCGCGAGGGATTCGAGTCGCTCGCTGTAGAGACGAACAAAGGCCTCCTGCTCGGTGAGAGCAGCGGGTGTACCGGCCGTTTGATCGCGCTGGGTTCGGCGCAGGTCGTCGCGCGCGCGTTCGAGAAGTTCGTCGAGGCGTCCGTAGAGCGTGGCGACCCGTGCGCGCTCAGCGGCGAGTTCTCGCTCGCGCCGCGCTGCAGCCGGAGCGGTCGAACCGCTCTGCTCGGCGGTGTGGGCCGACATGGCGCCCTCCCGAATTAGGGGGAGGATCGATCATGCCGCATGCCCGGAAGGGCGGCATGTCGGGGTCAGCTGACCGGGGAGCCCAGGGCGCGACTGCGCTCGGTCCAGGTGGCCCAGTCGATGTTGAAGAGGGCACCCGGGCCCTCCCACGGGTCGACATCGAGGCCGGTGTCCGTGGTGATCACAGGATCACCCTCGAGCGCACGCTCGAAGAACCACATTCCGTCGGTGTAGGACACGTTGGTGCACCCGTGCGAGGTCGAGTAGAGCCCGAGGTTGTGCTCGTTCCACGGGGCCGCGTGGAGGTACTCGCCGCTGGGCGTGATGCGCAGGGCGTAGGGGACGTTGACGTCGTAGGGCTCGCGGGGACCGGGGTTGACCATGCGCTTCACGGCGTAGCGTTCCATGATCGCCTTGATGCCCGATGTGGTCTCCCACGTGGGCTTGCCCAGGGAGACCGGCACCTTGCGGATGGTGACGCCGTCACGCTTGACCTTGCCGATGAGCTTGTTGGCGGAGACCTCGAAAGTCTGGGAGCGGCCGATGCGGAACTTCACGTCGGGATTGACGGTGGCAAAGCCCCGCTTCTTCCACGAGAAGTCGACCTTGACGTCGGTGTAGGCCGGCCAGAACTCCTCGGGACGGAAGGCCAGCGTGTTGTCGTCGTACCAGCTCCACGACGCATTGCCCAGGGGCTTGCTCGTGATCACGGTTGCCGAGCGCTCGAGGAGGCCCTTGAGCTCCTCGGGGACGTCGTACGCGAACTCGATGCGAATGACGATGGCAACGCCATACAGGCCCTTGACCGTGCCGGGGTAGACGCTCGAGACGACGGCAGGGTCGCCATCCCAGGACAGCTCGGGCACGTCGGCGTCGTAGTCCCGCGCGCCCTCGGCACCGAGGTAGGCGGGCGTGACGATCGGCTCGGCAGGCTGGTCGGCCGGGTTGTCGGGACCCTCATTGGTCGGCGACGGCGTCACGATCGATGCCACCGCGAGATCGAGAGCCGGACCCCAGGGCACGCGCACCCCCGTCGCGAGGCCGCCCGCTACCGCCACCAGGGCAAGCACGAGCACGCCGACCGCGAGGCCCGCGAAACGGAGACCCGGCCGCCGGTTCTTCTTCTCCGGAGGCCGGGCATGCCTTCCTGCCACGTTGTCCATGGTGGGGCACCGTGGGTCGGATGAGGTGGACGAGGCGGGTGTGGCGCGAGAGGCGTTATCGTTCCGTGACCTAGGGGGTCAGGCAGCCCGGACATGCCAGGCTGCCTCCGTGGACGACGAGACCGATCGGCTCCTCATCCGCCTCCTGGCGGGCGACGGCCGCATGTCCTTCGCCGATCTGGCGCGGGAGGCGGGCCTGTCGACCTCGGCGGTCCACCAGCGCGTACGCCGGCTCGAGCAGCGGGGCGTCATCACCGGCTACACCGCACGATTCGACGAGCGACTGCTCGGCCTGCCGCTCACCGCGTTGGTTGATCTCACTCCGCTCGATCCCGCGGCACCTGACGACATCCCCGAGCGACTCAGCGACATCGCCGAGATCGAGTCGTGCTGGTCGGTCGCGGGCTCCGCTTCCTATGTCATCAAGGTGCGCGTGGCAGAACCGGTTGACCTCGAGGACCTACTCGCGCGCATTCGCGCCGCGGCCGGCGTGTCGACGCGCACGACCATCGTGCTCTCGACGCCCTACGAGGGGCGCGCGCCCAACGTCTAGCGGCCCTACTCCTCGAAGAGCGGAATGACCGCGGCTGCATCCCAAGCCAGCCCGACGTCGCTATCGCGCGTTGGCAGTACGTCGTCGCGGACATTGGCCAGGAACGACACTCCATCGACGTGCACGAGCGCTAGCGCGTGATCGCCTTGGAAGTACACCTCCTGCACCCTGCCCCGACGCACGGCCGTCGTGTCGCTGGGAGCAACGAGACGCACCGACTCGGGACGCAGCGCCACCGCGAGTGCGCCAGTGCACGAGGGATCGGCGGGAATCGGCCCCATGCCCGCCGTCTGCCACGCGCCATCGGCGTAGGACCCGCGCAGGATGGTGCTGGAGCCAATGAAGTCCGCCACGAAGATGCTGCGGGGGCGCCGGTAGAGATCGAGGGGGGCGTCGAGCTGGCGGACGACACCCTCATCCATCACCGCGACTCGATCGGCGAGGCTCATCGCCTCGTCCTGGTCGTGAGTGACCACAACGAATGTGATGCCCACCTCGTGCTGGAGGCGCTTGAGCTCCATCTGCATCTCGCCGCGGATCTTGCGGTCGAGGGCCGAGAGGGGTTCGTCGAGTAGCAGCAGGCGTGGACGCTTAACGATGGCGCGCGCGAGGGCAACGCGCTGGCGCTGACCACCACTGAGTTCGCGGGGCAGCGCGGAGCGCTTGTCCGTCAAGCCGACCGTGCGCAGCACCTCATCGACACGCTCTGTGATCTCCGCGCGCGGAAGCTTCTCGCAGACGAGGCCGTAGGCGACATTGCGCTCGACCGTCATGTGGGGGAAGAGCGCGTAGGACTGGAACATGAGGTTGACCGCGCGCTTCTCCGGGGGGATCGGGAGGAGATCCACGCCATCGAGGGTGACCGAGCCGGAGTCGGGCTGCTCGAAGCCGGCGATGACGCGGAGCAGCGTGGTCTTGCCGCAGCCGGAAGGCCCGAGGAGTGCGAAGAACTCGTTCTCGTGGATCTGCAAGCTGACGTCATCGAGTGCGCGCACATCACCGAAGGATCGGCTCACGCCGTGGATGTCGAGGAGTGCGGTGCCGGCGGCCACGGTCAGGATTCCTTTCGACGCAACGAGTCTCCCAGTCGGGAGGTGCGCTGGATGAGCAGGATGGCAATGAACGACACGAGCAGGAGCAGTGTGGCGAGGGCGTTGATCTGCGGCGTGACGCCGAAGCGCACGCTCGAGTAGATGACGATGGGCAGCGTCGGATCAGCCGGGGACGCGGTGAAGAACGCCACGGTGAACTCATCGAGGCTGAGAGTGAAGGCAAGGAGAGCGCCGGCGATCACCGCGGGCCGGATACCCGGGAGCGTGACGCTCCAGAACGTCTTCAGGCTCGACGCACCCAGGTCGCGGCTCGCCTCCTCCAGGCTGGAGTCCATGCCCGCCAGTCGGACCCGCACGACGGCCGCGACGAAAGCGATGCCGAACACCGAGTGCGCGAGCATCACGCTCACCGACCCCAGGGTGAAGTTGACGAGCGTGTAGAAGGCGAGGAGTCCGATCGCGAGCATGATGTCGGGCATGACAGCGGGCGCAGCCGCGGCCGCGTCGAGGAACCTCGAGGGGAAGTAGCGCTCGAGCGCCAGGGCCAGGAGCGTCCCCAGCACCACGGAGATCACGGTCGTTCCCGTAGCCACGATCAAAGTCGTGCGCAAGCCGCCCATGATGTCGGAGTCCTGCAGCAGCGCCGGGTACCACTGGAGGGAGAAGCCACTCCAGAGGAACGGGTTGTCCGACGCGTTGAAGCTCATCACCACGACGACGGCGATAGGAATGTAGAGGAAGGCATAGAGGATCCACAGCGGCGCGATACCGAAGGCTCGTCTCATCACGCCCCCCACTTGCGTGAACGCCGTGCCGCACTCGCCTGAATCATCACGATGATGACGAGCAGAGCAAGGACGAGTAGCGAGAGGGCCGAGCCGAAGGGCCAGTCACGCGACTTGAGGAACTGGTCGCGGATGAGATTGCCGATCATCTGCGAATTGCCGCCACCGAGGAGTTCGGGGATCACGAAGTTGCCCAGGCTCGGGATGAAGACGAAGAGGCAGCCGGTGATGATGCCCGGCATCGTCAGCGGCAGCAGGATCGTGCGGAAGCGACGCCACGGCCCCGCCCCGAGATTGCAGGCGGCCTCGAGCAAGACCGGATCCAACCGCTGCAGGGAGGCGTAGATCGGCAGCACCATCAGGGGGATGTAGGCATAGGTCAACCCGAGGATGACCGCTTCACGCGTGTAGAGCACCTCGATGGGTCCGAGCCCGATGAGGGACAGCCCATCGCTCAGGATGCCTTCGCGATTGAGCAGCAGGATCCAGGCGTAGGTGCGAATGAGGAAGTTGGTCCAGAACGGCAGTACGACGGCAATCAGTGCCACGGTCTGCCACGTCGAGGACAGGCGAGTGATGGCGAGGGCCGCGGGGAAGCCGATGAGGAAGGCGAAGAAGGTCGCGAGACCCGCGTTGACGACACTCGAGAGGAGTACCTCGAGATAGAGGGGCTGGAAAAGCCGCGCAATGTTGTCGAAGGTGACCGGCCCCTGCACCCCACCAAAGCGCCCGGACGTCAAGAACGCGTAGGCGATGACGAGTCCCAGCGGGATGACCATGAGCACGAGCAGGTAGCCGAGCGCCGGGATGCTCGAGAGTGCACGCAGCAGGGGCCCGTCGCCGTGGCGACGGACCCCTGCTGACGTGCGAGAGGTCAACTCGCTTGGACCTCTGTCGCGATCTGCTGGTAGATCTTCGCCGCGGGGCCGAGGTCGATCAGACCCTCACCCTTGGCCAGATCGGCCGGCGTCATGGCGATGTTGGGGTAGTCGGCGCCCAGCTCAGCGGCTGCCTTCTCGGCCACGGCCTTGTTGGGGCTCTTGTAGAGGATGTTGTTAGTCATCCACGACTGCATCTCATCGCCGATCATGAAGTTGATGTAAGCCATCGCGGCTTCCTTGTTCTTGCTCGACTTGAGCACGACCATCGTGTCGGCCCAAAGATCGGCACCTTCAGAAGGCACGACGAACTTCACATTGGGATCACCGGCGTAGTTGCACCAGCCATCCCAGGCCACGGCCATGACGACCTCACCGGCAGCCAGGCGGCTGTAGAAGGTGACATCGTCGAAGCCCAGCAGGGTCGGCTTGGTCTTGAGGAGCTGCTGCTTGATCTGCTCGAGCTCGCCCTCATCGGTGGTGTTGGCGCTGAACCCCAGGGCCTTCGCCGCCGGCAGGTTGAGCCACGGCTGCGTGGCGAGCATGAGGGTCTTCTTCTCGTACTCGGGCGCGGGGTTGAGCAGGTCATTCCACGAGGTGGGCGGCGATGCCATCAGGTCCTCGCGGTAGCAGATGCCCGTCGTCCCCCAGGCGTAGGGAACGCTGAACGTGTTGCCCGGATCGAACGCAAGGTTCTTGCTCTCGGGGTAGAGGTTCGCGAGGTTGGGCACCAGGCGGGGGTCGATCGGCTCGAGCAGACCCGCCTCATTGAGGGCCTGGGCGTACTGACCCGAGACGAATGCCACGTCGATGCCCGGATCCCCGCCGGCGGTCAACTTGCCGACGATTTCCTCATTGGTGGCGTGCTTGGCCACGGTGATGTTGGCCTTGGTGGTGTCGGTGAACTTCAAGGCGACGTCGGGATCCATGTAGGCATCCCAGTTGCTGACGACGATCGACTGCTTGCTCAGATCGGCGTTGGGGTCCAGCGACGGTGACGGTGATGCGTCGCCGCCCGATGAACTTCCTCCGCATGCGGCCAGGAGGACGGCGCCGACCGCTCCCGCGATGCCGAGGACCGAGGCCCTTCGGGCCCGTGTCCGGTGTGTTGCCATCTCTTCTCCTTCTCTCCTGTGATGCCGCGTCACGAGGTCTGCTCGCGACGACTCAGTTGGATTTCGGGGAGGTCTTCGAGGGCGACCCCCAGTTGCTCGCAGGCAAAGGCCCGGAGCAGACCGCGGACCCGCTCGAGGGGGGTCCACGAATAGCCCACGACCGTGCGGAAGCACAGTCCATCGACCATCGCGCTGATGCGCTCCGCGACGACCGCTGGTTCAGCGACAGGGCGGAACACTCCCGCCTCGGTTCCCTCGTGGACGAGCTTGACGAGTTCGTCGCGGTAGTCGGCCGCGAGCTCCTCGCACACCGGTCGCAAGGCCGCGTCGTGCGTGGCAGCCGTCCAGAGTTCGAGCCACAGGACGTATTCGTCGTAGAGCACACCCGGATGGGGCAGGCTGACCTCGAGAAGCATGGACAGCACGCGCACGTAGTCACCGTCACCACGCAGCGCAGCGAACCGCTCGGCCGGCTTGCCGATGGCCCAGCGCAGGGCGTCGACGAGCATCTCGTCCTTGCTACCGAAGTAGTAGTGGACGATCCCCGTCGAGACGCCCGCTTCGAGGGCGACGTCGCGCACGCGCATGCCCGCTGAACCGTCGCGTACGAGGACGCGTGCGGCCGCCGCCATGAGGTGCTCGCGACGGTCGAGCGCGTCGTCTGCCGAGATATTCGGGGGAATCGCCACCGACACTTCAGCCAACGCCATACCGTGTGACTGTACTGACTGGACGTCCAGTTGGGAATGGAAAAGCGGAAAGGGGCCTCGCGTGCGAATCGGCGTCGTGGGAGGCGCAGGTGCCATGGGGTCGGTGACCGTGGCCGACCTCGCCGCCTCGGCCGGGGTGACCGAGGTCGTCATCGTGGACCCCGATCTCGAGCGCGCACGTGCGCTGGCCGACCGCATGGCGAGCCGCGGAGCTCAGATCGTCGCCCGCGGCACCGACGTACCCCTGGTCGAAAGCCTCGCGGGGTGCGCTGCCGTGGTCAACGCCTCTGGACACGCGCACAACATCGCCGTCATGGAAGCGTGCCTAGCCGTGGGGTCGCACTACACCGACCTCGGCGGACTGTTCCATGTGGCGGTGCGTCAGTACGAATGGAACGACCGCTTCGCCGACGCAGGCCTCACCGCCACCCTCTCCATGGGATCGGCCCCGGGTCTCACCAACCTGCTCGCCGCGCGCGGCATCGAGCTGGGCCAGATGGACACGGTGGAGTCGATCGAGATCGCCGATGCTGTCGTGCCGGGTCGCGCATACCACCCATCCGAGCCCTACGGGCCGCCCTATGCCGCCCTGACGCTCATCGAGGAATACACGGCCCCCGCGCCCCAATTCGTCGACGGGGCCATCGACTTCTTCCCCGCGGGTTCAGGCGCGCGCACCTACGCCTTCCCCGGAGGCGACGTGGAGTGCGTCTACACGATTCATTCGGAGCCGGCGACCCTTCCGCGCTCCTACGCCGACCGCGGCATCCAGCGTGTGGAGTGGCGACTCGGGCTCGCGCCAGCGGATCACGTGCGCTTGCTGTCCTTTGTCGCCTCGGGTCTCGCGAGCGACGAGCCGGTGACGATCGATGGCGTCAGCGTGAAGCCCGCCGACGTGCTCATCGCGGTGCTGGCCCGCCAGGCTCGCAACGAGATCGCCACGCCTGACCCCGGCGCCATCGAATGGTTCCGTGTCATCACGAGTGGCACACGCAACGGATCCGGTGTCACGGTCACCTGCGATGTCGAGGTCACCGATCCGCCGTCCGGGGAGTTCTCGGGCGGCGCCTGGGTCACGGGGGTGCCCCCCTCGATCGCCGCCCAGATCATGGCGTCGGGTCGTGCCCTGCTCACCGGCGTTCACGGACCTGAACTCACCATGCCCCTCGACCTGTTCTTCGCCGAACTTGCGGGCCGGGGCATGATCCCGCTAGACCGGATCGACGACTGACCGCGGAGGCACCATGTCCGATCGACCCCTCACCGTGCTCCTGGCCGCCGAGAGCGCATACGGGCCCACCAACAACTGCATCGGCATCGGAGCCGAGCTCACCAAGATGGGCCATCGCGTCGTGTTCGCCGCCGAGGAATCGTGGGCGGGCAAGATCGAGCCGCTCGGCATCGAAGAGCGCCTCGTCTCAATGGCACCTCCACCCGAGGAGGAAGCCGCCGCCGGGCAGTTCTGGATCGACTTCATCACCGAGACCGCACCGGAGTTTCGCAAGAGCACGTTCGACCAGATCACCACGTTCATCGAGCCCGTGTGGCGCAGCCTGATGGATGGCGCCAAGTACGCCAACCCGCAGTTCGCTGCGATCGTCGACGAGGTCCAGCCCGATCTCATCGTGCAGGACAACGTCTCCGCCTTCCCCGCGCTCAAGGCAGCGGGGCGACCGTTCGTGCGCCTGGTGTCGTGCCAGCCGCTCGAGATGAACGGGCCCACTCTGCCGCCGATGCTGGCTGGGCTTCCGGCCGATGACTCCAGCCACTGGCAGGCCTGGCGCGATGAATACGCCCGCGTCACCGCAGGGGTGTGGGAGGAGTACAACCAGTTCAGCCAGGACGCGGGGGCCGGGCCGCTGCCCACTGGCGAGTTCAACTACCTCGGCGACGCCAATATCTACATCTACCCTGCCGTCATCGACTACCTCGACCGTCGACCCCTTGATTCGTCCTGGCATCGAGTGCAGTCATCCGTACGCCGCACCGAGCAGCCGATCGACGTCCCCGATCACATCCTCGAGGGCGACGGCTCGCTCATCTATCTCTCCCTCGGCTCGCTGGGCGGCGCCGACGTCGATCTCATGAAGCGACTCACCGGGTTCCTCGCCGATAGTCCGCACCGCTTCATCGTGAGCAAGGGACCTCGAGCGGACGAGTGGGGACTGCCCGACAACATGTGGGGTGCCGGCATGGTGCCGCAGACAACCTTGCTCGACAAGGTCGACCTTGTCATCACCCACGGCGGCAACAACACCACGTGCGAGAGCTTCCACTTCGGAAAGCCGATGGTGGTCCTTCCCCTCTTCTGGGATCAATACGACAACGCGCAGCGCGTCGACGAGACAGGCTTCGGCAAGAGACTCGACACCTACCGCGTCGAGAAGGCCGAACTCAACGGCGCTATCGACACGCTCCTGGCCGATACCGCGCTTCGCCAGCGCATGGCACAGATCTCACAAGACATCAGAGCCGAGGACGGCGTTCGCCGAGAGGCCGAGATCATCGCCGACCTAGGGAAGTCCACGGCGCGCGGATGAAGCCGGACCTGTTCGAGCAGGACCTGCTCGACATCCCGTCACGGCTCAACGATCTCGCTGATCGCCTCGACGCCGACGACCCTTGGCTCGCACTGACCTCCCGCGACGCCCTCCTCAGCGGCATGGGGTCGTCTCAGTACGCGGCACGCACCGCAGCCGGATGGCTGCGCCATGCGGGGGCGCATGTCACCGACGAAATCGCCTCCACCGATCCGGGGTGGCCCGGCGGTCCCGGTACGAGTGCGGTGCTCATCTCCGCCTCGGGCGGGTCGGCCGAAACCCTCGATCGCAGTGCACGGCTTGCCGATGGAACTCAGCGCGTGGCCCTCGTCAACACGATGGAGTCAGCGCTCGCGCGACAGGCCGACGTGGTGGTGCCGATGTGGGCGGCCCCCGAGCCAGGGGAGGTGGCGTGCCGCAGCTACCGCCACACCGTGGCCCTGCTCCTGGCAATCGGACAACCGCGACAGGAGGTGGCGGCAGCATGCCGAGTGGCCGCCCAACGCACGGCCACACTCCTGGCCGACACGTCGTGGCTCGATGCCGTCGATGATCTGCTCGCACCCGCCGAGACGACGTACTGGATAGCGCCAGAGAGTCGCATCGGGTCTGCGATGCAGTCGGCGCTGATGATGCGCGAAGTGCCCCGTCGCCCCGCGGTGGGCTGCGAGACGGGCGACTGGAGCCATGTCGATGTCTACCTCACGCTCACAACCGACTACCGATGCGTGGTCTTCACCGGATCGCGTTGGGACGCGCAGGCAGCCGACTGGCTGACCAAGCGTGGGTCCGCGGTGTTCTGCGTGGGCGACCCTCTCGGCGTGCCGGGCGAAGGCGTCTTGGCCATGCCGTCCGATCCGGTCGTTCGCATGCTGTGCGAGCCGATCGTGGCGGAACTCCTCGCCCTGCGATGGTGGCGAAGAGACCCCATCGAGGTGGCATGACTCTGCTCGACGCGGTACGCGTCGACCTACAGGGCGTCTCGGTCGACGATCTGGTGCCCGCTCTGCGTCGCGGACAGGTCAGCGACATCGAGCAGGTGATCGACGTGGCACCTCTCGCGGACGGGTCAGCCGTCGCGGCGGTGCGTCTGGTCGATGGGCGCGAGCTCTTCATTCCCATCGTGCACGACGCTCACTGGCGACGAGCGGAGCCCGCAGACGGCATCAGCACGGCGGCATTCGATGCACCACCACCGCTGCGCGTGGAGCACGTCAATGCGTTCCCAGTCCTCGATGCTCTTCAGGAGCGCGGGCTCGACGTCGACATGACGAACGACGTGCGGATCATCGATGACGCTGTGGCAGTGAAGTGGCACTTCCAGCGCACGTCAGGATCGCTGATCGGACCCCGCGTCACGGCACATCTGTCAGCGGCCGGTTTCACGGAGATGCCGCAGCCCCTGGCGACCCTGATCTGGCACGACGACCTCGTGGCCACGGCCGATCGCTTTCTTCCGAACGCCGAGGATGGCTGGGACTGGATGCTCGACGACGTACGTCGGATGCTGACAGGCGAAGGGCCGGCTCCCGGCTGGGCCGGCGAGATCGGTCGCTTGACCGCCCGAATGCATGCTGCATCGGCTCGGCCGACCTCCGTGATCGAGCAACCGTTGACCCACGCCTCGCTCGCGCGCCTCGGCCCGCACTACCGGGCACTGCTTGATGAGCCGCTCGATCCTCAGATGCAGGACGCCGTCCAGCGCTGGCGTGGGCGTTTTACCGATGCATGCGGGGTACTCGAGCGCCCACGCGACGTCGAGGTCCTGCCGATTCGCCGCGATCTGCACCCTGGTCAGTTCCTGCGCTGGCGCGATGGCATCGCTGTCTGCGACTTCGATGGGAGCCCGACCCTTCCTGCCGAACTGCAGGACCTGCGCGGGCCGACCGCTCAGGACGTGGCAGGAATCCTGCGCGGACTAGATCACGTCGCCATCGCCGCTGCTCGCCGGGTAGACGATCCGGTCGCGTTGACTCACGCCCGTGCCTGGGCGGTCGAGGCACGGACGGAGGCACTCACCGCCTACCGCGATACGCCGGATGTGCCGTCCCTGGACGAGGACGTTCTCACGGCACTGGAGTCGCTGTCTCCACTACACGAGGCCGTGTACGCATCGCGCTATCTCCCGCGCTGGCGCTACGTGCCCCTCGCCGTCCTCGACGGTGGCTGGTAGGTCAGGCGCCCATCTCACGCGCAATGGCGGATACGAATCCGTCGACGTCTTCAGGCGTGGTGTCCCAGGAGCACATCCACCGCACTTCACCCGTGTGCTCGTCCCACTCGTAGAAGCGGTAGCTCTCTTGCAGCCGAGCGGTCACCTCGCGCGGAAGAAAGGCGAAGACAGCATTAGCGTCGACTCGCCTGGCAATACGAAGACCTGGGATCTCTTGTACGCCCGCGAGGAGACGTTGCGCCATGTCATTGGCATGAGACGCGTTTCGGCGCCACAGGTCATCGGTTAAGAGAGCGCACAGCTGGGCACTGACAAAGCGCATCTTGCTGGCCAACTGCATCGACGACTTGCGGAGGAATGGCACTGCATCAGCGAGTGAGGGATCGAGCACGACGATCGCTTCCGCACCCAGTGCGCCGTTCTTGGTGCCACCGAAGGAGACGATGTCGATGCCGACGTCGGTGGTGATGGCGCGAAGATCGACACCGAGGCCCGCGGCGGCATTGGCGATGCGTGCCCCATCAAGGTGGACCTTCATGCCGAGCGAGTGCACGTGATCGACCAGGGCGCCCAGTTGATCGACCGAGTACGCCGTGCCGAGTTCCGACGACTGGGTCACGGTGACAACCGCCTGCTGCGATCGGTGGACATCGCCGAATCGGACCGCGTGGACGTCGATCGCCTCGGGGGTCAGCAATCCGTCGCTGGTGGGAGTGGTCCACAACTTGAGTCCCGCCACCTTCTCGGGGGCACCACCCTCGTCGACATTGACGTGCGCCGTCTCAGCGCAGATCACCGCCTCCCAGGGGCGGCAGATGGACTGCAGGGCGACGACATTGGCGCCGGTGCCATTGAAGACCGGGAACACCTGGGCCTGGCTGCCGAAGTGCTCGCGCACGAGGTCAGCCAGACGCGCGGTCTCGTCGTCTTCGCCGTAGGCGACCGCGTGCCCGCTGTTCGCTCGAATGACGGCGTCGATCACCTCGGGGTGAGCCCCCGCGTAGTTGTCGCTGGCGAATCCGCGCCAGGGTGCGGACATGTCAGGCCTCCGTCAGGTCGCGGCGTGCCCCATTGGCCGTGTCGCCCCCGACGATCCCATGGATTGACGCCGCCAGGTCGGAGGTGTCGGTGTAACCGGGGAAGGCCTGGTCGGGCTGGGCAGCGCGCATGTCGGCATCGACCAGCGCCTTGACCGCCACGACGACTGCCCGGGCCGACGTGTCCTTGAACGAGTGGGCGAGTCCACCGACCCATGTCTCGGCCGCTGCCTTCGCCGTGGCGTAGGCGACGTTTCCCGCGGTCGGCTTGGCCGCCGCGGTGCTCGACACCATGATGTAGCTCCCGCCGGAAGCGATGAGAGCGTCGCGGAAAGCCACGGTGGTGGTGCGCACTGTGACGAAGACACCCGGTGCGATGGAATCCCACGCATCGAGTGCACCGACATCGACGGTCTTGGACCCCTGCCATCCGCCCACGAGATGCACGACCGCGTCGATGCGACCGTGGCGTGCGAGCACGTCATCGCGAAATCGCATGACGTCATCGATATCGAGTAGGTCAACCATCGCGGCCTCGCCGCCCACCACATCAGCGGCAGCCTTCGCCAGGTCTACGCGGCGATCGACGACGATCACGAGATGGTCGGCGCCGAGCGCGCGGGCGACAGCGCGACCGCCCATGCCGGCGCCGAGCACGATCGCCACCGGGCGACTCATGCGGCCGCTCCCGTGATGCCGCGGGCGGAGTCGATGGCCGGGGCCAGGGCCTTGCGCAGCGACTCGTAGAAAACATTGAGGGGGAACTCATCGGGAAGGACGGCGTCGACCGCCTCCTTGAGCTCGGTCGGCAGGGCCTGCGCGCCCTGCGCCCACACCGACTGGGGGTGCGGGGGCACGAGGCTGCTCACGAAGTCGTAGGCCGCAATCCAGTGGCCCAGACGCGAGCGATCGATTCCCTCGCGATAGAGAGTGTCGACCTCGGCGCACAGGGCATTCATCGAGTCCTGGACCCGGCTCCAGTCGATGCGCAGTGTGTTGTCAGTCCAGCGGATCACATCGTTCTTGTGCAGCCAGGCGAACACGATCTGGCCAGCAAGACCGTCGTAGTTGCGCACCCGATCGCCGGTCGTGGGGAAACGGAAGAGGCGGTCGAAGAGAATGGCGATGCGGACGTAGGGAGCCAACACGATGCCCTGCTCTTGCAACTGCTGCGTCTCACGGAAGGTCGACAGGTCGCAGCGGAGCTCCTCGAGTCCGTACATCCAATAGGGCATGCGCTGCTTGATCATGAAGGGATCGAAGGGCAGATCGCCATGGCTATGGGTGCGATCGTGCACGAGATCCCACAGCACGAAAGTCTCCTGCGCCAGTTGCTGGTCGTTGAGCAGCATCTCGGCCTCCGGAGGCAGGGCGAGGCCGAGACGCTCGGCCGCCGCCCGCGAGACGCGGCGGAAACGCGCCGCCTCGCGATCGCAGAAAATGCCGCCCCAGCTGAAGGGCACGACCTCACGCGTGGCGACCGTCTCGGGGAAGAGGACCGCCGAGTGCGTGTCATAGCCCGAGGTGAATCCCATGAACTCGATCGGGACGAACGCCGCATTGTCATAGTTGGTGGCTTCGAGTTCAGCGATCCAGTCGGGCCAGACGGTGCGGATGGCCACGGCCTCGACATTGCGATTGGGATTGCCGTTTTGCGTGTACATCGGGAACACCACGACGTGCTCCACACCATCACGCCGAGCTGACTCCGGATGGAATGTCATGAGGGAGTCGAGGAAGTCGGGAACGCCGAAACCAGCGTCACGCCACGCAGAGAAGTCGGCGGCGACCGCATCGATGTAGTCGGCCTGATGCGGCACATGCGGCGCGAGTTCGCGCAGGGCCGCCACGATGTCGTCGACGCGTGCTGACGCCACGGCGGCATCACCAACGATGGAGCCATCCTGCGCCTGGAGCGGGCGCAGTGCCTCGACCGCGATGACGAGTCGCTCCCACGCGGGCTGGGCAACGACCGAATCGGCCGATCCTGCCGTTGCCGACAGCCTCGGCCGTGCGGACGCCCAGGTCACCAGAGCGCGCCACAACGCGCGATTGCCCAGGTCATCGAGCGAATCGTCGCCGGCGAAATCGGAGTCCCCGGCGATGACCACGCGGCCGGACCCGGCGATGATCCCCACGAGCACAGGCGCGAGCGCGGGCGATGCGGTGTCGGACGTGCGCGCGAACACGACCGTGTCCGCTGCGTCTCCAGCAAGTCGCAGTGCACCGGAGCGATAGAAGCAGGCTCCGTCGATTCCGGCGAAGACATCGCATCCGTGAGCTGTGAGTGGTTCAAGCATCACCCATGTCGATACGTCATTGAATCGACTTACTGGGTCCTGCACCGTGGCATTGATGATCTCGACGCCGAAGCGTTCGGCGATCGCGCCGAGGTTGTTGCCGTACTTCTCCTGCTCGGTCTCGGCGAGGATGACCAGGCCACCGCCACGACGCACGAATTCGTCGATGCACTCGATCTCGCTGTCGCCGTAGATCGGGGAGCCACTGCCGATAGTCGCCTCCCAGGCATCGTCGGAGCAGTGCGGGAGGACGAGGACATCGACATCGGCGAGCGCCTCAGGTGTGATCGGGCCTTCAACGTGGACGTCGACCGTGAAACCGGCCGTCTCGAGGGTCCGGGCCGCCTCGACATAGGAGGAGTCGGCGGGATTGGCCGGGCTCATGCGCGCAGCCACCTCCGGACGCGTGGACCAGGCCTGACGGTGGCTTTCGTCGACGAGGACGCGGGCGAGCGGACGCATGGGGACCTCCCGGGCAAGAATGGGCGCTCCATGGTAGCCCAGGCCGGAGATTGTCCTGCCAAAGCGGTCTTTAGCCGAAGTTCCTCCGGTGGGCGTGGGGGAACTCCCCCAGTCGCTACGGTCGTCCCGTGCGCACCAACTGGTCGGCGACCGTGGACTTCGACCAGGCCCTGGTGGCCCCCACCTCCGTCGCCGAGATTCGAGACGTCGTCAAGGCCCAGCCGCAGGTCCTCGCCCTCGGCTCGGCCCACTCCTTCAGCCGGGCTGCGGTCGGTCCCGGGCTGCACCTCTCGACCGAGGGACTGCCCCCGGAGATTGTCGTATCGCCCGATCGGTCGGAGGTGACCGTCACCTCCGGCATTCGCTACGCCGAGCTGGGGCCAGCACTCCACGACCGCGGCCTTGCTCTGGCCGCGATGGCCTCGCTGCCTCACATCAGCGTTGGGGGTGCCATCTCGACAGGAACTCACGGTTCCGGTGATGCCATCGGCACCCTGTCATCCGCCGTCACCGCACTCGAGGTGGTGACACCCGATGGTGATCTGCGCTGGGTACGCCGCGGCGTCGACGACGACTTCGCCGGGTGGGTGGTCGGACTTGGCGCTCTCGGGATCATCACGCGGGTCACGCTGCGTGTCGAGCCCACCTACGACATTGCACAGAGCGTGCTGCTCGGACTCGATCTCGATGTCGTCGAGGAACGCTTCGATGACGTCTTCGGTGCTGCCACGTCGGTGAGCGTGTTCACCCGATGGCGTTCCGAGCCCGATGCCCAACTCTGGCTGAAGCGACGCATTGACAACGAGGGTGCCTGGGACGGCGCTCCGCACTTCGGTGCCCGCCCGAGCGAGCGCAAGATGCACCCTCTCGAGGAGCTCGACCCGATCCACTGCACGGAGCAGGGGCAACCCGGACCCTGGCATGAGCGCCTTCCGCACTTCCGTGCCGAGTTCACGCCAAGTTCGGGTGACGAGATCCAGGCCGAATACCTGCTTCCGCGCTTCCGCGCTGTCGAGGGCATCCGCGCCATGCGATCCCTCGCCCATCGGATCACTCCGCTCCTGCACGTCACCGAGATCCGCACCATGTGCGCGGATGATCTGTGGCTCAGCCCCGCATACGGGCACGACACGGTGGGCATTCACTTCACCTGGCATAAGGACGAGCGGATCTTCGACGTACTCCCAGAGATCGAGCAGGCACTCCTGCCTCTCGGTGCTCGACCGCACTGGGGCAAGGTGACGCTCGCCACACCTGCGCAACTGAGCGCGGCGTATCCGCGCATCGCCGACGTTCGCACCCTCATGGAACGGGTCGACCCCACGGGCAAGTGCCGCAGTGTCGTCGTGCAGGAGATCTTGAACGCGTAGCCCCGGTGTGCCTGCGCCGCATCGGGTCGCGGGCGATTTAGCCTGGTGACATGACGACACGTACCGCGCGCTTTGCGCTTCTCACCACCATCGCCGCTGGGGCACTCGTGCTCTCGGCTTGCGGTGGATCCTCTTCCTCCGACACCTCCTCCGCGAGCCCCATCGGCGGCGGATCGGCGGCCTGCGACCAGGCGACTCTCGAGGGGCTCTCTCAGGAGGCGGCAACCGCTGCCGGCTCCACCTGGGTGTCCTTCAAGAGCGTCGAGTGCGTCGACGGCTGGGCGCTGGTCTTCGGCATCACCAAGACCGGTGACATCGAGCAGACGACAGCCTTTGCCTACCAGGCCGAGGGTCCTAACTGGGCACTCAAGCAGCAGGACGTCATCTGCGGCGACGGCCCCGACGACGGCATTCCCGCGTCGCTGAAGGATCAGCTCTGCGCACTGCGCTAACCGATCACTAGCAACGGCGGGGGGAGGGAAACCTCCTCCCGCCGTTCGCATGTGCGTGGGACAGTAAGCGCGTGAGCAATCCGATCATCACGGTGTTGCCCTACGCCATGGTCGCGGCAGGGGTGCGAGGCCAGGGCATGGCCTCCTCGAGTTCGAGCGCCACCGATAGCAATCGGCGCTCTTCGCCCATGGGACCCGCGACCTGGACGCCGATCGGCAGTCCCTGCGGCGAGCGGGCGAGCGGCAGCGAGATCGCGGGGGCACCACTCACATTTTGCAGCGGCGTGAAGGACGAGAAGCGAAGAAGCCGCACGAGTTGATCTCGGACGGGAACATCAGGTCCGAGGTAGCCGATAGGCGGCGCAGGATGGCTGACGACAGGTGACACAACAACGTCTACCTGCTCGTAGATTCGTTCGGGCTCGCGCGACACACGAGCGAGGCGACGTACGCTCCACGGCACCCGCGCCGCCTGCTGCACGCACATGGCACTGAGGCCCTTGGTGAGTTGCTCGGTCTTCGACCCATCGAAGCCTTCACCGAGGAAGCGGCCACCGGCCTTCTGCAGCATGAAGGACAGCAACGCCCAGTAGCGCAGGAAGTCGCGGCCGAACTGCTGATCGATGCCGAGGTCGACGACGCTGACGTCATGCCCCAACTCCTGCAGGGCCTGGCCGGTGGCGATAACCGCGTCCCGCGTGTGGGAGTCGAGCGGAGACCCAGCAAGGCTGTCGGTGACGAGCCCGACGCGCAAACGACGTCGCTCCGGACGTACGACCATCCCGATCGGCGCCAACTCGGGATTGCGATACACGCGCTCGGCCTCGGCGAAGTAATACGCGGTATCCCGCACACTTCGCGTGAGCACGCCCTGTGTCACCAGGTTGACCGGCAGCCGATCGAGCTCGGGCAGGTCGATGAGCCGACCGCGCGAGGGCTTGAGGCCCACCAGTCCGTTGAGTGCCGCCGGGATACGAATGGATCCGCCACCATCGTTGGCGTGGCCGATGGGGACAGCACCCGATGCCACCAGTGCCGCCGACCCTCCGCTTGATCCACCCGTGGAATGCGCGGTGTTCCAGGGGTTACGCGTGGCACCGAAGCGCGTCGACTCGGTCGTCGCCGTCAGCCCGAACTCCGGCAGTGTCGTCTTGACCAGCGGCGTGAACCCGAGCGCGAGATATTGCGCGACCCACGGACTCGTGGCCGCAGCCGGTCGATCAGCCGTCGCCCAGGAGCCATGCAACGTCGGATACCCCTCGAGGTCCTCGTTGTCCTTGAGCACCGTAGGGATGCCGGCAAACGGACCATCGGGATCACCGTCGACACCGAGCGGCCGCACAACCGCGTTGAGTGCGTCATTCGCGGCATCGATGCGCGCCTGTGCGGCCTCTCTCAACTCCGCAGCTGACACCTGACGCTTGCGCAGCAGGTGCAGCAGGTCCATGACGTCGTAGTCTCCGAGAGCGTCATCGGACCGGACATCGATCGTGGATGAATCAGCCACCCGGAGCCCCTGTGATCTCTCCGTCGTAGCCACGCGGCAGCACGATGGCCGGCACGGTGCACACGCGGAGGAGCTTGTGGGTCATGTCTCCCAGGAAAACTCGGGCGATCGGACCCAGGGTGCTCGAGGCAACGACGAACAGGTCGGAGTCTTGCCAGTCGAAGCGCGACATGGCGCGCTCGGGGGTATCGCCGGTCACGACGGTGCCGGTGATCTCCTCCGTCCTCGATGAGGTGAAGTGGCTCTGTGCCGCCTGTTCGCGCTCGACCAGGGCCTGCATGACCTGGCGTTCGGCGTCGCGGCCGACGCGCGCGCCCATGATCCGAGTGGCGCGAAGCACCACGGTCAAGAGCTGCACCGGAATGTGGCGGTGTGACGCGACGTCAATGCACAGGCGTACGGCCTCGGCCGACTCTTCCGTGTCCTGAAACCCAGCCACGAGCCGTTCGACATGGTCGGGCGCCGTCTCGCGGTAGCCCTCGGGCGCGACAGCGACAGCCGAAGGTCCACCGTGCAGCAGGGAGTGGGCCACGGATCCCAGGCTCAGGCGCCCATCCAGGCGGCTGGCGCCGGGACCGATGGCGATGAGTGCGGCGCCACGCTCCTCGGCAACGTTGCGCAGTCCGTGACCCACCGAGGCGTGCGCGTAGACCACCGAGTCGACATCGTGGATCGACCATTCACGCGCCAACTGCTCACGTGCTTCGCCCAACGTGGCGTTGGCACGCTCCCGCAAGAACGCCTCCCACTCTGCATCGACGTTGCCCATGCTCGGGTAATCAATGGTGGGCGGATGGACGTACGTCAGGACAAGTCGTGCGTCGAGCAAGCGATGAAGTACGGCACCGAGCGCCACGGCATCGTCACCGGACTCGTCTGGGCTCACGCCGACCACGATGTCCACAACAGCCATCCTTCGATTACGCCCCCGAGGCGTCCTAGGGGCACTACCGTAGCCGCGAGGTCACGCAGGCGTAGGGAGTTGGGAGGTCCGATGGCGTCCACTCTCTTTCGGCTCAAGCCGATCCAGGATGCGATCGGCCATGGTGAGCTCAAGCGCACGATGGGTCGCTCCGCCCTGCTGTTCTTCAGCGTCGGCTCGATCATCGGCAGCGGGATCTTCGTCATCCTGGGCGTCGCCATCCCCAAGGCGGGACCAGCGGTGCTGCTGTCCTTCCTGCTGGCTGCGGTCGCGGCACTCTTCTCCGCGCTGTCGTACGCCGAGTTGGCCAGTGCCGTCCCCGCATCCGGGTCGTCGTACTCCTACGCCTACGTCACCCTCGGTGAGATCGTTGCGTGGGCGGTCGGCTGGATGCTCATGCTCGAGTACGGCGTCGCCGTCGCCGCGGTCTCCGTCGGCTGGGGTGAGTACCTCAACGAGTTCCTCGGCACCTTCGGCATCACCATCCCCGCCGCCATCGCGAGCCCCCCGGGCGAGGGCGGCGTCTTTAATGTGCCCGCGCTCATCGTCGTGGCGGCCTGCACGTTCCTGCTCATCCGTGGTGCGTCCGAGTCGGCCCGCTGGAACACCATCATGGTGATGCTCAAGATCGCCATTCTCGTGTTCTTCTGCATTGTTGCGTTCACGGCGTTCGACGGAAACAACCTCGAACCCTTCCTGCCGCTCGGGCTCCTGGGCGTCACGGCGGCAGCCGGCCAGGTCTTCTTCTCCTACATCGGCTTTGACGCCGCCTCGACGGCCGGCGAAGAGGCCAAGAACCCCAAGAAGGACCTGCCCATCGCCATCATCGGCAGCCTTGCTGTCGTCACGGCGCTTTACCTGCTCGTCACCCTTGCCGCACTTGGCGCCCAAGACTGGAAGCTGGACACGACCAGTAGCTCCGAGGCGGTCTTGTCGTCCATCGCCAACACGGCGCTGGGAGCCTCGTGGCCCGGTGCGCTCATCGCGTTGGGCGCAATCATCTCCATCTTCAGCGTCGTACTCGTCACGCTCTACGGCCAGACGCGCATCCTCTTCGCCATGGGACGTGACGGGCTGCTACCCAAGGCATTCACTCGCGTCAATCCGCGGACGCAGACCCCGGTCGCCAACACGATCATCGTGGGTGTCCTCGTGGCGATCCCCGCATCGCTGGTCTCCCTCGGACAACTTGCTGAAGCGACCAGCATCGGCACACTCGGGGCGTTTGCCGTGGTCAACATTGGCGTGATCGTCCTGCGGCGGCGCCGACCGGATCTGCCGCGTGGCTTCACCACGCCGCTCTTCCCCCTGATGCCCATCCTCGGGCTGATCTTGATCGCCGTGATCGTGCTCAGCCTGCAGCCCATCACGTGGCTGGTCTTCGCCATCTGGATGACTGTCGGCTTCATCGTCTACTTCGCGTACTCGCGCCGCCACTCAGTGCTCGGAAAATCAGGCACGTAAGGCGTAGGGGAAGCGGTGTGAGACCGACGCGTCTACCCCAACAGGCCACCGACAGGAATCAGCAACGCCTACAGTGACGTCATGATCCCTTGGCGCCGATCTGCACTGGCGGGGCTCGTCGTCCTCACCCTCGGCCTCGCAGCCTGCACCGGAGGATCGACCGAGTCGAGCCCGTCGAGTTCGGTCGAGATGCCCACCGCGAGCTACAGCCCGCCCCCGGACGCTCAGGTAACCCCGCCGGAGCTCATCACCCTGGCCAACGTCCAACCCAATGACGGCATCCAGCCGGTCATCGAGTTCATCGAGTCCGCACGTCGTTCAGTCGACATTTCCATTTACCGCATCGACAGCGACTTCACTCCGCTCATTGACGCTCTAAAGCGCACCGTCGATCGCGGAGTACCGGTGCGGATCTCCATTTCGCGACAACTTGTCGGCCAACCCAATCCCCCGCAGGGCAATTCACAGCAGATCGTGGTCCAGCAGCAACTCGAAGCGCTCGGTATCCAGGTGGAGTTGAGTCGGCCCGAGTTCCACTACGGGCATGAGAAGTCGATCATCATCGATGCGGGTACGCCCGAAGCACGGGCGATGATCGCTGACTGGAACCTCCAGGCGTCCTACTTCGGTCCCAATCAGTACGGCCCCGTCGGTGCGCGCGGCATGGCTGTCATCAACTCGGACCCGCAGGACGTCGCCACGATCGCGGCCTACTTCGATGCCAACTGGCCTCCCTACGCGCCGTACCCGGTCTCCACTCGAGCGAGCCTCGTCTGGAGCCCGAGCGGGATCGAGTACTCCCCGGTCGGCAACTCAGTCGCCGTGCTCACCGACTTCATTAACGGCGCCAAGACGCGACTGGACATCTACGCGGAGTACATCCAGGACAATTCCTTCCTCATCGACATGGTGATCGCCCGGGCCCAAGCCGGTATCGCAGTGCGCATCGTGGCCAACTCCTCCGGCCAGTCGCCGGCCATGGTGGCCAAGCTTCGGGGGGCTGGAATTCAGATCCGGTTTGATC
>NBNH01000198.1 GCA_004379115.1 Actinomycetales bacterium mxb001
CAGGCTCGCGAATCCATCGAGGGCTCGACTCAGCGGGCGGTCAGTCGCGGCAAGCTCGACGAGGCTGAGCGCACGGCACTCCTCGATCGCATTCGCATCGGGGCCGAGCTCGATGTGCTGTCGGATGTTGACCTGGTCATCGAAGCCATTCCCGAGGATCTCGATCGCAAGCGCGAACTCTTCGGCAAGCTCGATGCGATCACTCCGCCCCATGCCATCCTCGCCACTAACACGTCGTCGCTGTCGGTGACCGATATCGCGGTGGCGACGTCACGACCGTCCCGCGTGGCTGGCATGCACTTCTTCAATCCGGCTCCCGTGCAGGCTTTTGTCGAAGTCGTCCGCACCGTGGTGACGTCCGACGATGTCGTCGAGGACCTGGTCGGCCTGGCACGGCAACTGGGCAAGGAGCCGGTGGTGGTCGGCGACCGTGCCGGCTTCATCGCCAACGCGCTCTTGTTCGGATACCTCAACCATGCGGTCTCGATGTATGAGGCGCGTTACGCCAGTCGCGAAGACATCGACGCCGCCATGAAGCTGGGCTGCGGCCTGCCCATGGGGCCGCTCGCGCTGCTCGATCTCATCGGTCTCGACACCGCCTACGAGATCCTCGACACGATGTACAAGCAGGGACGCGACCGTCTGCATGCTCCCGCTCCGATCCTCAAGCAGATGGTCACCGCCGGGTTGAAGGGTCGCAAGACCGGGCGTGGCTTCTACACCTATGCGGCGCCCCATTCCCCCGAGGTCGTCGCCGATGGCACTGACGAAGGGGTGAGCGCGGGCCTGAGCCCGAGGCCGGTTCAGCGCATCGGCGTCGTCGGTTCGGGAACCATGGCCACCGGAATCGTGGAGGTCCTCGCCAAGGGTGGCTTCGACGTGGTGCTGGTCGCCCGGTCCGATTCCAGCCTTGCCAAGGCGTTGGGCGCCATCGACAAGTCGCTCGAGAAGGCCGTGCAGCGCGGCAAGCTGGAGGCCTCGATGCGCGATGAGATCCGCGGACGCATCGTTGGCACGACGATGCTCGACGATGTCGCTTCGGCTGATCTGGTCGTCGAGGCGGTCGTGGAGGAGCTCAGCGTCAAGACCGCCCTCTTCGAGAATCTCGATGAGATCTGCCGCTCCGGCGCGATCCTGGCGACGACGACCTCGAGCCTGCCGGTCGTCGATCTCGCCGCAGCCACACGGCGCCCCCAGGATGTCGTGGGGCTGCACTTCTTCAATCCTGCGCCCGTCATGAAGTTGGTCGAGGTCGTGAGCACGGTCGCAACGGCGCCTGATGCCCTGGCCACCGCTGTCGACGTCGCCCAGCGAGCTGGTAAGCACGCGGTGGTCTGTGGAGACCGGGCGGGCTTTATCGTCAACGCCCTGCTCTTCCCCTACCTCAACGATGCGATCAAGATGCTCGAGGTCAACTACGCCAGCGCCGATGACATCGACCTCGCCATGAAGAAGGGCTGCGGCTACCCGATGGGTCCGTTCGAGTTGCTCGATGTCGTCGGTCTCGATGTGTCCCTCGCCATTCAGCAGACCCTCTACCGGGAATTTCGTGAGCCGGGATTCGCGCCGGCTCCGCGTCTGGAGCATCTCGTGACGGCGGGCTACCTCGGACGCAAGAGCGGTCGCGGCTTCCGCTCCTACGAGTAGCCGCTCCCATGGGACGCCGCCGTCCGGCGCGCAAGCCGGCGACTCCTCGCGAGGATGTCATCGAGGAACATGCCGATGGCGACTGGTACGTGCGCTCCATCACGGGCTCGTCATCGACGAAGACGTATCGCTGCCCGGGGTGCGACCACGAGATCGTCCCCGCGACTCCGCACATCGTGGCGTGGCCGGTGCATGCCCACGCTGATGATCGGCGCCACTGGCACTCACCGTGCTGGCGGGCACGTGATCGCCGGGGGCCCACCCGGTGAGTGCGGAGGAGATTCGCGCGAACTCGGTATTGCCGGCGGAGCGGCGCCCCCTGACGCTGGTCACCGACGATGGCCTTCGGCTGGTGGGCGAGGTCGCACTGCCGATCGGGCGGACTCCCCGCGCCACGCTCGTGTGCGCACACCCCCTGCCGACGCACGGGGGCATGATGGACAGTCATCTGCTGCGCAAGATGGCGTGGCGACTGCCTGCACTCGGTGACATCGCGGTGATCCGCTTCAACACGCGAGGCACGACGTCGGCGGCGGGCACCAGCGACGGTGAATTCGACGCCTGCGTCGGCGAGGGACGCGATCTACGCGCTGCTGTGCAGTGGGCGCGCGAAGCGGGGCTCCCGAATCCGTGGCTCCTGGGGTGGTCGTTCGGCAGTGACGTCGTGCTGCGCCACGGGCTCGCGCTGGATCCCGCCGGCATCATTCTCGTATCGCCGCCGCTGCGCTACACCTCGCCCGAGGAGTTGTCCGCGTGGAACACCTCGACGTGTCCGATCGTGTGCCTGGTGCCCGAGGACGATGACTACCTGCAGCCCGAACAGGCCAGGGACCGGTTCTCCGCCGTCCCGAGGGCACAGATCGTGGTGGGGCCGGGAATGGGGCACCTGTGGGTGGGCGAGCCGGCGGTGCGTACGGTGCTCGGTGAGGTGGTGGCGCGGCTCCGGCCCGAGATGGGTCCGGTCGCGTGGGAGTGGCCGGCATCGAGGGCGGCCGTCGAGGGACCGATGGAGAGGTGGTCTGACCTATGAGCTTCGACCTGACGGGCAAGCGCGCCCTGGTCACCGGGGCATCACGCGGCATCGGTCGCGCGATCGCGGTCGCGTACGCGCAGGCCGGCGCCGACGTTGCCATCCTTGCGCGCAATGGCGATCTGCTCGCCGAGGTCGCGGAGGAGATCACCGGCCACGGCCGTCAAGCGACCGTGGCCGTGGCCGATGTGCTGGATCCCGATGCCACGAGGAGTGCGGTCTCAGGGGCGATCGGCGAACTGGGCGGACTCGACGTTCTGGTCAACAACGCGGGCGGTAATTCGTTCTCGACGCCGGTGGCTCAGATGCGCATGAGCGGCTGGGACAAGACCATGCGCCTCAATCTCGACTCGATCATGCACATCACGCAGGAGGCCCTCCCGGCTCTCGGGGAGGGCACGTCCGGATCGATCATCAACGTGTCGTCCGTCGCCGGCCTGCGAGGTGCGCCCACGATGGCGCACTACGGCGCCGCGAAGGCCGCCCTGATCTCGCTCACCCAGACCCTGGCCATCGAAACGGCGTGGATGGGGGTGCGCGTCAACGCGCTGGTACCGGGGTGGATCGAGACAGACCTGACGGACTTCCTTCGATCGAGCAAGGAGGCCGAGCAGGGCACCCTCTCCCGCGTGCCCATGCAGCGCTGGGGAACCGTCGAGGAGATTGCCGAGCCCGCGATCTTCCTGGCGTCCGATGCTTCCTCGTTCATGACGGGCCAGTCGCTGATCGTCGACGGCGGCCTGTCCGCGATGCCGTAGGCGGGCTGCTGCGCTTCGCCTAGTCGACGGGTGCGCCGACGGCGCGCATGATCTCGCGGACGAAGGCCTTGATGCCGTCGGGCCATTGCGGATGCGTGCCGTCGCTGACGAAGTACTCGGGGTTGTCGGCCGACACTCCACGCCAGTCGGCGATCACGACGTTGGGGTAATCCGCCGCGACCGCCTCGATGAGTCGATTGTTGGGCCTCATCCACGGCCGTGGCACGTTGGTGTTGACCAGGACCACGCGTTCGCGATCGCTCAGGATGTCGAGCATCTCGCGCAGCTGCTCCTCGGTGATGATGCCGTTGGTGCCGGTGTGGATGACCACGGTCGGAGCCATGACACCCTTGTCGTGCAGTCGCTGGACTCGATCGAGCACACCGCCGGCCTGTCGGCTCACCTCGGCGTCGACGCGCGTCCCGTCGATCTTGCGCATGAGTTCGTCGGCCACACCCAGCATGACCGAATCGCCGATGGCGGTCACCGCCCCGTTGCCGTTGAGCGGCAGGCCCTGTGCGGACACCTTGCCCGTGTCGGCCGCGGCCTGGCCGGATCCGTCGGAGGGCGTCGGGCCCGGCGTGGGCGGAGTCTCGTCGATGAGGATCTCGGTGGGTCCGCCGTCGGCGATGCCGATCGCGGCGGCCACGTCCTGCGGCACCTGCTCCTCGACGGACTTGGCGGTGGCGAGACCGGCGACCATGAGGGTCAGGGCCGCCGCTCCCACGCCAGCACCCAGGAGAACCCGCCTGCCGAGATAGCCGCGCTCCTCGGGGTCGGCGCTCTTCCACCGCTTCATGAACCTGCCGATAGCGCCCCGGCGAATCGGGATCTCGACGTAGCGGTAGGAGATCTCCGCCACGATGAAGGTCAGGGCCATGCGCAGGACGAAGTTCCACGCGCCGGTGACGGGCACGTCGAGGCCCGGCCGGGTGATGACGAAGATGGGCCAGTGCCACAGGTAGAGGCCGTAGGAACGCTGCCCGATGTAGCGCATGGGCTGGGCGCCCAGGACCTTGCCGAACGGAATCCCGGGATGGCTGGCGGCGGCGATGAGGACGCAGACGACCGCCGAGAGGATGAAGAAGCCACCGCGGTAGAGGAAGGGGGAATACTCCCCGACCTGCAGGTAGAACCACACGACGCCCAGCAGCGACAGCACGCCGATGAAGGTCAAGATCGCCTTCGCGCCAGCGGTCAAGTGGGTCGAGAGGCGTCCGGGTCGCCACACCATGGCGAGCGCCGCGCCCAGGAGCAGGCCCATGATGTGGGTGTCGGAGCCGAAGTAGGCCCGGCTGGGATCGGCTTCGAGCGGATAGCCGTTCATGAACGACAGCGTGATCATCCACGCTGTGGAGACGAGGGAAAGCGTCAGGGCGACGTAGAAGACGCCGCGGCGACCGCGCCACTTCAGCAGCAGAAGCGTGATGGCTGGCCAGATGAGGTAGAACTGCTCCTCCACCGCCAGTGACCACAGATGTTGGAGGAATGCCGGTCGACCGATCGCCTCGAAGTACGACTGGTCGGCGACGATGTACCACCAGTTGGTGACGTAGAGCAGTGACGCGAGGGCGTCCTGGCGGAAGGCCACCGCCGACTCGCGGTAGAACAGGGCGGCGAGCAGGCCGACGACCAGCAGCATGAGCAGCAGCGCCGGAAGGAGGCGCCGCGCGCGCCCGAGGTAGAACATGCGGAAGTTGATGCGGCCGGACCTCTCGAACTCCTCGGTGATGAGAGTCGTGATCAAGAAGCCCGAGAGGACGAAGAAGACGTCGACGCCGAGGAATCCACCCTGCATCCAGGTGAGGTCGCCGTGGTAGAGCAGCACGCCCAGCACGGCGAGCGCGCGAATGCCGTCGAGGCCGGGGATGTAGCCCATCTCGCCGGCCTTGCGGCCGCGGTCGAGATGCCAGGGCTGGCGGTCGGTGATGGGGGTCGTCGCCACCCGACCTCCTCGCTCCGCCCTTGTCGTGGTGCCGTCCGGCTCCATCGAGGAGGGACGCTGACCGGAAGAGTCCGGTTCCGGGTCATGCTACGTCGGGGGTCGCTCCCTATGCCCCGGCGAAACGGGTGATGGCCGGGAGATGTCGCTCACGCATCTCGGCATCGCGCACGCCGAGGCCCTCCTCGGGGGCCAGGCACAGCACACCGACCTTGCCCTGGTGGAGGTTCTGATGGACCTCGTAGGCGGCCTCGCCGGCCCCCTCCAGCGGGAACGTCTTGGACAGGGTCGGGTGGATCAGGCCCCGCGCGATGAGCCGGTTGGCCTCGAAGGCCTCGCGGTAGTTCGCGAAATGAGATCCCACGATCGACTTGAGGTTCATCCACAGATAGCGGTTGTCGTACTCGTGGAGGAAGCCCGAGGTGGAGGCGCAGGTGACGATGGTGCCGCCCTTGCGCGTCACGTAGACGCTCGCGCCGAAGGTCTCGCGACCGGGATGCTCGAAGACGATGTCGGCGTCATCGCCCCCGGTCAACTCCCGGATGCGGCGGCCGAGACGCTGCCACTCCTTCGGATCCTGGGTGGTGTCGTCCTTCCAGAAGCGGTAGTCCTCGGCGCGCCGGTCGATGACGAGCTCGGCACCCATGGCGCGGCAGAGATCGGCCTTCTCGGGACTCGACACGACGCAGACAGGGATCGCACCGCCATTGACGGCGTACTGGGTCGCGTAGGAGCCGAGCCCACCGCTGGCCCCCCAGATGAGCACGACATCGCCCTGCTTCATGCCGCCGCCGTTGCGCGAGACGAGCTGCCGGTACGCCGTGGAGTTGACCAGGCCCGGTGATGCCGCTTCTTCCCAGGTGAGGTGGCGGGGCTTGGGCAGCAACTGGTTGGACTTGACGATCGCGAGTTCGGCAAGGCCGCCGAAGTTGGTCTCGAAGCCCCAGATGCGCTGGTCGGGATCGAGCATCGTGTCGTTGTGTCCCAGCGGGCTCTCGAGCTCGACCGACAGGCAGTGGGCGACCACCTCGTCGCCAGGCTTCCACGCATTGACACCCGCGCCCACGCGCAGCACGACGCCGGAAGCGTCGGATCCGACGACGTGGTAGGGCAGGTCATGACGGCGATCGAGATCGTGCGAGCGGCCGTAGCGCTCGAGGAAGCCAAACGTGGACACCGGCTCGAAGATCGACGACCACACCGTGTTGTAGTTGATCGAGCTCGCCATGACCGCGATCAGGGCTTCGCCCGGACCGAGCTCGGGCACGGGAACATCATCGAGGTGCAGGGCGCGCCGGGGATCCTTGTCGCGCGTGGCCATGCCCGCGAACATGTCCTGCTCGTCCTTGTGCACGGTGACGCCGCGGTAGGACTCCGGGATCGGCATCGCCGCGAAGTCGCCCGGCTCGGCGGTTCCCGACACGATCGCGTCGCGAATCTGCTCCATGCTCACTCCCGAAGTTAACGTTCGTTCATGCTAGTCGGAGGCCGTCAGTGATGGGGTGCTGACTCGACCAACTCGATGAGCACTCCGCCACAGTCCTTGGGGTGAGCGAAGTTGACGCGTGAGCCCGCCGTTCCCGTGCGCGCCGTCTCGTAGAGCATGCGCACGCCGGCCGCTCGCAATCTCGAGGCGGCCTCCTCGACGTCGTTCACTCCGTAGGCGATTTGCTGAATGCCCGGTCCGCTGCGGTCGAGGAACTTGCCGATGGGCGAGTCCGGCGAGAGGGGGGCCAGCAGTTGGATGCAGGAGCCGGAGTCGCCCACGGCCAGCATGGCCTCGCGGACGCCCTGTTCCTCATTCGTCTCCTCGTGTACGACGGACAGGCCGAAGGCGGAGGCATAGAAGGCGATGGCTGCGTCGAGGTCGGCCACGGCGATGCCCACGTGATCGATCCGGGTGATGATCGGGCCGAGAGCGGCCTGCGGACCTCCCATGACTCCTCCTCGCTAGGGTGACCCCATCGTGGCAAAGGCTGCTGCCCCGCGCCCCTCGGAGGTCCCATGTCCGTCATCGTCGCCGGTGCCCGCACCCCCATGGGACGCCTCCTCGGCTCCCTCAAGGGACTGTCCGCCGCTGACCTCGGCGGCTTCGCGATCAAGGGCGCCCTCGAGCGCGCTGGTGTCGCGCCCGACCAGGTCGACTACGTGATCATGGGCCAGGTCCTGCAGGCCGGCACGGGCCAGATCACTGCGCGCCAGGCCGCCGTGAAGGCCGGGATCGGCATGGACGTTCCTGCCCTGACGATCAACAAGGTCTGCCTATCGGGCCTCGATGCGATCGCCCTGGCCGATCAGCTCATTCGCGCGGGGGAGTTCGAGATCATCGTGGCCGGTGGCATGGAGTCGATGACAAATGCTCCGCACCTGCTGATGGGATCGCGTGAGGGAGTGAAGTACGGCGACTGGTCGGTCGTCGACTCGATGGCCTTCGATGCGCTGACCTGCGCATTCGATGAGTGTGCGATGGGGGAGTCGACCGAGCGCTACAACGCTCGGCATGGCCTGACGCGCGAGGAGCAGGATGCCTTTGCCGCGCGCTCGCACCAGCTGGCCGCCAAGGCGGTGGCCAACGGCATCTTCGACGACGAGATCGTCGCCGTGCCGATCCCGCAGCGCAAGGGAGATCCCATCCTGTTCGCTCAGGATGAGGGCATTCGTCCCGACACCACCGTCGAGAGCCTGGCGTCCCTGCGTCCAGCCTTTGCGAAGGACGGCACGATCACCGCTGGTTCGGCGTCCCAGATCTCCGACGGTGCGGCGGCCGTGGTCGTCATGAGCCGGGCCAAGGCGGACGAACTCGGACTCTCCTGGCTGGCGGAGATCGGTGCGCACGGTGTGGTCGCCGGCCCCGACGCCTCACTGCACGAGCAGCCCGCCAACGCCATCAAGCGCGCCTGCGAGAAGCAGGGGATCGCCGTGTCCGACCTCGACCTGATCGAGATCAACGAGGCGTTCGCAGCGGTCGGCATCGTGTCCATGCGATCACTCGGAGTCGACGAAGACATCGTCAATGTCAATGGCGGAGCCATCGCTCTCGGCCACCCCGTCGGCATGTCGGGTGCGCGCATCGTGCTGCACCTGGCCCTGGAACTCCGCCGACGCGGTGGTGGCGTGGGTGCCGCCGCCCTGTGCGGTGGCGGTGGGCAGGGCGATGCCCTCATTCTCAGCGTGCCCCGCGAGTGAGCAGCGCCGATCTAACGGATGCGCGGAGCCTGGTCGACCGGGCTCGGCAGGGTGAGCCGCGCGCGGTCGCGCGCCTCATCTCCTGGGTGGAGGACGGCTCACCGGGTCTGGCCGAGGTCATGGCCGCACTCGGGGCTGCTCCCGGGACGGCGTACGTCATCGGGGTCACCGGCGCGCCGGGCGTCGGCAAGTCGACGACGACGTCGGCGCTGGTGGGGGCCTACCGCGCGCGCGGCAAGCGGGTCGGCGTGATCGCTGTCGATCCGACGTCGCCCTTCTCCGGGGGTGCCTTGCTCGGTGATCGCATTCGCATGCAGCAGCACTCCACGGATGCCGGCGTGTTCATCAGGTCAATGGCCTCGCGAGGCCACCTGGGTGGCATCGCGGCATCGACGCCGCAGGCGATTCGCATCCTGGAGGCAGCGGGATTCGATGTCGTCCTGGTCGAGACCGTGGGAGTCGGACAATCCGAGGTCGAAGTCGCCGGCACGGCCGACGCCACGGTGGTGCTGCTCGCACCCGGCATGGGAGACGGCATCCAAGCCGCGAAGGCCGGGATCCTCGAGGTCGGCGACATCCTCTGCGTCAACAAGGCCGATCGTGATGGAGCAGATGCCACCGTGCGCGAGGTGCGACACATGCTGAGTCTCGGCTCATCGCCCGATGGATGGCAGGTGCCCGTCGTCACCTCCGTTGCCGCTCGCGGGGAGATCGACGACCTCGTGGCTGCCCTCGACGCGCGTCAGGCCTGGCTGGGCGAGGACGATCACCTGCGCCAGCGCCGGCGCCTGCGGGCCGAGGCCGAGATCGTGGCCTTGGCCACCGGACGCGTGCGCCAGCGGCTGGCGCAGGCACTCCCGCCGGAACTGGCCGATGATGTCGCGTCCGGGCGCATTGACCCGTACTCAGCGGCCGACCGGCTCCTGGCCGATGACAGGATGGCGCCGTGACCACCCCATCCAATGTGCCTCTCCGCGGGGCCGTTGATCTGGCGGCTCTCGCGTCGCAGCGTGAGGCCGAGCAACGTCGCAACGCCGCGATGGGCTCGGCACCGTCGGGCGTCGTCATCGACGTGACAGAGGCATCGTTCCCGACCGAGGTTCTCGAACGCAGCCAGACGGTGCCCGTCGTCCTCGACCTGTGGGCATCGTGGTGCGGCCCATGCAAGCAGCTGTCACCGATCCTCGAGACTCTCGCGGCCGAATACGCCGGACGCTTCGTCCTGGCCAAGGTCGATGTCGATGCCGAGCAGCGCATCGCGGCGGCGTTCCAGGTGCAGTCGATCCCCAGCGTGTTCGCCGTGCTCGCCGGCCAGCCGGTGCCGCTCTTCCAGGGTGCCCTGCCCGAGCCACAGGTCCGCGCGTACATCGATGAACTGCTGCGGGTGGCTGCCGACAACGGCATCAATGGCTCGGTGGCCGCGGCACCACCGGCAGATGAGACCTCGACGGATGAACCCAGCGAGCCCGATGAGCCCGACGATCCGCGCTTCGCTGCCGCCTACGACGCGATCGAGGCGGGCGACTGGGCTGCTGCTGCCGACGCCTATCGCGCGGTCCTCGCAGCATCGCCGGGCGATAGCGATGCCATCGCGGGCGTGGCGCTGTGCGAGATCCAGATGCGGCTCGATGCGGGTGACGAGAGCGGGGCCCTGCGCGACGCCGACATCGCGGCTGCCGAGGGAGACTGGGCCACCGCGTTTGCCGCTCTGCTGGCTGAGGTGAAGGCGACGTCGGGCGACGAGCGCGAACGTGCACGCCAGCGGCTGCTGTCATTCTTCGCCGTGGCCGGTGATGATCCCGCGGTGCCCTCGGCCCGCGTGGCGTTGTCCAACGCCCTTTTCTAGTCCACTCCTCGCGTCTTGTTTGCGGAAATGGTCGCTACATCGGTGAGTTAGCGACCAGGAGTGCAAACAAGGCGGAAAGGGGTTAGGCGCGGGCGGGGCGCAGCCACACGGTGGCGAGTGGGGGCACCACCATGTCGACCGATGTGGGTCGCCCGTGCCACGACGGACCGACCGCATCGACACCGCCGAGATTTCCTACGCCGGATCCGCCGAACTCGGCGGCGTCGGTGTTGAGCACCTCATCCCAGCGCCCGGTAGTCGGCAATCCGATGCGATAGGCGAGGTGGGGAAGGGGCGACATATTGGCGATGCACACGAGCGGCTCACCCGCGTCATCCCAGCGGACCCAGCTGAAGACATTCGAGCCGGAGTCGTTGGCGTCGATCCACTCGAAGCCGGCCGGATCGTCGTCGCGCTGCCAGAGGGCGGGTGTCTCCTGGTAGACGCGGTTGATCTCGCGCACCGCTGCCTGAACGCCCTGATGCTCAGGGAAGTCGAGCAGCCACCACTCGAGCCCACGGTCGGCATTCCACTCGCTGCCCTGGGCGATCTCGGCTCCCATGAAGAGGAGCTTGCGGCCCGGATGGGCCCACATGAAACCGAGGTAGGCCCGCAGGTTGGCCAGCTGCTGCCAGCGATCGCCGCTCATCTTGTTGACGAGAGATCCCTTGCCGTGAACCACCTCGTCGTGTGACAGAGGCAGCACGAAGTGCTCGCTATACGCGTACATCATGGCGAAGGTCAGCTCGTTGTGGTGGTACTGCCGATACACGGCCTCGCGCTGCATGTAGCCGAGCGAGTCGTGCATCCACCCCATGTTCCACTTCAGTCCGAAGCCGAGGCCGCCGAGGTAGGTCGGCCGCGTCACGCCCGGCCAGGCCGTGGACTCCTCGGCCACCGTCACGATGCCGGGCGCTCGCTTGTAGACGGTGGCGTTCATCTCCTGAAGGAACTCGACGGCGTCGAGGTTTTCGCGTCCGCCGTAGGCGTTGGGTGTCCACTCCCCGGCCTTGCGGGAGTAGTCGAGGTAGAGCATGGACGCGACCGCATCGACGCGCAGGCCGTCGACGTGGAACTCCTCGATCCAGTACACGGCATTGGCGACGAGGAAGTTGCGTACCTCGCGCCGGCCGAAGTCGAAGATGAAGGTGCCCCAGTCAGGGTGCTCTCCGCGCTGGGGATCGGGATGCTCGTAGAGCGCGGTGCCATCGAAGCGCCCGAGGGCCCAGGAGTCCTTGGGGAAGTGCGCGGGCACCCAGTCGACGAGCACGCCGATGCCCGCATCGTGAAGGGAGTCGACGAGGTGGCGGAACTCGTCGGGGGAGCCGAAGCGCGACGTCGGCGCGAAGTAGGACGTGACCTGGTAGCCCCAGGAGCCGCCGAAGGGGTGTTCGGCGACGGGCAGGAACTCGACGTGGGTGAAGCCCATCTCCTGGACGTAGGCCGTGAGTTCGACAGCAAGTTGCCGGTAGTCCAGGCCCGGGCGCCACGATCCGAGGTGGACCTCGTAGATCGACATGGGTGCGCGGAGCACATCGCCGTCGGAACGACGCGCGAGCCACGCGCTGTCCTGCCACTCGTAGTGGCTGGTGAACACGACGGATCCGGTGGCGGGCGGGATCTCGGTGGCGAAGGCGAAGGGGTCGGCCTTCTCTCGCCAGACACCGTCCTGCCCGAGGATCGCGAACTTGTAGACGGTGCCATCGCCAATGGCGGGTACGAACAGCTCCCAGATGCCCGTGGCGCCGAGGGAGCGCATGGGGTGGGCCTGGCTGTCCCAGTAGTTGAACGTGCCGGTCACTCGCACGCCCCGGGCATTGGGTGCCCAGACCGCGAACGAGACGCCGGTGACATCGCCGTGGGGGCTGGGGTAGGTGCGCACATGGGCGCCCAGCACCCGCCACATCTCCTCGTGCCGGCCTTCGCCCAGGAGATAGAGGTCGAGTTCGCCCAGGCTGGGCAGGAAGCGGTAGGGATCGTCCGCCGGGATGACCCGCCCGGCGTAGGTGACGTCAAGGCGGTAGTCGGGGACGTCCTTCATCGGCAGCACGCCCTGCCAGATGCCGCGGTACTCGTGCACCAGCGGGAATCGCTGATCGCCGACCACGACCTCGACGGCCTCGGCCATGGGTCGCAGGACGCGCACGGTGATGCCGTCCTTGCCCTTGTGCGGACCGAGAACTCTGTGCGGGTCGTGGTGCGAGCCGTCGACGATGTGATTCAGGTCGTTGACGTCGGCCTTGACCGGACGCAATTCGTCACCGCGCTTGGCCGACTTGTCCTTCTTGCTCACGGGCGCCGCACCTCCACCACGTGGGCGACGCCGTTCTCCGGCACGAAGCGCACGTAGGTGCCCTGTCCCCAGGTCCACGTCTCGCCGGTGATGTGGTCACGTGCACTGAACCGGTCGGTCCAGTCCATGCCCAGGGACGGCATGTCCCACCAGATGGTCGTCTCCTGGGTGAAATACGGGTCGAGAGTGCACGCCACCAGGACGAGGTCCTCGCCCACACGCTTGGAGAAGGCGATCACCTGGTCGGACTCAGCGTGGTGGAAGCGCAGGCTGCGCAGGTCCTGAAGTGGTGAGAGCTCACGGCGAATGGCATTGAGTTGCGTGATGTAAGGAATGAGGGTGCGTCCGGTGGCTTCTGCGCGTGCCCAGTCGCGGGGCCGGTACTCGAACTTCTCGGAGTCGAGGTATTCCTCGCTCCCGTCGCGCACCGGAGTGTTCTCGAACAGCTCGAAGCCGCTGTACACACCCCAGGTGGGGGACAGGGTTGCCGCCAGGGTCGCGCGGATAGCGAAGGCGGCTGGCCCCCCACGCTGCAGGTAGTCGGTGAGGATGTCGGGGGTGTTGACGAACACGTTGGGGCGCATGTAGGCCGAAGCCGGCCCGGCTAGTTCGCTGAAGTAGTCCTGCAGGCCCTGCTTGTCATTGCGCCAAGTGAAGTACGTGTAGCTCTGCTGGAAGCCCACCTCGGCAAGCGCTCGCATCATCGGCGGTCGCGTGAACGCTTCCGCGAGGAAGATCACGTCGGGATCGGTCTCGCGGATCTGCGGGATCAGGCGCGCCCACACCCACAGTGGTTTGGTGTGGGGATTGTCGACGCGGAAGATGCGAATGCCCCGGTCCATCCAGTGGCGCACGATGCGCACGACCTCGGCGTACAGGCCCTCGGGGTCGTTGTCGAAGTTCAGCGGGTAGATGTCCTGATACTTCTTGGGCGGGTTTTCGGCGAAGGCGATAGTGCCGTCTGCCCGTGTGGTGAACCACTCCGGGTGCTCACGCACCCACGGGTGATCCGGAGAGGCCTGCAGTGCGAGGTCGAGCGCGACCTCGAGGCCCAGGCTGGCTGCCACCGAGACGAAGGCGGCGAAGTCCTTCGCCGACCCGAGATCGGGATGAATGGCGTCGTGGCCCCCGGTCGAGGCGCCGATGGCCCAGGGCGAGCCGGGATCGCTGGCCTTGGCGTCGAGCGTGTTGTTGCGGCCCTTGCGGTGGGTCACTCCGATCGGATGGATCGGTGGAAGGTAGACGACGTCGAAGCCCATGGCCGCTATGGCAGTCAGCCGCTTCGATGCCGTTGAGAAGGTCCCGGACTTGCGCGCGGTGGCTCCCTCGCTTCGCGGGAAGAACTCGTACCACGATCCAACGAGAGCGCGACGTCGTTCGACGAGAAGCGGCCACGGCCCGCACGACGTGACGTCCTGTCGCAGCGGGTGTGCCCGCAACACGGCGGCGACCGCGGCATCCTGCGTGGCAGCAAGACGCACAGTGGGCGGCAGGTTGGTATTGCGCATGTTGACTAGGGCCGAATGCAGGGCGGCGATCTCCTGACGCTTCGTCGCGGGAAGCGTGACCTGCACCTGCTCTAGCAGGAGGGCGCCCTCGGCCAACTCGAGCTCGATATCAACACCTGCCGGGATCTTGAGTCCGGCGCGATGCGACCACGTCGCCCACGGGTCGCCCCAGGATTCGATGGTGAAGGACCACATCCCCTCGGTGTCGGCGGAGATCAAGCCCGCCCACTGGTCGAGGCCTGATCCGGTGTCCTCCATCCGCTGGCGCGCGCTCTCCTTGCCGTCGGGGCGACGCAGGACGACCTCGACGCCCAGGGCGTCGTGGCCCTCGCGAAACGCGGTTGCTCGCACGGGGATGACCTCGCCGACCACCGCCTTCGCGGGCAGTCGCCCCCCTTCGACACTCGGGTGGACGTCGGTGACGGGGAAGCGACCGGAGAGGACAGAGGGAACGGTGACGCCGGTGGGCTTGGTGGTCCGACGGCCGGGCGGCATATCGCCAGGGTACTGGCGCTACTGAGGGGTAGGAACACCCGTCAGAAAACACCGCAATCAGGCTGAAAGAGCGCGCCAGGTTTCTGGCTGACTGCAAGGCGCGGGGCGGCTCGGTCCCGAGGAGCGCACGCGCTAGCGTGACGGTCGTGAGAGCGATCCGACGATTCACCGTGCGAACCGTGCTGCCCGTGGGATTGGAGCCGCTCGAAGAACTCGCGCTCAATCTCCGATGGTCATGGCATCAGCCCACGCGCGACGTCTTTGCCGCCCTCGATCCCGAGCTCTGGAACCGGATCGGCGATGACCCGCTGCGCATGCTGGGAGAAGTGTCGGCCGACCGTCTCAACGAACTCGCCCGAGACGAGGGCTACGTCGCCTGGGTGCAGAACGCACGCGATGACCTGCGCCACTACCTGCATCGAGATGCCTGGTACCAGTCCCTCGGCCCAGACGCACCGCACGGCATCGCCTACTTCTCGCCCGAATACGGCATTGCCGCGGCCCTGCCGCAGTACTCCGGTGGCCTAGGGATCCTCGCCGGCGACCACCTCAAGGCCGCATCCGACCTGGGCGTGCCCATCATCGGCGTCGGGCTGTTCTATCGCTCGGGCTACTTCCGTCAGTGGCTGTCACGCGATGGGTGGCAGCAGGAGAGCTATCCGGTCGTCGATCCCGACGAGATGCCGGTCACGTTGCTGCGCGAGGAGTCGGGTGCGCCGGCGATGGTCTCCATCGGCATGCCCGGCGGACGCACACTTCGGGCGCGGGTGTGGATCGCGCAGGTCGGCCGAGTCCCGCTGCTCCTTCTCGATTCCGACGTCGAGGACAACGACCCGATCGATCGCGAGGTCACGGATCGGCTCTACGGCGGGGGAAGCGACCATCGCCTTCACCAGGAGGTGCTCCTCGGCATCGGCGGCGTGCGCGCTATCCGCGCGTACTGCCGGATCATGCGCGTGCCCGAGCCTGAGGTGTTCCACTCCAATGAGGGTCATGCCGGGTTCCTGGGCCTCGAACGCATTCGCGAACTCGTCTCGATGCAGGGACTCGATATCGCGTCGGCGCTCGAGGTCGTGCGTGCCGGCACGGTCTTCACCACGCACACGCCCGTTCCGGCCGGGATCGACCGCTTCCCGCTCGAACTCATGGAGACGTTCTTCGGTGGCGACAACGCCGATCCCGCCGTGCCGTTGGAGCACATCCTGGCCCTCGGCGCCGAAGATCACGAGGGCGGCGATCCGTCGGTCTTCAATATGGCCGTCATGGGCCTGCGGCTATCGCAGCGCGCCAACGGCGTGAGCCTGCTGCACGGTCACGTCAGCCGGGGGATGTTCAGTTTCCTCTTCCCAGGCTTCGAGCCGGACGAGGTCCTCATCACGTCCATCACCAACGGCGTGCACGCACCCACCTGGGTGGCTCCCGAGGTCCTCGAGATCGCCATGCGGGAGATCGGCCCCGGAGTGGTCGAGGAGGCGCGAGGCTGGGAGGCCATCGGCCACATCGGTGACGACGTCATCTGGCCGGTCAAGCGCATCCTTCGCCAGCACCTGGTCGACGACGCGCGATCTCGCCTTCGCGAGTCGTGGCTCGCGCGCGGTGCCACCGAGGCCGAACTCGGATGGATCGACGACGTCCTCGATCCCGACATCCTCACGATCGGCTTCGCCCGCCGCGTGCCCTCCTACAAGCGACTCACGCTCATGCTGCGCGACCAGGAGCGGTTGCGCGGGCTGCTCCTCGACTCCGAGCACCCGATCCAGATCGTGGTGGCCGGCAAGGCCCATCCCGCCGATGAGGGCGGCAAGCGACTCATCCAAGACCTGGTGCGCTTCGCTGACGATCCCGAGGTGCGCCACCGCATCGTCTTCCTTCCCGACTACGACATCGGCATGGCACGAGTGCTCTATCCGGGCTGCGATGTCTGGCTCAATAACCCGATCCGACCTCTCGAGGCGAGCGGCACGTCGGGCATGAAGGCAGCACTCAACGGGGCACTCAACCTGTCGATCCTCGACGGATGGTGGGACGAGTGGTTCGACGGTCGCAATGGCTGGGCCATCCCGACCGCCGACGGCGTCGATGATCCGGATCGGCGCGACGACCTGGAGGCCGCGGCGCTGTACGACCTCATCGAGCGCGAGGTGGCGCCCGCCTTCTACGAGCGCGGCCACGACGGATTGCCGCACCGATGGATCGACCGCGTACGCCACACCCTGCAGACCCTCGGTCCCAAGGTGCTCGCGAGTCGCATGGTCAGCGAATACGTCGAGCGCCTGTACGTCCCGGCCGCGCTGGGGTCGCGAGCCGTGCGTGCCGATGATCACGGTCTGGGTCGTGACCTGGCGCGCTGGAAGCAGCACGTGCGCGCCGTCTGGTCGCAGGTAGCGGTGGAGCACGTCGAGGCCTCGGGCGTGGGCGATTCGCCATCGCTCGGCGCCCCCCTGCACCTGCGTGCGCACGTGCGACTCGGTGCGCTCGCGCCCGACGATGTCGTGGTGCAGGTGGTCTCCGGTCGCGTCGACGGCCAGGATCGCATCGTCTCCCCCCATGTGGATGACCTCAAGGCGGTCGAGGGATTCGACGGCGGCCGTTGGCTCTACGAGGGTGATCTCACCCTCGACCGCACCGGGCCATTCGGCTACACGGTGCGCGTGCTGCCGCATCACGTCGGCCTTGTCTCACCGGTGGAGATGGGACTGCTCGCGGTGCCGGCTCCGACAGCCGGACTCGCGGAGGGCGACCTGCGCTAGGCGATGACGCGCAGCAGCATGCTGCTGCGCGGGGTGAGTCGCACCGCTTCACCGGCCCCGAACGTGCGCTCCGGACCGGCCACGTCCTCCACTGTGTCGATGACGGTCGCGTACGTCGACCCGAACGGCGGTCCGGGCAGGACGAAGTCGATGTCGTCGTCCGATGCGTGCAGCAGGAGGAGGAAGGAGTCGTCAGGCGCGGGTGAAGGCTCCCCGGGGACCGGATGGAGTTCGCCCGAGAGGTACATGCCGAGGGTCTTGGTCCATCCGGCGTTCCACTCCTCGTCCGTCAGGGCCTGGCCGTCGGGGCCGAGCCACGCCAGGTCGGGGGCGCCGCCCTCGCGGACGGGGCGACCGTCGAAGAAGAAGCGCTGACGGAATACCCGGTGATCGCGCCGAAGGTGCACGAGTTGTCGCGTCACCTCGAGGATCTGCTGCTGCCACGGCTGCAGGTCCCAGTCGTACCAGGAGATCTCGTTGTCCTGGCAGTACGCGTTGTTGTTGCCCCGCTGCGTCCGGCCGATCTCGTCGCCGCCGAGCACCATGGGCACGCCCGTGGCGAGCAGCAGCGTGGTCATCATGTTGCGGATCTGCCGGCGACGGGTGGCGTTGATGGCAGGGTCGTCGGTCTCGCCCTCGTGGCCGTAGTTGGCCGAGCGGTTGTCATCGGTGCCGTCTCGATTGTCCTCGAGGTTGGCCTCGTTGTGCTTGTGCTCGTAGGTCGACAGGTCGCGCATGGGAAACCCGTCGTGGGCGGTGATGAAGTTGATGGATGCGTAGGGACGTCGACCGTCGCCGGCATAGAGGTCGGCCGATCCCGACAGGCGCCAGCCGAGTTCGCCCACGCCGGTGGCGCCGCGCCAGAAGTCGCGCAGGCAGTCGCGGAACTTGCCGTTCCACTCGGTCCAGAGGGTGGGGAACTCGCCGACCTGGTAGCCGCCCGGGCCGACGTCCCAGGGTTCGGCGATGAGTTTGGCCCGCCGCAGGATGGGGTCTTGCTGGATGGTGGTGACGAAGGTGCCCAGCATGTCGACGTCGTGGAACGACCGGGCCAGTGCCGATGCGAGATCAAAGCGGAATCCGTCGACGTGCATCTCCTGCACCCAATAGCGCAGCGAGTCCATCACCATCTGCAGCACGTGAGGGTTCGAGACGTCGAGGGTGTTGCCGCATCCCGTGTAGTCCGTGTAGTGGCGTCCGTCACTGAGTCGGTAGTAGCCGGGATTGCAGATCCCGCGGAACGACAGCGTCGGGCCGAACTCATTGCCCTCGGCCGTGTGGTTGTAGACGACATCGAGGATGACCTCGAGTCCGGCCTGATGCAGCGTGCGCACCATCTCCTTGAACTCGCGGACCTGGCCGCCACCACCGCCGACGGAACTGTAGGACGCGTGTGGCGCGAAGTAGCCAAGTGTGTTGTAGCCCCAGTAGTTGGTGAGGCCCATCTCGAGCAGGTGGACCTCGTCGACAAAGTGATGGATGGGCATGAGCTCGATGGCGGTGACACCGAGGCTGGTCAGGTGCTCGATGACGGCAGGATGAGCCAGGCCGGCGTAGGTGCCGCGCAGGTGCTCGGGCACATCGGGGTGCCGCATCGTGAGTCCCTTGACGTGGGCCTCGTAGATGATCGTGTCGTTCCAGGGGATCCCCAGGGGCTGGTCGCCGTACCAGTCGAAGGCCGAACCGACGGCGATGGAGCGAGGCACGTAGGGCGCGGAGTCCTCGTCATTGCGCTGGAGGTCATCGGAGCTGACGTGACCGAACACCGCGGTCGACAGATGGAACCTGCCGTCCATGGCGCGCGCATAGGGATCCTGCAGCAGCTTCGCGGGATTCCAGCGTTGACCGCTGGCCGGATCCCACGGTCCGTCGACTCGGAACCCGTAGGCGCACCCCTCGGCGATCGCGCTCACGTGTCCGTGGAAGACCCCGAATGTCTGCTCGGGCAGGCGCACGCGCGTCTCGGTGCCGTCGGCGTCGAACAGGCACAGGTCCACCCCGGTCGCACCCGGTGCCCACAGCGCCACGTTGGCCCCGGTCGCGTCGAGCGTGACGCCGAGGGGGTCCCACGACCCGGGTCCGTCGATGGCGTGTTCCATGCCGTCCTTTCGTGAGCCGAGGGGGCTGAAAGTCCCCGTCGCACGCTACTAGGCTCCTGGAACCGGCCCGGCGCACGCGCGGGCAGGAGGGAGGCATGTCGTGGGCGGCGAGTTCGTGACCTGGGAGGTCGCCGATGCCGTCGCGACCATTCGCTTGGAGCGCCCTCCCATGAATGCCCTGTCCATCCAGGTGCAGGAGGAGCTCCGCGAGGCTGCCCGTGCGGTCTCGGCACGAATCGACGTACGCGCGGTCATCGTCTACGGCGGCCCGAAGATCTTCGCGGCCGGTGCTGACGTCAAGGAGATGGCCGACTGGTCGCTGACCGATGCCCTGGCGCGCGCGGCCGAGCTCCAGGCCTGCTTCACGGCCATCGCGGAGATTCCGCAGCCGACCATCGCCGCGGTCACGGGCTACGCACTCGGTGGCGGGTGCGAACTCGCGCTGTGCTGCGACTTCCGCGTGGCCGGCGATAACGCCAAGCTCGGCCAGCCCGAGATCCTTCTCGGCATCATCCCTGGCGCTGGTGGTACGCAACGGCTGCCGCGACTGATCGGCTCCGCGCGCGCCAAGGACCTCATCCTGTCGGGTCGCTTCGTCTCCGCCGACGAGGCGCTAGCCATCGGGCTCGTCGATCGTGTCGTCGCTCCCGACGACGTGTACGCCGAGTCGCTCGCGTGGGCGCAGGCGCTCGCGCGCGGACCGGCCTTTGCGCTGCGCGCGGCCAAGGCCGCCATCGACGGGGGCCTCGAAACCGATCTCGACACCGGCCTCGATATCGAGCGCATCCAGTTCGCGGCCCTCTTCGGCACGCGTGACCGCGAGATCGGCATGCGCTCGTTCCTCGAGCACGGCCCGGGCAAGGCGGAGTTCACTGGATCATGACGGATATCGCCGACGCATGGACCGACCCCAAGTTGGCCAACGTCCTCTACCACGACTGGGAAGCGTCCACCTACGACGAGAAGTGGAGCATCTCCTACGACGAGCGCTGCATCACCTATGCGCGCGACCGCTTCACGCATATCGCGGGTGACGCCGAGTGGCCATACGGCCGGGTGCTCGAGATCGGTGCGGGCACCGGCTTCTTCGTGCTCAATCTCATGCAGGCCGGCCTCACGTCGTCGGCCGTCGTCACCGACATCAGCCCGGGCATGGTCGATGTGGCGGTCCGCAATGGTGCCGCGCTCGGCCTCGACGTCTCCGGTCGCGTTGCCGATGCCGAGACACTGCCGTTCGAGGACGCCGAGTTCGACCTTGTCATCGGCCACGCCGTGCTTCACCACATCCCCGACGTCGAGCTCGCTCTCCGCGAGGTGCTCCGGGTACTGCGCCCGGGCGGACGCTTCGTGTTCTGCGGCGAGCCGACCGCGCGGGGCGACATCGTGGCGCGCCAGTTGTCGCGCCTGACGTGGTGGACCACGACGCGAGCGATCCGTCTACCCGTGTTGCGCGACCGCTTTGGACGCCCCGCGGAGGAGATCGCCGCGTCTTCCGAAGCAGCCCGCCTCGAGGCGGTCGTCGACCTCCACACCTTCGATCCGGACTCCTTGGCCCGCATGGCCATGCGGGCGGGTGCGGTCGACGTGGCCACTGTCACCGAAGAACTCACCTCATCGTGGTTCGGCTGGCCGGTCCGCACGGTCGAGGCTGCCGTTCGGCCGGGGTCGCTCGGGTGGAACTGGGCGCTGTTCGCCTATCACTCCTGGCAGCGCCTGGCCGCGCTCGACCAGCGGGTGCTCTCTCACGTCGTGCCCGACGAGTTCTTCTACAACGTCTGCGTCACCGGAGTGCGGCCCTGAGCCCGCGTCGCGACCCGCGCCAGGCCCGGTTCCTCACCTGGGCTTCGTTGCGCTGGGTGTGGCGCAATCGCGCGTGGTCGGGCTGGTACCTCATCAGGTACTGGCGGTTCCTGGTATTCCGCTTGCGCAATCCCCACATCATCACCGAGGGCTTCGTCTTTCTCGGCAAGCGCGTCGAGGTCTACGCGCGGCCAGGCTACGGACGTCTGATCCTCGGACGCTGGATCCACATCGGCGACGAGAATCGACTGCGCTGCCACGAGGGGACGATGCGTGTTGGCGACAAGTGCGTCTTCGGTCGTGACAACACCATCAACTGCTACCTCGACGTCGAGTTCGGCGAGTGCACCATCGTGGCCGACTGGGTCTATATCTGCGACTTCGATCACGTCACCGATGACATCCATCGACCCATCAAGGACCAGGGGATCGTGAAGTCCCCGGTGCGCATCGGTGCCGACGTGTGGATCGGCGCCAAGGCGACCGTGCTGCGCGGATCCGTGATCGGGCGGGGGAGCGTGATCGCGGCCCACGCTGTGGTCAAGGGCGATATTCCCGCGTACTCGATCGTGGGAGGTATCCCCGCACGCGTCCTCAAGGACCGCCGCGAGGCCTATGCCGCGATGGAGGCCACGAGGGTGGCTGTCGCCGACATTGCCCGCAAGACGGCCGTGGCTGCCCACGGTCATGCCGGCGCATCGGCGGTCGCCCCTACGCGAAGTCGCGCAGCAGGTTGATACCCCGCGGTGGAATGACCGCAGGCTCGATGGCACTGCGCTGCGGCACCGTCTCGGCGCGCGCATAGACCTCGTCTGTCTGTGCAGCCAGGATCTCCCAGCGATACGACTCGCTCAGACGCGCGCGAGCGGCCTTCGCCAAGTCGCGTGACGTGGTGGCGTCTCGCACGGCCTCGGTAACGGCGCGCGCGAGATCGACGGGATCGCCGGGAATGAAGGTGCGGCCGGTCTGTCCGTCGATGACGAATTCCGCGAGTCCACCGGTGCGTGCGACGACCAGGGGAGAGGTCAGGGCGGCACCCTCGAGGGCAACGAGCCCGAAGGGTTCGTACAGGCTTGGGATGACGAGGGCATCAGCGGCCGCCATGAGGCCGTGCAGTTCGCGCTCGGGAATCCAGCCGGCGAAGGTCACCAGCGATGACACGCGCCGCTCGCGAACCTGGCGTTCGAGGTCCGCCGCCGCCCCGCCACGGCCGGCGATGACGACGCGCAGGCCCGGAAGGCGTCGTCGCAGACGAGGCAGAGCGTCGATGAGGGTGTGCGCGCCCTTCTCCCACTCCAGGCGTCCGCAGAAGACCAGGAGGGGGCCGGTGCCGGCGTAGTGATCGCGTGCTCGTGCCGTATCCGCCGCTGTGGCCTTCCATCGACCGAGGTCGATGCCGTTGGCCACGATGTCGATGCGCTCGGGGGCGAGATGGAACAGTCGCCCGATTTCCTCGCGCATGTGCTGGGAGCAGGCGATGACCCGCTGGGCTCGGTGAACGAGCCAGTGCTCCACCGAGTGAATGGAGTCCGAGAGGTCGGAGGGCAGCCAGCCCTGATGTCGACCGGCCTCGGTGGCATGGATGGTGGCCACCAGCGCGGATGCTCCGCGATGAACATCGGTCAGGGTCGTCGCCGCGTGGGCCATCATCCAGTCGTGCGCATGGATGACCTGCGGGGCGTGCTCGTCGAGGAGGGGAATGCCCCGACGCACCATGGCGGACTCCAGGCCCATGACCCAGGCGAGGAGATGCGCCTCGTCGAAGGGGACGATCGGTGGATCGTGCGGCACGCGCACGACGCGCACGCCGTTGATGCGCTGGTCGTCCGGTGCGTCGGGTGCCGCCTGTGTCAGGACGGCAACGTCGTCGCCGCGGGCAGCCTGGGCTTCGGCAAGAGCGTGCACGTGCCGACCGAGTCCGCCGTAGACGAGCGGCGGGTACTCCCATGACAGGTGCAGGATCCGTCGACCGCTCATCGCGTCACCTGCCCGAGGAAGCGCCGTGCATCAAGTCCAGGGAAGGGGTGATCGATGCGCTGCGCGCTCGTGGCGCGCACCTCGGCCGTCGCTGCATCGCGCTTGGCCAGGGCGGCGATGAGTCCGCGTGCACGTTCCTCATGGCCGTGGAAGCGATCCCATGCGTAGGCCGCGGCGCTGTCGTGGCTCACCATGAACGCCCAGTCACTCGACAGGGCGAGCAGCATCTCCTCCACCAATGCGTCATGTGGCGCCGAGCGGTGCAGGCGCGGATGCGTGCCATCGAGCACCTCGAGGGTCTCCTTCGCGAGCGAGCCCTGGCGATCGGCCATGGACGCCACGCGTTCGCCGGTCCAGATGTGCCAGTCCTTGTGCAGCCCCCACGACCCGGACTCGGGGTAGACGCGCCCGGCGGGCTCGCCCACCGCCTCGTTGAGCGTGGCGACGCGCACGCCGGCCTCCGGCAGCATCCGCAGGACGGCGGCCAGCCACGCGGGCCCCTCATGCCACCAGTGGCCGAAGAGTTCGGTGTCATAAGCGGCGACCACTAGTCCGGGACGCCCCTGGCGCTGCTCGCGCAGGTCGAGCAGGCGCTGGCGCACGACACCGACGAAGTCAGCCGCATCTCGCGCAACGATGCCCGCGGCGCGTTCGGGCTCGTACGGTCGCTTGTCGTGGGGCTCGATCGAACGCCCCGTCACGCGCGCGGCACGAAACCCCCACTCGTGATCGAACGTGTGGAAGTCGCGGTACCACGGATCACCGGGGTAGCCCCGCTTGGGCGACCACACGCGATAACTGACCTCGAGGTCTCGCCCGACCGCGACGACGTCGGTGTCGCCCAGCCACCACGCGTCGGCCGTCGAGGCGTCGACCCCTTGCAGCGTCGGTCCATCGACGACGACGTGTCCCACGCCGGCTGCGGCATAGATGCGTTCGATGCCGGGTTCGTAGGCACATTCGGGAGTCCAGACGCCCGTTGGCCGGCGACCGACGCGGCGTCGCGCATCGTCGAGGCCCGCGTCCAGGGTCGCGTGCACGAGGCGATCGGGGAGAAGTGGAAGGAAGGGGTGGGTCAGCGGCCCACCGAGGAGTTCGATGACGTCGTCGTCGATGAGGCGGCGCAGCACCGGGGAGACCCCGCTGGACCATCGCGACTCGAAGTCGGCGAGTGCGCGCGACGCCTCGGCGCATTCGCGTCGTCCGGCCTCGCGGCGCCACTCCTCGCGCGCGCCGGCCATGCCCTCTGCTCGCACGCGCCAGTAGCCGAGCCACGTGTGGTGCTCGCGCAGGAGATAAGGATCGTCGAGTTGGGCCGCGAGGACCGGAGTCATGCCCAGGGTCAGCAGATGGCGATGCCCCTCGTCCGCGAGTTCGTCGAGGACGCGGACCAGGGGCTGATACGACGTCGCCCACGCCTGATGAAGCCACTCCTCGCCGACGGGCCACGCGCCGTGGTGCGCCACCCACGGCAGGTGGGTGTGCAGGACCAGGGAGAAGGTGCCGATGGGGGTGGTCATGGCACTCGCCCGATGCCGATGAGATCGGCCGCACCGTCGCTCGCCGGCCCCACGGCGAAGTCGTCGCGGGTCACGGAGGAGACGAAGCGCCGCAGGTCGTCGTTCCACGCGCCCGCGAGTACCGCTTCGACCTGGGCGGACACGATCGAGCCGTTGCGCTCCTCCCACGAGGTCACGCGCGGGCCATGATGCAGGCCAACGACCTCGACATCGGTGAAGCCAGCAGTGCGCAGGGCGCTGTCGACCTGCTCGGCATCGAACTCTTCGACGTGGAAGGGGTTGACGGGCTTCTCGCCGCGACCGAGGCCGGGGGAGAACGTGTGCCGGTTCGGTGTCGTGACGATGAGGACTCCGCCGGTACGCAGCGTGCGATGACACTCGCGCAGGAAACGCGGCAGGTCCCACAGGTGCTCGATGACCTGGCAGGACGCGATGAGATCGATGCTGTCGTCTCGGGCGGGTAGCGCGTCAAGGTTGGCGCGCGTCACCGAACACATCGAGTAGGCAGCGGCGGCGTGCGCGCACGCGGCATCGTCGTACTCCCAGGCCATCACCAGGCGCGGACCCGGCACACCGAGCCACGTGGTGCCGTAGCCCTCGCCGGCCCCGGCGTCGGCCACGATTCCGTCGGCGATCGTGGCGGACCAGCGGTCGGCGATCCAGGCGTAGGCGGCCTCGTGCCGGAAGAACCAGTACTCCTCGTCGGGCAGCCCGGGGGCCGTGCGTTCGCCTGTGGGGGGCAGCGCCGGGCCAGGACGAACCTCCGAGGGGGCCACGGGGAGCGAGCCTAGCCCCGCATGAGGGCCGCGTCCCCGTCGAGCGACCTAAGTGACTCGCCAGTAACATGAGCCAGCCGGGAAGGTCCGGCCCGTGTCACGAGGAGTCAGGCGTGAAGATCGCCGTATGCGTGAAGCAGGTCCCCGATACCTGGGCGGAGAAGCGCCTCAAGCCCGAGGATTCCACCCTTGACCGCGAGTCGGCCGAGGGCGTGCTCAATGAACTCGACGAGTACGCCGTCGAAGAGGCGCTGCGCCTCGTCGAAGCCCAGGGCGGCGAGGTCGTCGTCGTGTCCATGGGCCCCGAGCGTGCCGGCGAGACGGTGCGCAAGGCGCTGAGCATGGGTGCCGATGCCGGCATCCACATCGTCGATGACGCCCTTCATGGCTCCGACGCCATCGCCACGTCGGCGGCGCTCGCCAAGGCGCTCGACGGTCGCGGCTTCGATCTCATCGTCTTCGGCTCCGAGTCCACCGATGCGCGCATGAGCGTGGTGCCGGCGATGGTGGCCGAGCGGCTCGGCCTTCCGCAGCTCACCTTCGCGCAGAAGGTCGAGGTCGACGGGTCCACGGTCCGCATCGAGCGTCAGACCGAATACGGCTTCGACTCCGTCGAGGCCTCCGCGCCCGCGGTCGTCAGCGTGGTCGAGAAGATCAACGAGCCGCGCTACCCGTCGTTCAAGGGGATCATGGCCGCCAAGAAGAAGCCGGTCGAGACCTTGAGCATTGCCGACCTGGGTCTTGAGCCGGCCGGCGTCGGTCTGGGCGCCGCGTGGTCCAACGTCGCCGAGTTCGCCGCACGTCCCCCGAAGGCCGCGGGCACCGTCGTCGCCGACGACGGCCAGGGCGGCGTGAAGATCGCCGAGTTCCTCAGCCAGCAGAAGTTCATCTAGGGAGATTCAGGACATGTCCGAGATCCTCGTGCTCGTCGAGCACTCCGATGGCTCCGTCAAGAAGGTCACGCTCGAACTCCTCACGCTGGCGCGCTCGCTGGGCACCCCGTCGGCTGTCTGGCTGGGCACCGGCGCTGATGCTGCGGCCCTCGCGACCCTCGGCGAATACGGCGCCGAGAAGGTCTATGTCGCCGATTCGGCCGACCTCGACGACTACCTCATCGCACCGAAGGCCGAGGTCCTCGCCTCGCTGATCGCCAGCACATCTCCGAAGGCCGTCCTTCTGGCATCCACGGCCGACGGCAAGGAGATCGCCGGTCGCGTCGCCATCAAGGCGGATTCGGGTGTCATCACCGACGCGGTCGGCGTCGATGCCGACCTCACGGCCACACAGAGCGTCTTCGGCGGATCCACGATCGTGAAGTCCAAGGTCTCGCGCGGCACGCCCATCATCACCGTGCGTCCCAACTCGACCGCCCCCGAGGCGGCTCCGGCGTCCGGCGCGCGCAGCGACGTCGCGGTGAGCGTCTCCGACGCGGCGAAGTCCGCCCGCGTTACCGGCCGCACAGTGGCTCAGCGCGGCGGTCGTCCCGACCTCGCCGAGGCGGCGATCGTCGTCTCCGGCGGTCGCGGTGTCGGGGGTGCCGAGGGCTTCGGTGTCGTCGAGGCGCTCGCCGACACCCTGGGTGCGGCCGTTGGCGCTTCGCGCGCGGCGACCGACGCGGGTTGGTACCCCCACCAGTTCCAGGTCGGACAGACCGGCAAGACGGTGTCGCCTCAGCTCTACATCGCCAACGGCATCAGCGGGGCCATCCAGCACCGCGCCGGCATGCAGACGTCCAAGACGATCGTCGTGGTCAACAAGGACCCCGAGGCCCCCATCTTCGAGCTCGCCGACTTCGGTGTCGTGGGCGACCTGTTCACGGTCGTGCCGCAGTTGACCGACGAGATCGGCAAGCGCAAGGCCTGATCGCCTCGCGGGATACCATCGGGCCGTGACGCCGCCGCGTGCTTACGTCGACCACGCGGCCTCGACGCCGATACTCGACTCGGCCGCCGAGGCCTGGCTGCGCGCATCCGCCAAGGTGGGCAACCCGTCCGCGCTGCACGGGTCTGGTCGAGCGGCTCGCCGCATCGTCGAGGAGTCGCGCGAGAGCATCGCCGACGACCTCGGCGTGCGTCCGAGCGAGGTCATCTTCACGGCTGGTGGCACCGAGGCCGACAACCTCGCCATCAAGGGCCTCGCGTGGGCGGCCCCCGAGCGGCCCCGCATCCTGTGCTCGGCCATCGAGCACCACGCGGTGCTCGACCCCGTCCTGTGGCTCGCGGAGCAAGGCCGGCCCGTCGACTGGATTCCCGTCGACTCGATCGGGCGTGTCAGTGTCGATGACATTCGCGAGCGCCTGTCTGACGACGTCGCCCTGTGCACCGTCATGTGGGCCAACAACGAGGTGGGCACCATCCAGCCGGTGGCAGAGATTGCTGCCGCGTGTGCCGATGCGGGCGTGCCCTTCCACACCGACGCGGTTCAGGCCCTCGGCCACGTGCCGGTCAACGCAGGCCTGCGCGGCATCACCTCGCTTGCACTGAGCGGCCACAAGATCGGTGCTCCGGTCGGCGTTGGCGTCCTCGTGCTGGATCGCGATGCTCGTGTCGTCCCCGTCCTGCACGGCGGCGGCCAGGAGCGCGATGTGCGGTCGGGCACCGTCGATGCCGCGTCTGCCGCCGCGATGGCCGTGGCGGTGCGCCATGCGGTCAAGGAGCAGCAGGCCCATGCCGACCGCGTGCGTCTCCTGCGCGACGCTCTCGCAGTCGGCATCCTCGATCGCGTCCCGCAGGCGGTACTCAACGGCTCACCCGAAGAGTCCCTGCCCGGCCACGTGCATGCGTCGTTCCCGGGCTGCGAGGGCGACGCACTCCTCATGCTGCTCGACGCCGCGGGGGTCGAGTGCTCCACGGGCTCGGCCTGCACCTCGGGCGTCCCCGAGCCTTCCCACGTCCTGCTCGCCATGGGCGTCGACCCGGCCCTGGCACGCGGCTCCCTGCGCTTCTCCCTCGGGCGCACGTCCACCGAGGACGACGTCGACCGCATCCTCGAGGTGCTCCCGCGGGCCGTCGAGCGAGCATCGCGCGCGGGCTCGCCCACGTTCCGAACGGTCTCCTGACGTGCGCGTGATCGCGGCCCTCTCGGGCGGGGTGGACTCCGCCGTGGCCGCAGCCCGATGCGTCGATGCCGGCCACGAGGTTGTCGGCATCCACCTGGCATTGGCGCGCAGCGGGAAGGGTCAAGCCGGGAGTCGTGGCTGCTGCACGCCGGAGGATGCGCGCGATGCCCGTCGCGTCGCTGACATCCTCGGCATCCCCTTCTATGTCTGGGACATGTCGACCGACTTCCAGCGCGAGGTCATCGACGACTTCGTCCAGTCCTACGACCAGGGGTTGACACCCAACCCCTGCATCCGCTGCAACGAGACCATCAAGTTCGCCGCCGTCCTCGACCGTGCCCGTGCACTCGGCTACGACGCCGTGGCCACGGGGCACTACGCCCGCATCGTGGAGTCGGCGCAGGGTCGCGAGTTGCACCGGGCCATCGACGATGACAAGGACCAGTCGTATGTCCTGGCGGTCCTGACGCCCCCCCAGTTGTCCGGTGCCGTGTTCCCCCTGGGCGACACCCGCAAGGCCGACGTGCGAGCGGAGGCAGCCCGGCGCGGACTTCGCGTCGCCGACAAGCCCGACAGCCACGACATCTGCTTCATTCCCGACGGTGACACCGAGTCCTACCTGCGCCGCCACCTAGGGGAGCGCGAAGGCGAGCTCGTCGACGTCACTACCGGCGAGACCCTCGGCACCCACGATGCGACCTACGCGCTGACCGTCGGTCAGCGGCGAGGCCTGCGACTTACCGTGCCGGCACCCGAGGGGCATCGTCGCTATGTGGTCGGGCGTGAGACGGGCTCCACGCGCGTGCTGGTGGGCCCGCAGGAACTTCTCTCCGTACGTCGCATCGAGGCCGACCAGCCGCGCTGGTGCGGGGTGACACCCCCGTCACAGTCCGACGTCCATGTGCAGGTTCGCGCGCACGGCGATCAGATACGCGCCCGACTCCTCGTCAACAGCGAGGATGTGGCCGTCGAGCTCGAGTCTCCGCTGCGTGGTGTCGCGCCGGGTCAGACGCTCGTGGCCTACGACGGCACCCGGGTGGTCGGCAGTGCGACCATCACGCGAGCGACTTCGTGACCGTCGCCACCGGCATCGGATCGCTCCCGGGCACGGACTCCCACGAGTGGTCGCGCACGAT
>NBNH01000023.1 GCA_004379115.1 Actinomycetales bacterium mxb001
CGAGAGCGATGCGACCGTCTGGACGTCCGACTACGCGGTGGGCCAGGAGATCGTCATCCCGCTGAAGAACGGCGAGGGCGGTTTCGTCGCCGATGAACGCACGCTCGACGAACTCGAGGGCGAAGGGCGCGTGATCGCGCGCTACCTCGACATCAATCCCAATGGCAGCCGCCGCGATATTGCCGGCATCTCCAATGCATCGGGCACCGTCGTCGGTCTCATGCCGCACCCCGAGCACGCCGTCGAGTCGCTCACCGGGCCGTCCACCGACGGCCTTGGCTTCTTCACCTCCGTCGTCGGATCGTTTCTCAAGGCCAGCGCGTGAGCCTCGACACCGTTGACCGCGCGTCCCAGACCCCCGACACCGAACAGCCGTACGCCGACCTGGGCCTGAAGCCCGACGAGTATGCGCGCATCCGCGAGATCCTCGGACGTCGCCCCACATCGAGCGAACTCGCGATGTATTCGGTCATGTGGAGCGAGCACTGCTCCTACAAGTCCTCCAAGGTCCACCTGCGGCAGTTCGGCGACAAGCAGCCCCAGGCCGGCTGGCCGCAACTCATGGTCGGCATCGGCGAGAACGCCGGTGTCGTCGACGTGGGCGACGGCTGGGCGGTCACGTTCAAGGTCGAGAGCCACAATCATCCGTCGTATGTCGAGCCCTACCAGGGAGCGGCCACCGGCATCGGCGGCATCGTGCGCGACATCCTGTCGATGGGCGCACGCCCGCTTGCGGTCATGGACCCGCTGCGCTTCGGCCCGGCCGATGCGCCCGACACTCGCCGCGTGCTGCCCGGCGTGATCGCTGGCATCGGCGGCTACGGCAACTGCCTGGGCCTACCCAATATCGGCGGCGAGGTCGTCTTCGATCCGACGTACGCCGGCAACCCGCTCGTCAACGCACTGTGTATCGGTGCGATGAAGCACGAGGACATCCACCTCGCCTCAGCCAAGGGCGTCGGCAATCTCGTCATCCTCTATGGCGCGCGCACCGGCGGCGACGGCATCGGCGGCGTTTCCGTGCTCGCCAGCGAGACCTTCGACGCCGACGGGCCCGCGAAGCGACCGAGCGTGCAGGTAGGCGATCCCTTCATGGAGAAGCTGCTCATCGAGTGCACGCTCGAAGTTCTCCAGGCCGGCCTCGTCGAAGGCATCCAGGACCTCGGTGGCGCCGGCATCTCCTGCGCGACCAGCGAACTCGCTTCTAACGGCGAGGGCGGCATGCACGTGCATCTCGACCGCGTCATCCTGCGCGACCCCACGCTCTCGCCCGAGGAGATCCTCATGAGCGAGTCGCAGGAGCGCATGTGCGCGATCGTCACGCCGGACAACGTCGACGCTTTCATGGACATTTGTCGCAAGTGGGAGGTGGAAGCCGTCGTCATCGGCGAGGTCACCGACTCTGGCCGACTCACCATCGACTGGCACGGCGAGCGCATTGTCGACGTACCACCGCGCACCGTCGCGCACGAGGGCCCGGTCTACGAGCGACCCATGGCTCGCCCCGCCGAACTCGATGCACTGAAGGCGGATGACGCCAATGCGCTGCCGCGGCCGTCGACGCCCGACGAGTTGCGCGCGACCTTCGTGCGCATGGCGGGCACGCCCAACCTCGCGTCGAAGAAGTGGGTGACGAGCCAGTACGACCGCTATGTGCTCGGCAACACCGTGCTCGCGCAGCCCGAGGATGCGGGCATGATCCGCATCGACGAGGAGTCAGGGCTCGGTGTGGCGGTCGCCACCGACTGCAACGGCCGCTTCGTGCGACTCGATCCCTACAACGGCGCGCAGCTCGCGCTCGCCGAGGCCTATCGCAATGTCGCCGTCACGGGTGCGCGCCCATTGGCGGTGACCAACTGCCTGAACTTCGGCTCGCCCGAGGATCCCGGTGTCATGTGGACCTTCGCTGAGGCCGTGCGCGGCCTCGCCGACGGATGTCTTGAGCTCGGCATCCCGGTGACCGGCGGCAACGTCAGTTTCTACAACTCGACCGGTGACACCGCGATCCTGCCGACGCCCGTCGTCGGCGTGCTCGGCGTCATCGACGATGTCGAGCGACGCACGCCCATCGGCTGGGGACCTGACGGCGAGGTCATCTACCTGCTCGGCGATACCCGCGAGGACTTCGCGGGCAGCGAGTGGGCGCACGCGGAGCATGCGCATCTCGGCGGTACGCCGCCCCGCGCGGATCTAGCGCGCGAGAAGTTGCTGGCCGACATCCTCATCGCC
>NBNH01000199.1 GCA_004379115.1 Actinomycetales bacterium mxb001
CCTGGTCGGTGACCGAGTCGATGTACGAGCAGACCCTGGCATTGCAGAACGCCTTCAACCTGTCTCCCGCGCTCGCTGGAGCGCTCGATATCGGGCCGGCCATCCTCTTCATCGTGATGGCGGCGTTGGCCGCGCGTATCGCCGCACGTGTCGGGATTCGGTGGGCGGTGGTCGCCGGCATCTCGCTCATCGCCGTCGCCATCCTCGGCACAGCCCTCACGGATCTCGATGTCTCTTTCGCGCTCCTCGCCGTTTTCTCGGCGTTGTTAGGCGCCGGGATGGGCCTCGCCGGCCCCACCCTCAATTCGACCGTCATGGGCGAAGTCCCCGCGCAGGACCATGGCGCCGCTTCCGGCGCGCTGTCACTCTCCTCGTCCTTCGCCGCGGCGATCGGGATTGCCACGATGGGCTTCGTCCAGGCAACGTCAACGACACGCTCCTGGCTGGAGACCTCCTCAGACAATCTCCAGCAAGGCGCTGGACTCAGCGACGTCGTCGCAGGATCCATTCATGTGGTGCATGATGCCTTCGGCGAGGCCGCGGCGGCGGCGGCCGCTCATGCCTACACGACAGGGGTCGTGACGTCGATCCTCGCTGCGGGTATCGCGATCTGCGCCGCGATTGTCATCGCAATCGTCGGATTGCGCCACGTCGGGAGTGCGGTGGCCAGCAAGCGCAGCGAGACCGCATAGACAACCCCCGAGCGAGCGCACTCGACGCACGCCCCGGCTCAGCCGGGGCCCGCCACCAGGGCGTGCCGGTCACCCAGTGCCCCAGCACGTCGGCCACGACGTACGCTCGCCCCTCCCAGGTGAAGCGGAGGGGAACCGGGCCGGACATGGGCATCTCCTCGGGTCAGGTGTTCGAACAGTGGACCGAGGGTCCGACAGCCGTCTACGGCTAGACCTTGCAGTAGTCCGAGGTCCCCTCGGCCCTGGCCTCGATGGCCGCCTTGGAGGCAGGGAACAGGTCGATCCAGCACAGCCCGATGCCCTTCAGCGACCCCACGTTGGGGCCGGCCAGGAACGACGGGTCGGAGCGGGCAGCCTCATTGAGCTGGCGGGGGTCGTAGACACCGAAGTCGACGAAGAGATTGGGGCCCGGTCCCGGGCAGCCCACCGCGACCGCGACGTCACAACTCGTGATGCCGACCGCCGTGGCGAGGATGTCGCCCGCCTTGACCCGCACCGGCGTGATGAACCTGGTCTGCGAGTCCTCGCGCATCGGGACACCCTTGATGGCCTCGGCCATCGCTGGTGACAGGTGACCTTGGCGCAGGTGATCGAAACGCCACATCACGCCGCAGTCGACGAAGAAGTCCAGGATGACCTGGTCGTTGCCCGGCGTGTAGGACTCCCGATACACCCCAGCTGCGTAGACCCATCCGTCGGCAGGCGCGTAAATGACCTGTCGGCTATTGACTACCGCGTCCGGTTGACCTGCCACATCAGGCGGCATGAAGCGCACATGCCCGTGCGGCTTGTATCCCGAATGCGGATTGAGATAGCCCGGACGCACGATTGAGGGCACGTCATCCAGGTCGAAGGGCAGGCGCGTGAACAGCGTCGATAGGTCAGCCGGGCACGGGGGCGGTGAGCCCACCTTCTTCCAGCCGTCCTGCCATGTGCCCCACCACTGATACGGCGGCCCGGTCGGCGTCGGCGTCGTTTTCTTCACCGTCCAGACGAGCTTGCCCTTGCGGTTCTTCTGGCACACCAGCGTGCGGCCCTGCGCGTCGGTGGCCTCCTGGCCCGACACCTTGCACGGCCTGCCCGCCACCGCCGTCGAGGCACTGGCCCCGGGGGCGGCAACACCAAGGGCACCAACCACCAGGGCGGCCGACAGCAGAAGAACTCCCCCGGCACCCGCTCGACGCATGCGCAAACGGTAGACCGAGTCAGCCCTGCCATGCATGACGATCCAGCACCTCCTCCTAGGCTCGCCGCATGACCACCGCCGCCGAGAAATGGCGTGACGACCTGGCCTCGTGGGCAATCCCCGAGGAGATCCGCGCCCAGGCTCCCCAGGACCCCTGGATCCATCCGGTTGCGCAGTTCCGCGCCCCCGACGGGCCCATCCCCGACTCCCCCGCGCACGCAGTCGCGCGCGAGGCGCTGCCCGCCGGCGGGTCGGTGCTCGACGTCGGCTGCGGGGGCGGCCGCGCGGCGCTCGCGCTCGTGCCACCCGCGGAACTGCTCATCGGCGTCGACCACCAGCAGGGCATGCTCGATGCGTTTGCCGAAGCCGCTGACAAGCGCGGCGTCGCACACGAGCAGATCCTGGGCGACTGGCCTGACGTCGCCGATCGCACGCCGACTGCCGACGTCGTCGTCTGCCATCACGTCGCGTACAACGTGTGGGAGCTCCCCGACTTCGTGCGCGCACTCACTGCACATGCGCGTCATCGCGTCGTGCTCGAACTCCCCGTGCGTCATCCGCTCACCTGGATGAATCCGCTGTGGAAGCAGTTCTGGGACCTCGACCGACCGACATCACCGACAGACGCTGACGCCCTGCAGGTCATTCGCGATACGGGGTACGACGCGCAGCTGGTCGAGTACGACGACGTGACGCAGCGCATTCCGCTCGATCCGCGCGTACAGGCCGAATCGGCATGCATTCGGCTGTGCCTGCCCATCGATCGCGCTGACGAAGTGGCCGCAGCCGTGCAGGCCGCCGATCGCGGAATGCCTCGACGGCTGGCAGCGATCTGGTGGGAGGTCTAGCCCACTTCGGCCAGCATGAGTCCGTCGCAGGGGATGTCCCTCGCCGGCATCGGGTGCGGCTTCATCACGCCGGTCGGCGTCAGCCTCATGCTCTCGTCCACTCCCGACTCATTGCTGCCCACGTCATCGGGGCTGTCGATGGTGGTGCGCTACGGCGGCGGGGCGGTCGGATTGGCGATCTGCGCATCGGCGGTCGCCGTCGGCATGAGCGCACCGTGGGGATATCTCGCCGCCGGAGCTCTCGTACTGGTTCTGGGCCTCGGCACGGCCGGGTTCCTGGGTCGAGGCTCCGCGTCAGCACGGCTTGCGGCAGGCTGAGCACATGGATCCGCTCGACGGCCTTGCCCTCCCCAGCGTCGCGGTCCACGCCGGACGCACCGACCTGACCGACCTCGGCGTGCACGCGGTGCCGATCGACCTGTCGACCACGGCGCCACTACCCGACGTCAGCGTGGCCCGCGACATCCTCGATGACCTGATCGAGGGCAAACCACTGCCCCACGGCGCGAGCACCATCTACCGGCGCGCCTGGAACCCCACGGTTGCGCGCTTCGAAGAGGCGGTCGCAGCACTCGAGGGCTACGTACCCGGTGGACCTTCACTCGATATCGAAGGCGTGGCCTTCGCCAGTGGCATGGCGGCCACCCACGTGGTCATCCTGAGTCGCGTTGCGGCGGGCAAGCCGCATGTCATCGCCGTGCGCCCCCTCTACGGCGGCACGGACGCGATCTTGGAGTCCGGAATCCTCGGGACGCGTGTCACGTACGCCGGTCCCGATGAGATCGCTGCGCACGTCACCGACGACACGGGCCTGGTCGTGCTGGAGACCCCCAGCAACCCCACCCTGGAACTGCGGGACATCGCTGACATCGCGCGTCAGGCTGGCGATGTGCCCGTGATGATCGACAACACCTTTGCCTCGCCCGTCCTGCAGCAGCCGCTGCGTCACGGGGCGGCGTACTCGGTGCACAGCGCCACGAAGTACCTCGGAGGCCACGGTGATGCCATGGGTGGCGTCGTGGTGGCCGCACCGGAGCTGGCGCAGTCCCTTCGACCTCTGCGCACGATCACCGGCGGTGTCATGGACCCGTTCACCGCCTATCTCATGCTGCGCGGCGTTGGCACGCTGCCAATCAGGATGCGCGAGCAACAGCGCGTTGCCGGCGAACTCGCCCGGTGGCTCGTCGACCAACCCGCCATCTCACGCGTGTTCTATCCGGGTCTGCCCGGTGCCGATCCGACGGGACTCATCGGGCGGCAGATGAGCGGACCGGGCGCGATGCTCGCCTTCGAGATGGCCGGCGGCTTCGACGCGGCGGAGAAGGTCTGCGGTGCACTGCGCCTCATCACGCACGCGGTGTCCCTCGGTGGCATCGACACCCTCATCGAGCATCCGGCATCTCTCACTCACCGCGTCGTGACGCAAACGGCTCAACCGCACGAGGCCGTGCTGCGCATCTCGGCGGGGCTGGAGGATCCGGTCGACCTGATCGAGGACCTGGCCCAGGCCCTCGACCGCGTGACCTAGACGCGCTGACGCGCGCGCTTGGCCATGGCCTTGATGGAGATCTCGAACGCCTTGCGCGCGGCGAACGCCACCGGCGGCGCGAGGAAGCCCGGCAGGTAGGGAACGCGAACGTCCTCAACCCACGTGATGTCGCACGTGCTGTCGGTCACGGGATGAACGGCCAGGTGAACGTCGCCGGTCAGCACCGGTCCGATCTTCGAGATGTGCACGGTCATCTTCTCGACGTCGAGCGACTCGACGCGCATGCGATCGGGTAGCGAGAGGGGCCGCAGGCCGGTGGTCGCGATGAACGTCGTACCCGCTCCACCGTCACCGGATTCGATGACCACCGTCGTCATGGGCACCCATTCGGCGTGACCGCGCCAGTCGACGAGTTCGTCGAAGACCACGCGGGCGGGCAGGGCAAGCTGTCGCTGGACGGTGAAGTGGACGCGCGCCATGGCGTTAACGCTAACCCGGGTGTCGTGAATGCGCCCGTCCACAGGGCCTTCTGTCACGTCGGCACCGAATGTCAGACCCCCTCCATAGTGTCGGGACATGGCCGATGGCTGGTACGACATCACCCCCGCGGGCGACGACCCGTGGGAGTCGATCGCGCCCGGCCCGCGGTTGGCTCAACTGCTGGCTGACGTCGACCCCGATCACCTGACCGACTCCGCGCGTGTGGCCTATCTGAAGGCAACCTCCCGGCTCGTCGGCTGGGCCCATGTGCGCCAGGCGCGTGCGCTCGTGGCGGTTGCCGACGCCGTCGAATCCGCGACATCACCCGGTCCCGGAATGACGTCGTCGCATCAGGCGTCGTGGGTGGCCGATGAAGTGGCGGCCGCCCTTCATGTGGCCGCACGCACGGCGACGGTCAAGGTCAACGACGCGACGGCGCTGCTCCGCGATTGGCCCGTGCTCGGTGCCGAGGTGTCAGCGGGTCGCCTGACCCCCGCGCAGGCGAGGGTGATCTACGAGGGCGTGAGCGTGCTCTCCGGCCATGTCGATGAGTCGGGCGCCGACCTAAGCGAACGCGCGGTCCTCGGCCTGGTGCGCACCGCTCGGCGGCTGCCGCCGGCGCGGCTGCGCGAGCGCGTGGCGCGGGTCGTGGCGTCCCTCGACCCCGAGGCGGCGGCACGACGCCGGCAGAGCGCTGAGCGCGATCGCACGGACGTGAGCCTGTGGGCCGAGGACGACGGCATGGCGTGCCTGGCCGCGCGCGGGCCGGCGCCTGATGCCGTGGCGTTGCGCGAGTTGATTGCCGCGCGGGCAGAGTTGATGCGTGAGCAGGCGGATGAGTCCGATGAGCGCACGGCCGGCCAGTGGCGCTATGCGGCGATGCTAGCCGCGTTCGGGCTGACGCCAGTCGGCAAGGCCGCTGTGTCAGTTACCGGCGAAGACCGATCGGTCGACGGCTCGACGGACGTCAAGCCCTCCACACCGATCGTCGATCCCGTGCGCATCCAGATCCGCGTCACCGTTCCGCTCGACACGCTCTTCGGGCTCACCGAGACCCCCGGCGAACTCGAGGGCTACGGTCCGCTCGATCCGGAGTTGGTCCGTGCCCTCGCCGCTGATGCCGACTGGATTCGCTGGGTGACCGACGACGTCACCGGCGTACTGCTCGACGAAGGCTCACGCCGCTTCCCCGGCGCGCGTCTCGCCCGGTTCCTGCGCGCCCGCGAGCCGCACTGCAAGCATCCGTCGTGCGGCGTGCGGTCGTCGAAGGCCGATGCCGATCACCTTCCTCCATACGCGGAGGGCGGACGCACGCGTGCGGCCGACATGTCGCCCACGTGCCCGCGCCACAACCGGTTGCGCGAGGAGTCGCGCTGGCAGGCGCGCGAGGAGGGTCCGCGTGACCCCCTCGGCCCGCCCGATCCGGTCTGGACATCCCCTCTGGGGCGCACGTACCAAACGCTCACTCCCCAGGTGCTGGCCAGCGACTTCATCCCCCGGCGAATGTGAATCCAGTCGGGTCGTAGAGTGAAAGTGTGATCGACCTCAAGCGAGAGGCACACGTCGGAGCATCCCTTGGCCTGTTCTGGGCCATCACCCGCGCCTATTCGCTGATGGGCGACCCCGGCGGCCAGCTCGAGACGTGTGACGACCTCGTCACCTTCGCCAATGACCTGCGGTCCCAGCGCGTCGTGATGAGTCGTGGAGGGTTTCGCTACACCTCCGACTACGAGACCTGCGCGACCGTCCTGAAGTCCCCTGACGCATCAGCCGACATCCCCGAGCCGCGCAACCTGCTCGAGTCGATCCTGCTGGGCCCGCAGCCGCCCGCCGAGCGCATCGACCCGCTCCTCGACGCGATCATCACCAAGGACGGCGACGACCACTCGCGCATCCGCAAGCTCGTGCAGCCCGCGTTCACCCACCGGGTGATGCAGTCGTGGCGAGATGCGGCCGATCGCGTGGCCGAGCGACTGGTCGACGATCTGTCCACCAAGTCCACCGTCGACCTCGTCAAGGACTGGGCCTCACCACTCCCCATGGCCGTGATCTGCGAGATCCTCGGCGTGCCGTTCAGCGACCGCGACACCTTCACCGCGTGGGGCAACACCCTCGCCGAGGGCCTCGACCGACCGCGCAGCCTCGGCCACGCTCGCGCGATGGACACCGCCTCCGCCGCATTGACGTCGTACCTGGCGAACCT
>NBNH01000200.1 GCA_004379115.1 Actinomycetales bacterium mxb001
GCCCATGGCGAAGGTTCTCGACGACACATTCGGCATCGAACGCGGCATGATGACCACGATCCACGCCTACACGAATGACCAGCGCATTCTCGACTTCCCGCACTCCGACCTGCGTCGTGCTCGCGCGGCAGCGATCAACATGATCCCGACCACCACGGGTGCCGCCAAGGCCATCGGTCTCGTCCTTCCCCAGCTCAAGGGTCGACTCGACGGCTACGCGATGCGCGTTCCCACGCCCACCGGCTCGGCCACCGATCTCACGGTAGAGCTCAAGAAGGCGGCCACCGCTGATGAGATCAATGCGGCCATGCGGGCAGCGGCTGAGGGATCACTGGCCGGGATCCTGCGCTACACGGAGGATCCCATCGTGTCGAGCGACATCGTCACCGACCCCGCGTCGGTCATCCTCGACGCCGACCTGACCAATTCGATGGGGACACTCGTCAAAGTGGTGGGTTGGTACGACAACGAGTGGGGCTACTCCAACCGCCTCATCGATCTCACCCACTACGTCGGCGCTCGCCTGTGAGCGCAAGGCTCGACGATCTCGATGTCGACGGCCGCGTCGTCATCGTGCGCAGCGACCTCAATGTCCCGCTGGCCAACCAGCCTGACGGCTCGGTGGCCATCACCGATGACGGACGGGTCCGCGCCAGCGTGCCGACGATTGAACGTCTGCGGCAGAAGGGCGCCCGGGTCGTCGTGCTCGCTCACCTGGGCCGGCCCAAGGGTCAGCGTGTCGACGCCCTGTCCCTAGCTCCCGTGGGAGGGCGCCTCGCTGAACTCCTCGGTGCGCCCGTGACATTCGTCGATGCGGTGACCGGAACCGACGTGGCTGATGCCGTCAGCCACACGGAGCGTGGCGACGTGATCCTGTTGCAGAACGTGCGATTCGACCCGCGCGAGACGAGCAAGAACGTCGATGATCGTCGAGAGCTTGCGGCCGAGTGGGCACAGTGGGCAGACGCGTTCGTGAGTGACGGATTCGGCGTCGTCCACCGGGAGCAGGCATCCGTGACGGATGTGGCTCGTCTGCTTCCGCGAGCACCGGGACTGCTGGTCGAGCAGGAGATGGCGAGTTTCGCCCGGGTGCTGTCCGACCCCGAGCGACCGTTCGTCGTCGTCATGGGCGGGTCGAAGGTCTCCGACAAATTGGCGGTCATCGGCCACCTTCTCGATCGTGTCGACCGTCTTCTCGTGGGCGGGGGAATGGCCTTCACGTTCCTGCGGGCCGAGGGATTCCAGGTGGGTGAATCGCTCCTCGAGGAGGATCAGGTCGCCACCGTGCAGCAGGTCATGGACGAGGCTCGCCGCAAGGGTGTGGAGATCGTCCTGCCCGTCGACGTCGTCATTGCCCGTGAGATCTCCCCTGATGCAGAGTTCCGCGTCGTGTCGGTGGGGGAGATTCCCTCGGGCTGGAAGGGTCTCGACATCGGTCCCGCCACGGCAACGCTGTTCGCCGAGCGCCTCGACGACGCCCGAACCGTGGTGTGGAACGGACCCATGGGCGTTTTCGAGGTCACGCCCTTCGCCGACGGCACGCGCGCGGTGGCCGAGAGTCTGGCTGCGAGTCCAGCCTTCACGGTCGTCGGCGGTGGCGACTCGGCGGCAGCCATCCGCATCCTGGGCATCGACGAAAGCCGTTTCGACCACATCTCAACCGGGGGTGGGGCCAGTCTCGAGCTGCTGGAAGGCCGTACGCTGCCCGGACTCGCCGTGCTGGAGGAGACGCCATGACCGCGGATCGCACGCCATTGATGGCGGGCAACTGGAAGATGAACATGAACCACTTCGAGGCGATCGCCCTCGTTCAGAAGCTCGCGTTCGCGCTCAACGACCAGGACTACGAGGCCGTCGACGTCTGCGTGATCCCACCCTTCACGGACCTGCGATCCATCCAGACCCTCATCGACGGTGACGGCTACCGG
>NBNH01000201.1 GCA_004379115.1 Actinomycetales bacterium mxb001
ATGCTCATGACATCAAACGAAACGGTAACAACGCCCCTTTCAACTGATACCCTCGACATCAAAACAGAGGGTTATCTACGGGTGTTTGAACGGTACGAATGGGACTGGCAACCCATTTGGGCCGATGTATTGTCACGGTATCGAAAGGGTAGCAATCCCAGCCGTGAAAAACGACGGGTGCGCACTCTGTTTGAGGCGTTCCGGCCCGAACGTCGTAAGGCCTCTGAAATGGCCCGTATCACGTCGTATGTGAGCGAGGGTAGATAGACCATGCTTCGCCCCACAAAAACCCGTCACAGGTCACGCAATACGCCGTTGTGAACAATTTGGCCCGCCCTCGTAGGGGGGTTTTGCGGATATTTTGGCAAAAACGTATACAAAACCACCAAAAAGACACCCCCACAAACAAAAAGACCGAACGACGGATTGCCCACATAGCTACCCCGTTATCCGGCCTCTTGGCTTATGAACGCAACATACAACCCATGCGAAACGGGACACGTCCCGAATGCAGACGTTCTTGTAACACTGTCTGCATCTGATACAAAACGTATCCCAAAAGGGTACTCATACGATACCCTGAAAATCAAGTTCCCCCGTAGGGGGGCCGAATATGCGAGGGGTGCTCAAACCCGATACTTCGACGAAGTGCCAGCCCCCAAACGAGCGACCGAATCAAACGTTGGCCGTCGTTATCGTGATAGTTCAAACTGGGTGTTGAACGGCATAACGCGGTCACGTATCAGAGGGCTATCCTCGTTAGTCGTAACTGATACCGACGTGACAATAGAGATGTCTGCGAAGTCGTTAGGTACTGATTACGTGCGTGGGATTAGTCCCGACACGTTCGACGATGCTATCAAAGGGATAACGCCCCCGTTCATGAGCATTGACTCAGACGTGATAATGACATCGGGTGCATTGCTTCGTTGCGATGCAGTAACACACGTCCCGTGTGATAGCGTCGAACATTCCTTACTTGCCATGTACTCAACTGCCATGCACCCGAACGTAGTTCGTGAGATGTACGGCCGTGGGCGTGCCCAGTCGATTGCTTGGCGTTCATTGCTGAAAACAACGAACGTCCGTTTGATTGCATATGACAAGCAGTTAGAACTGTCACGTTCGCCCAAAATCACCCGTCAAAAACTGGGCTATGACTCATTCGACGGCCTGTTACGTATCGAAACTCAGCTACGCAACTTCAAAGACATACGCGCCTCGCATGGCATTGCAAAGACTACTCACGTCATGCTCAAAACGATCTTGGATGAAGCAACCAAGAACCCGATTATCTACGCTATGGAAAGGATGCTCATGACATCAAACGAAACGGTAACAACGCCCCTTTCAACTGATACCCTCGACATCAAAACAGAGGGTTATCTACGGGTGTTTGAACGGTACGAATGGGACTGGCAACCCATT
>NBNH01000202.1 GCA_004379115.1 Actinomycetales bacterium mxb001
TTACAAAACTGCTATTAAACATTACTCCAAAATACTTAATGCAGAAAAAAGTTCTAAAATATTCCGTGAAAGAGCAGATTGTTATGCTGCTTTGAATAAGATAGATAATGCAATTAATGATTATACTTCAGCTATTAGCATCGAATTAGATAATCCAGTATATTACTGTGAGAGAGCTGAATTATATATTAAAAAATCTAACTATAAAGCTGCGTTAGAAGATTGTAATGATGCATTGGAAATTAACTCAAACTGCTCAATTGCATTTCTTTTGAAAGGAATATCATTAGCTGAATTAGGTGATATTTATTCAGGTATAAATAATATTAGTAGTTGTATTAATATCAATAAATGGTGTGCCAGAGCATATTATCACAGAGCGGTACTAAAAGAACAAATAAGTAAAAAAGATGCTAAACTTGATTACTGGCAAGCAGCACATATTGGCTATTCAGACGCTCTTCAACGATATAGGAAACTAGAAAACATTAAGTAAGCTATTGACAAATTATCAAATATTAGCTATGCTAGACAAAGTTGGACTGAGGTTTACTATGATGACATTTGATGATTTTGTTAATTATTTAAAGAAGAATCCAGAAGATTCGGTTATTTGGACGAATTTCGGAATATACTGCAAGCGACTTGGGCAGTATGACAAAGCTATTTATTGTCACACAAAGGCAATACAAATTAATCCTAATTTTGCAGAAGCCTATAATAATAGGGCTTGCGCAAAGAAAGCTATAGGCGATAATACATGCTTAGAAGATGTATATACTGCTATCAGAATTAATCCTGATTTTGCGGAAGCGTACAATAACCTTGGCAATATAGAACATCAGCTAGGGTTGTCTCAACAGGCGATTGAGCATTACAAGAAAGCCTTGTTATTGGGGCAGCGAGTTGATTTCTATATGAACTTAGCAATTGTCCAGGCAAGCACTGGAGACAAGCTAAATGCGATAAATAATATCTGTAATGCTTTGCGTATTACAGAAGATGAGGAGTTGAAAGCTAGGCTAAGAATTAGTCTAAAAGAACTTGAGGCTGCTGTTAAGCTGTAATGCCTCAGCAATAAATAGGATAAGATTATGATACTGAGTCAACAATATCATGAACATCATAATCTTAGATACAGAAACAACTGGATTAGAAGAATCTAGTTCAGTTATAGAAGTGGGAGCTATCTTGTACAGTACAACTACTAAAGCTGTATTAAGTCAAGTTAGCTCTTTAATTAATTGGGAGAATATGAGCAATCCAGCCCAACCAATTAATAAAATTAGTGTTGAAATGCTTAGAGAGGGAGCAGCACAAGAATCAGCATTGGACATGATTTATAGCATGTCAGTAAATGT
>NBNH01000203.1 GCA_004379115.1 Actinomycetales bacterium mxb001
GGCCGGTGGCCTGCAAGAGGACGGGGCGGTCAGTGTCGGCGGCCATCGTCAATCCTTCTCATACGGTCGGCCGACGGCGGCAGGGGGCTTGATGCGGCCTGACACGATCGCCAGGAGCACGATGGTGAGGACGTAGGGCAGCATGTTGATGAACTGCTGCGGAATGGCGATGACCTCATCGGCCTGCAACTGGCTGGCGAGTCCCTGGGTGAGCCCGAAGAAGAAGGCCGCCGCAAGAGCGCCGATGGGATTCCACGCGCCGAAGATCATGATCGCGAGTGCGGTAAAGCCACGCCCCGCGGTGAAGCCACGCTCGAAGGTGCCGGCGGCCTCGATAGCGAGGTAGGCACCGGCCATGCCGGCCAGCGCGCCGGCAATCGTGACGTTCCAGAAGCGCATCGGGTCAACGCCGACGCCGGAGGTGTCAGCTGCGCTCGGCTTCTCACCGACGGCCCGAGTGCGCAGACCCCAGCGCGTCTTGAACAGCAGCACCCAGAGCAGGAGCGGGATGATCAGGGCCGCGTACGTGAAGAGGCCGTTGTTGAACAGGACCGGTCCCACGAGCGGGATATCGGACAGGACGGGGATGGCAACGATCGGCGTATTGCCCGGCAGCACCTGACCCTGCACGTAGAGGAAGCTCGTCAGGCCCACGGCGAGGATATTGATCACGGTGCCGGCGATGATCTGATCCATCTTCCAGGCCACCGCACCCGTGGCCAGGAACGCGCCCATGATCATCCCGGTGCCAATGCCGATCAGGGTGCCCAGGATGAGGTTGCCGGTTGCCGCGGCACCGAAGAACCCCGCGAAGGCACTCATCAGCATCTGGCCCTCGATGCCGATATTGATGACACCGCTGCGCTCGCAGATGATGCCGACCATGGCTGCCAGGATCAGCGGCACGGCGTAACGCAGCGAGAACGACAGCACCGAAACGGTACGGATCTCGTCGAGGAAGAAGCAGATGACGATGCCGATGCCGATGATGATCGCCAGGGAGTAGGCGTAGCGGGGTCTCATGCGCCCCACCCCTTGGTGACCTGGGTCTGCTTGATGTTGCGGTTGCGGAAGAGCAGTCGGGCAACGATCGGAGCGGACACCAGCAGCAGCGTGATGGCCAGGATGACGTCGACGACCTCAGGCTCGATGCCGGTCTGGAACTGCAGGGCGGCAGCACCCGATCGGAGCGTGCCGATGAGGATGGCCGCCGGGATCGTGGCAATCGGATTGGCGCGGGCAAGCAGAGCGATGGTGATGCCGTCGAAGCCCAGGCCCGCGTTGAAGGCCGGCTCGAAGCGACCGGTGACACCCATCGTCTCGATGGCACCGCCCATGCCGGCGAGTGCACCGCTGACAGCCATGGCGAGCAGGATCGTGCCCTTGACGGAGATACCGGCATAGCGAGCCGCGCTGGGGTTGAGGCCGACAGTGTTGAACCGGAAGCCCTGCGTCGTGCGGGTCAAGAACCAACCGAAGATGATCGCCACGAGAATCGCGATCAGGAAGCCTGACGGAATGATGCCGAATGAGGGCAGCATCGCCGTGGATGCGATCTCGGGAGTGCGGGTGAGCGGCTGATCAGGCTCCTTGAACGGCTCGCTTGCGAGGTAGTCGACCAGGGCGATCGCAATGCTGTTGAGCATGATGGTCGTGATGACCTCGGAAACATTGCGATAGGCGCGAAGCGCACCGGCGATCGCAGCCCATGCCGCACCGCAGAGCATTCCGAATGACAGGGCGAACGGGATGTGCAGGATCAGCGGCAATTGAAAGTTATAGCCCGCCCACGCCGTGCCCAGGGCGGCCACGAGGAGCTGGCCCTGCGCGCCGATGTTGAACAGGCCCGCGCGCAGGCCGACCGTCACCGCCAAACCGGTCAGGATCAGTGGCGTGGACTTCTGCATGACGCGCAGGAGACCCTCGGGGGTGCCGAGGGCATTGCTAAAGAGGACGTAATACGCCTGGAAGGGGTTGACCCCCTGCAGCCAGATGAGGATGCCGCCGATGGCAAAGGCGAGCAGCACCGAGACAACGGGGATGACGATCGCCGGAAGGCGATCCAGCGGCCCCCCTCGACGCGGATCGGGATCGGTGAATCCCAGATCTGTGCGGGCCGGATCTGTCGTCGACATGGTTTAGCGATCCTTGCACAAGCAGAGAGGCGGGGGGGGGGGCGTTCCCCCACCCCCCCCTCCCCCCACCCTCTCCTCTTTTTCAATACCTCTACCTACCCAACCCCCCCAACCCCCCATTCTCCCTCCCCTTTTTTCAACATATAACAACACACACATCCGTTATCAACCATCACTATCTTCATACCTTCCTCCACCCACCCACCTCTCCTCTCTCTTTTAACA
>NBNH01000204.1 GCA_004379115.1 Actinomycetales bacterium mxb001
GCCCTGCGGGTCAAGGACAAGCGCAATGTCAACTGGCTGGCATGGGCGTCGCTCCCCGGCCTGCAGGACGTCACATCGATCGAGGTCGGAGACGATCTGCGCGTCGTCAACGGGCGCGTCTACCAGTTCCGCGTGCGCACCGTCACGGGAGACGGCCAGACAAGCGCGTGGATCACTTCCGCCATTCGCTTTGTCGGCAACCTGACACCACCGACCAATGGCAAGTTGGAGAAGGTCACCCTGTCATCGGGCAAGTCCGCTGTGAGGGCAACCTTCGACCTCGAGGGCCTCGCCTGGACCTACAACGTGCAGGTTGCTGACGTCTTGGCCCTCTACGAGAAGGACTCGTACTACGCCGTCAGCACGACCTACGCCAAGCCCACCGGAACGACCTACACCTGGCCCTTCCCCGACGACGGCCGCCGCGGCTTGTCATGTGCCGTCGGAGTGCGCTACATCCGGGGGGATGGCGTGGCCACCTTCACGTGGTCAGCCGTCACCTGCCCCGCCCGTTGAATCCCGGCCATCCCTCGTTTCTCTCCTCGAGGGGGCGCCCTGTACGCTTCACGGGCGTTCGCGCGCCCCTTTAGCTCAGTCGGCAGAGCGTCTCCATGGTAAGGAGAAGGTCTACGGTTCGATTCCGTAAAGGGGCTCGGAGGGGCGTCGGCACCCGCCGGCTCCCCACGGCGGAGTAGCTCAGCCTGGTAGAGCAAGCGGCTCATAATCGCTGTGTCGCCGGTTCAAGTCCGGCCTCCGCTACGGCTCGAGCACCTGCCACCACCGGCACGACAGGAGGGCCCACATGGCCAGCAAGTCAGCAGACGTACGTCCGAAGATCACCATGGCGTGCCAGGACTGCAAGAACCGCAACTACATCACCAAGAAGAACCGGCGCAACGATCCGGATCGCATGGAGATGTCGAAGTTCTGCCCCACGTGCAATAAGCACACGGTGCACAAAGAGACTCGCTAGTCCTTCCGGCGATGGCCCTCAACGCCGCGCTCGTGGGTCGGTCCTACCCGCGGACCGCGCCCTACCTCGTGGGGCGCGAGAAGGTGCGCGAGTTTGCGACCGCGGTTGGCGACACCAATCCCGCCTGCTTCGACGTTGCCGCGGCGCAGGCATTGGGCTACCCCGACATCGTCGCGCCCCCGACGTTCGCCTTCGTCGTCGCGTACGCCGGATCCAGCAAGGCCGCGCTCGACCCCGAACTTGGGCTCGACTACACCCGCGTCGTCCATGGTGAGCAGCGCTTCGTCTTCGAGCGGCCCATCGTCGCGGGTGACTCCCTGGTGGCAAAAGCCACGATCGAGGCCATCCGCGCCGTGGCCGGCAACGACATCCTGACCACGCGGGTCGACCTCGACACCGAGGGCGGCGAGCACGTGGCCACCACCTACACCGTCATCGTCGCCCGCGGCACGGCCGAGGAGTCCGCATGACCGTCTCCTACGCCGACGTCGCCGTGGGCACCGCGCTCCCGGCGCAAACGTTCCCCGTCACCCGCTTCCACCTCGTGCGCTACGCCGGAGCGTCGGGCGACTTCAACCCCATCCACTGGAACGAGAAGTTCGCCACCTCGGTGGGCCTGCCCGACGTCATCGCGCACGGCATGTTCACGATGGCCGAGGCCGCTCGCGTCGTCACCGACTGGGTCGGCGATCCGGGGGCGCTCAAGGAGTTCTCGGTGCGCTTCACCCGGCCCGTGCCCGTGCCCAACGACGACCAGGGCAGCCAGATCGCGGTATCGGGCGAGATCACCGAGTTGCTGGACGACCGGCGCGTGAAGGTCACGCTCACCGCCACGCACGCGGACCAGAAGGTCCTGGGCAACGCGGTCGCCATCGTCCAACTGGCGTGACCACGCCCCTCGCCGACCTCACGTCGCTGAGGGTCGGCGGACCGGCCCGGACTCTGCGCACCGCCGAGACCGAGGCGGAGATCATCGACGCCGTACGCGCGGCCGACAGCGCGGGCACCCTCCTACTGATCCTGGGCGGCGGCACCAACGTCGTCATCGACGACGGCGGCTTCCCGGGCGACGTGCTCCTCGTCCGCACGCGCGGCATCGACGTCAGCGTTGACGCCTGCGCCGGGGCATGGGTGAGCGTCGCCGCGGGTGAGCCGTGGGACGACCTCGTCGCTCGCGCGGTCGCCGAGGAGTGGTCCGGCATCGAGGCGCTCTCGGGCATCCCGGGTCTCACGGGTGCGACCCCGATCCAGAACGTCGGTGCCTACGGCCAGGAGGTCGCCGACACCATCGCGCGGGTCCGCGCGTACGACCGGATCACCGGCGAGGTCGCGGTGCTGCCGGCGGGGGAGTGCAGCTTCGGCTACCGCACGTCGCGCTTCAAGCGCGATCCGCGCTTCGTCGTGCTGTCCGTGGAGTTCCAGTTGCCGCTGGGCTCGATGTCGGCCCCCATCCGCTACGGCGAGTTGGCCGCCCGGCTCGGAGTCGCCGAGGGGGAGCGGGCGCCCTCTGCTGGCGTCCGGGAGGCCGTCCTCGACCTGCGGCGCGGCAAGGGCATGGTGCTCGAGGCTGCCGACCACGACACGTGGAGCGTGGGCTCGTTCTTCACCAACCCGTTCGTCGACGGTGACGTACCCGATGGGGCGCCCTCCTGGCCGCAGGCCGACGGCCGCGTGAAGACCAGTGCTGCGTGGCTCGTGGAGCACGCCGGCTTCCCGCGCGGATTCACCCTCGATGGCCGCGCTGCGTTGTCCACCAAGCACACCCTGGCGATCACCAACCGCGGCGGTGCGACCGCCGCCGATGTGCTGCGATTGGCGCGCACGATCCGAGACGGCGTACGCGACCGCTACGCCATCACCCTCGAGCCAGAGCCCACGCTCATCGCCTGCTCCTTGGACTAACCCCCCACCGCGTCTTGTTTGCGTTTTTGGTCGCCAAATCCGCGATTTAGCGACCAAAAACGCAAACAAGACGAAAAGGGACGAAAAGGGTTGGACTAGCGGGCTTCGCCGAGCAGTGCGGCGATGCGGCCGACTCCCTCTTCGATGTCGGCATCGCTCGTGGCATAGGACAAACGCAGGTAGCCGGGCGTGCCAAACGCCTCGCCGGGCACGACCGCGACCTCGGCCTCGTCGAGGATGAGGCCGGCGAGCTCAGCGGAGTCCTGCGGCCGCTGACCGCGGATCTCCTTGCCGAGAACACCCTTCACCGAGGGATAGACGTAGAAGGCGCCCTCAGGCGTGGGGCAGTCGACACCCGGAATGGCCGAGAGCAGCTCGACGATCCGCTTGCGCCGTCGATCGAAGGCCACCTTCATCTCCTCGACGGCCGACAGGTCACCGGACACGGCCGCGAGGGCTGCGATCTGGGAGACGTTCGCGACGTTGGAGGTGGCGTGCGACTGCAGGTTGCCGGCCGCCTTGATGACGTCTTCGGGCCCGATCATCCAGCCCACACGCCACCCGGTCATGGCATAGGTCTTGGCGACACCATTCACGATGACGCACGTGTCGGCGATCTCTGGCACGAGCACCGGCATCGACGAGAACTGCGCATCGCCGTAGACGAGGTGCTCGTAGATCTCGTCGGTCACCACCCAGATGCCGTGCTCTGCTGCCCAGCGCCCGATCGCGGCGACCTGCTCGGGCGTGTAGACCGCTCCGGTCGGATTGGATGGCGACACGAAGACGAGGAGCTTGGTGCGCTCAGTACGCGCGGCCTCGAGGTCGGCGACGGTCGCCCGGTAGCCGGACTCCTCGGTCGTCTCGACGATGACCGGCGTACCGCCAGCGAGCTTGATGGCCTCCGGGTACGTCGTCCAGTAGGGCGCAGGCAAGATCGCTTCGTCGCCGGGGTCGAGGAGGGCGGCGAACGTGTTGTAGAGGGCCTGCTTGCCACCGTTGGTGATGAGCACCTGGCTGGCCTTGGCCTCGAAGCCGCTATCGCGCTTGGTCTTCACTGCGATGGCCTCGCGCAGTTCGGGCAGGCCGGGGGCGGGCGTGTAGCGGTGCCAGCGCGGATCGCGGCAGGCCGCCACCGCCGCCTCGACGATGTAGTCGGGGGTCGGGAAGTCCGGCTCGCCGGCGCCGAATCCGATGACCGGACGCCCGGCCGCCTTAAGGGCCTTGGCCTTGGCGTCGACGGCAAGAGTGGCCGACTCGGTGATGGACCCGATCCTGCGGGAGATGCGCGTCATGGGGGAATCCAACCAGTGCGGGCTCGCTTCGGGGACCCGGGATTGGACCGTCCCCGGGGGACCCCCGTAGACTCCCGTAGCCGGTGGCTTTCCCACCCCTGCCCACGCCTGCCCTCACGGGTGGACTCAGGCCGGGACGACGGTCGCCAAAGGGCCGTAGCTCAATTGGTAGAGTCCCGGTCTCCAAAACCGGTGGTTGGGGGTTCGAGTCCCTCCGGCCCTGCTCCATGCACCATCCCGCATCAGTCGTCAGGAAGGCACCGTGAGCGAAGCACGCGGAGACACCCAGCTGTCCGTTTTCGGACGGCTGGCTCTGTTCATCCGTCAGGTGGTTGCTGAGCTCCGCAAGGTCATCTGGCCGACCCGCAAGGAGCTGGTCACCTACACGATCGTCGTGATCGTGTTCGTCCTGGCGATGGCCGCCATCGTGGCGGGCTTCGATTTCGTCTTCACCCGTGGAGTGCTCCTCATCTTCGGATGAGGACGTGCAAGGAGCCCCGAACCGCGTGACCGATACCCCTATGTCCCCTGCGACCGAAGCCGACGAGGCTCCGGCGACTGCCCCTGCCCCGGCACTGGTCTTCCAGTCCGAGGTTCCTGAGGCGGTGGAGGCCGAAGCCGTCATCGCCGCTGCGGAGGATGCCGTCGTCGAAGAACTCGTCGCCGAGGAGATCGTCGACGAGGTCATCGAGGACGCCGTCGCCGAGATCGCCCTGTCCGAGGTGGCCGAAGAGGTCGCCGAGGTCGAGGACATCGCCGCTGCCGTCGCCGAAGAGGACGAGGTCGATCCGGTCGAGGCCTTCCGCGACCAGATGCGGCTAGCGGCGGGTGAGTGGTTCGTCGTTCACTCCTACGCCGGCTACGAAAACCGCGTGAAGTCCAACCTCGAGACCCGCATCGTGTCCCTCAACATGGAGGACTACATCTTCCAGGTGGAAGTCCCCATGGAAGAAGTCACCGAGATCAAGCAGGGCCAGCGCAAGCTCGTACGCCGCACCAAGTTCCCCGGATACGTGCTCGTGCGCATGGACCTCACCGATGAGTCGTGGGGCGCGGTGCGTCACACCCCCGGTGTCACGGGATTCGTGGGCCACGGCCACCAGCCGTCGCCTTTGTCTCTCGACGAGGTCGTCACGATCCTGGCGCCCGCGCCCGAGCGCAAGGCTGGCGTTCCCGTCGCTGCGGGCGTCGGCGCTTCGACTCCCGAGATTCGCGTGGTCGATTTCTCGGTGGGCGATTCGGTGACCGTCGTCGACGGCCCCTTCGCCACCCTGCACGCCACTATCTCCGAGATCAACATCGAGGCCCAGAAGGTCACGGGCCTCGTCGAGATCTTCGGTCGCGAGACCCCCGTCGAGCTGGCGTTCGGCCAGATCCAGAAGAACTGATCACGAGGACACCACCATGGCACCCAAGAAGAAGATCTCCGGCATGATCAAGTTGCAGATCCAGGCCGGTCAGGCCAATCCGGCACCGCCGGTGGGTCCCGCCCTCGGTCAGCACGGCGTCAACATCATGGACTTCTGCAAGGCCTACAACGCCGCCACCGAAAACCAGCGCGGCCAGGTGATCCCCGTCGAGATCACCGTCTACGAGGACCGCAGCTTCGACTTCACCCTCAAGACGCCCCCGGCCTCGCGTCTGATCCTCAAGGCCGCGGGCATCGAGAAGGGCTCGGGCAACGCCCCCAAGGTGGCCGGCTCCATCACGCGCGCCCAGGTGCGCGAGATCGCCGAGACCAAGATGCCCGACCTCAACGCCAACGACATCGACGCCGCGATGAAGATCATCGAGGGGACCGCCCGACAGATGGGCGTCACCGTCGCCGAATAGACCTCCGGGGAGTGATCCCCGGAGCCGGGGAGAAGCCCCGGCAGTGGGAGGGCCGCGCGCGGCCCGCCAAACCACACCTGCCAACGAAGGAGAGAGCAGCAATGAAGCGCAGCAAGGCATACCGCCAGGCCATGGAGCTCATCGAGCCCGACAAGTTCTACACACCGCTGGCCGCCGCACGCGTGGCCAAGCAGACCGCCAAGACCAAGTTCGACCCCACGGTCGAGGTCTCCATGCGCCTGGGCGTCGACCCGCGTAAGGCCGACCAGATGGTGCGCGGCACCGTCAACCTGCCCCACGGCACGGGCAAGACCGCCCGCGTCATCGTCTTCGCCGCCGGTGAGAAGGCCGACGAGGCCCGCGCCGCCGGTGCCGACGAGGTCGGTGCCGACGAGCTCATCGACCGCGTGGCCGGTGGCTGGACCGACTTCGACTCCGCCGTCTCGACCCCTGACCTCATGGGCAAGGTCGGCCGCCTCGGCAAGGTGCTGGGTCCGCGTGGCCTCATGCCCAACCCCAAGACCGGCACCGTGACCCTGGATGTCGCCAAGGCCGTCGAAGACATCAAGGGCGGCAAGATCGAGTTCCGTGTCGACAAGAACTCCAATCTGCAGTTCCCCATCGGCCGGGCCTCGTTCACCGACACCCAGCTGGCCGAGAACTACGCGGCTGCCCTCGACGAGATCCTGCGGGCCAAGCCGTCAGCGGCCAAGGGCCGCTACATCAAGAAGGCGACGATGTCGACGACGATGGGCCCGGGGATTCCCCTCGACACCAACGTCGTGCGCGCGGACGTCACCGACAACGACTAGGAGTCCCCGTCACAGGCGGCTTGCCGTCTCTGACGGGCTCCCAACCGGGGTGGATCGGGGCCGTTTTGACGCGACCCCGGCCCGGCCCGTAGCCTCATCCCAGCCCGACAGGGGCGGCTTGCCGCCCCGCCGGGTACGACCGAAGACCGCCGGTTGCCAGCCCTCGGGCTGGCCGAAGGTTCCGGGTCCCCAGTCCGACAGGGGCGGCTTTGCCGCCCCGCCGGGCCAAGGGCACCACGGGCAGCCTGCGCAGGTTGGATCCGCCCTCCGGCGGAACCTGCCCTGCGCGTGCGACCCACGGGACCGCCTAGCCAGGAGCAGGAGGAGCGCATGGCGCGCGACGACAAGGCCGCGACTGTTGCGGAGCTCACTGAAGAGTTCCGTACGTCGTCTGCTGCCGTACTCACCGAGTACCGCGGCCTCACGGTCTCCCAGATCACCCAGTTGCGGCGTTCGTTGAAGGGCGTGGCTAACTACGCCGTCGTCAAGAACACCCTGACCAAGCTCGCGGCGCGCGACGCCGGCATCGAGGGCTTCGACGCTCTCCTGACCGGTCCGAGCGCCATCGCCTTCATCAAGGGCGACCCGGTCGAGGGCGCGAAGAGCCTCAAGAACTTCGCCAAGGAAAACCCGCTGCTCGTGCTGAAGGCGGGCTACATGGACGGCCGCATCCTCGATGCGTCCGAGATCAAGAAGCTCGCCGACCTGGAGTCCCGCGAGGTTCTCCTGGCCAAGCTCGCAGGCGCGATGAAGGCCTCGATGTCGCAGGCCGTGTCGCTGTTCGCCGCCCCGCTCTCGCAGGCTGCGCGCACGATCGATGCCCTGCGGGTCAAGGCCGAGGCGGATCCGTCCGTCATCGGCGGAGCCGGAGTGGCTGCCGCCTCGACGGGTATCGCCGCCGCTGTCGGCGACGCCGTCGCTGGCGTCGAACTCGCGGTCGAGGAGGTCGCCGAGGCCGTCGAGCATGCCGCCGAGAAGGTTGCCGAGGCCGTCGAGGGCGTGTTCCACCACGACAGCACGAGCACGGAGGCTGACGCCTCACCCGAGTCCACCACCGAGTCCGAGGGCTGAAGGCCCACACCACCACCCCGGCCCTCGGCCGGATCATGAAAGGAACGCCACCATGGCGAAGATGAGCACCGACCAGTTGCTCGATGTGTTCAAGGAGATGACCCTCATCGAGCTCTCTGAGTTCGTGAAGGCGTTCGAGGAGACCTTCGAGGTCACCGCTGCTGCCCCCGTGGCCGTGGCTGCGGCCGCTCCCGCCGCTGGCGGTGGCGGTGGCGCTGACGCCGCTGCCGAGCAGGATGAGTTCGACGTCATCCTCGAGGCCTCCGGCGACAACAAGATTCCGGTCATCAAGGAGGTGCGCGCGCTCACCAACCTCGGCCTGAAGGAGGCCAAGGACCTGGTCGAGGGTGCCCCCAAGCCGGTGCTGGAGAAGGTCAACAAGGAGACGGCCGACAAGGCCAAGGCAGCCCTCGAGGGCGCCGGCGCCACCGTCACCCTCAAGTAAGTCCTCTCAGGAGGGGGCGTCCCAGTGGGGCGCCCCCTCCTGGCATGTCCGGGCACGGATCTCTTTCCGGTCACGGTTCTTGACTCCGGGGCCCATCAGGGCCACGATCATCCGAACGCACCACCTCCGGGGCGCGGGGCCTAGCCCCCCGACCTCCGAGCCGAGGATCGTGCCGAGTGCCGCTCCAGGGGTCCTGTCGCCCCCGGAGGTCAGGGCCCGGAGCGGTCGAGGGCCGGCGGACGGGCTGACCGGGGGTCGACAGCGGCGTGCCCACGGGGTATGCTGCCTCTTTGCGCTGCCCTCCTCCGGTTTGACACCGGCGATGCCGCGCGCCCGGGCACAACTGTGGAAGGACCCCTCTTGGCTCCCTCTAGGACCTCCGAACTCTCCCCTCAGCTCCACCGGTCCTCCTTCGCGAAGATCCGCGAACCGCTCGCCGTCCCCGACCTGCTCGCCCTCCAGACCGCCAGCTTCGACTGGCTGTTGGGCAATGAGGCCTGGCGCGCCCGGGTCCAGCAGGCCATCGACGAGGGCCGCAAGGATGTCCCCACGACGTCCGGGCTCGAGGAGATCTTCGAGGAGATCAGCCCCATCGAGGACTTCTCCGGCACGATGTCGCTGTCCTTCCGCGACCACCGTTTCGAGCCGCCGAAGAACACCCCCGATGAGTGCACCGAGAAGGACTTCACCTACGCCGCCCCGCTGTTCGTGACCGCCGAGTTCATGAACAACGAGACCGGTGAGATCAAGTCGCAGACGGTCTTCATGGGCGAGTTCCCGCTCATGACCGACAAGGGCACCTTCATCATCAACGGCACCGAGCGCGTTGTCGTCTCGCAGCTCGTGCGCTCCCCGGGCGTCTACTTCGAGCGCTCCGCCGACAAGACCACCGACAAGGACGTCTTCGTCGCCAAGATCATCCCCAGCCGCGGTGCGTGGCTCGAGTTCGAGGTCGACAAGAAGGACCTCGTGGGTGTGCGCGTCGACCGCAAGCGCAAGCAGCCGGTCACCGTGTTCCTCAAGGCCCTGGGCTGGACCGAGGCCGAGATCCGCGAGCGCTTCGGCCAGTACGACTCGATCATGCAGACCCTCGAGAAGGACACCGTCAATACCGAGGACGAGGCCCTGCTCGACATGTACCGCAAGCTGCGCCCGGGCGAGCCCCCCACGCTCGAAAATGCGCGCGCTCTGCTCGACAACTTCTACTTCAACCCCAAGCGCTACGACCTGGCCAAGGTCGGCCGCTACAAGGTCAACAAGAAGCTTGGCCTCGAGCAGCCGCTGAGCGAGAGCGTCCTGACCAAGGAAGACATCGCGGCCACGATCGAATACATCGCGCGCCTGCATGCCGGTGACACCGTCGCCGACTCGCCTCGCGGTGAGATCCAGATCGAGACCGACGACATCGACCACTTCGGCAACCGTCGTCTGCGCACGGTCGGCGAGCTCATCCAAAACCAGATCCGCACCGGCCTGTCACGCATGGAGCGCGTCGTCCGCGAGCGCATGACCACGCAGGACGTCGAGGCGATCACGCCGCAGACCCTGATCAACATCCGCCCCGTCGTGGCGTCGATCAAGGAGTTCTTCGGCACCTCGCAGCTGTCGCAGTTCATGGACCAGACCAACCCGCTCGCCGGCCTGACGCACAAGCGTCGCCTGTCGGCGCTGGGCCCCGGCGGTCTCTCCCGCGAGCGGGCCGGCTTCGAGGTCCGCGACGTCCACCCCTCGCACTACGGCCGCATGTGCCCGATCGAGACCCCGGAAGGCCCCAACATCGGCCTCATCGGCTCGCTCGCGACCTACGGGCGCGTCAACGCGTTCGGCTTCGTCGAGACGCCGTACCGCAAGGTCGTCAAGGGTCGCGTGACCGATCAGGTCGACTACCTCACCGCTGACGAGGAGGACCTCTTCGTCATCGCCCAGGCCAACGCCGCTCTTGGCAACGATGGCGAGTTCACCGAGGACCGCGTGCTCGTGCGTCGCAAGGGTGGCGAGGTCGACTACGTCCTCCCCAACGACGTCGACTACATGGACGTCTCGCCGCGCCAGCTCTGGTCCGTCGCCACCGCGATGATCCCGTTCCTCGAGCACGACGACGCCAACCGCGCGCTCATGGGCTCCAACATGCAGCGCCAGGCCGTGCCGCTGCTGCGCTCCGAGGCGCCGCTCGTGGGCACCGGCATGGAGTTCCGCGCCGCCTACGACGCGGGCGACATCGTCACCGCGGTCAAGCCCGGTGCGGTCACCGAGGTGTCAGCAGACCATGTCACCGTCGCCAACGACGATGGCACCCACAGCACCTACCGCATCCAGAAGTTCCATCGCTCCAACCAGGGCACCAGCTACAACCAGCGCCCGGTGGTCAATGAGGGCGATCACGTCGTGGCCCGCCAGGTCCTGGCCGATGGTCCGTCGACTGACCTCGGCGAGATGGCCCTGGGCAAGAACCTCCTCGTGGCGTTCATGCCGTGGGAGGGCCACAACTACGAGGACGCCATCATCCTCAGCCAGCGTCTGGTGCAGGACGACGTTCTCAGCTCGATCCATATCGACGAGCACGAGATCGACGCCCGCGACACCAAGCTCGGCCCGGAGGAGATCACCCGCGACATCCCCAACGTCTCCGAGGAGGTGCTCGCCGATCTCGACGATCGCGGCATCATCCGCATCGGCGCCGACGTGGTGCCGGGCGACATCCTCGTCGGCAAGGTGACCCCCAAGGGCGAGACCGAGCTCACCCCGGAGGAGCGACTGCTCCGCGCGATCTTCGGCGAGAAGGCGCGCGAGGTGCGCGACACCTCGCTCAAGGTGCCCCACGGCGAGTCCGGCAAGGTCATCGGCGTTCGCGTCTTCGACCGCGACGAGGGCGATGAGCTGCCCCCGGGCGTCAACCGCATCGTGCGCGTCTACATCGCGCAGAAGCGCAAGATCACCGAGGGCGACAAGCTCGCAGGTCGCCACGGCAACAAGGGCGTCATCGCCAAGATCCTCCCCGTCGAAGACATGCCCTTCCTCGAAGACGGCACTCCGGTCGACGTCGTGCTCAACCCGCTCGGTGTTCCCGGCCGCATGAACGTCGGCCAGGTCCTCGAGACGCACCTGGGCTGGGTCGCGCATTCCGGCTGGCAGGTCGATCCCGCTGACCCGCGCGCCGCCCGACTGCCCGAGGAGGTGCGCTCCGGCGAGCCCGGCACGCGCGTGGCCACCCCGGTCTTCGACGGCGCCAAGGAAGACGAACTCGCCCTCGTGCTCGAATCCACGCTGCCGACCGCGAATGGCGATCGGCTCGTCGGACCCGATGGCAAGGCGAGCCTGCTCGATGGACGCACGGGCGAGCCGTTCCCGGGTCGCTTCACGGTGGGCTACATCTACATCCTCAAGCTGCTCCACCTGGTCGACGACAAGATCCACGCTCGCTCGACCGGTCCCTACTCGATGATCACGCAGCAGCCCCTGGGCGGTAAGGCCCAGTTCGGCGGCCAGCGGTTCGGCGAGATGGAGGTGTGGGCGCTCGAGGCCTACGGCGCCGCCTACGCGCTGCAGGAGCTGCTCACCATCAAGTCCGACGACGTCCTCGGCCGCGTGAAGGTCTACGAGGCCATCGTCAAGGGCGAAAACATCCCTGAGCCCGGAATTCCCGAGTCCTTCAAGGTACTCGTCAAGGAGATGCAGTCGCTGTGTCTCAATGTCGAGGTGCTCTCCGGCGACGGCGTCGCCATCGAGATGCGCGACACCGACGAGGACGTGTTCCGGGCAGCAGAAGAGCTAGGCATCGACCTGTCGCGGCGTGAGCCCAGCAGCGTCGAAGAGGTCTAGACACACCCACCACCGACAACAGACGCGTAACGACGAGGCAAAGGACACAGGGTGCTCGACGTCAACTTCTTCGACGAGCTTCGCATCGGCCTGGCGACCGCGGACGACGTCCGCGCGTGGTCGCACGGCGAGGTCAAGAAGCCCGAAACCATCAACTACCGCACGCTCAAGCCGGAGAAGGACGGACTCTTCTGCGAGAAGATCTTCGGACCCACTCGCGACTGGGAGTGCTACTGCGGCAAGTACAAGCGCGTGCGCTTCAAGGGCATCATCTGCGAGCGCTGCGGCGTTGAGGTCACGCGCGCCAAGGTGCGCCGTGAGCGCATGGGCCACATCGAGCTCGCGGCCCCCGTCACCCACATCTGGTACTTCAAGGGCGTGCCCAGCCGTCTGGGCTATCTGCTCGATCTCGCGCCGAAGGACCTCGAGAAGGTCATCTACTTCGCCGCCTACATGATCACGAGCGTCGACGAGGAGGGCCGCCACGAGATGCTGCCCACTCTCGAGGCCGAGTTGGGTGTCGAGAAGGGCAAGATCGCCAAGCGGCGCGACGCCGACATCGAGGCTCGCGCCAAGAAGATGGAGGCCGACCTCGCCGAACTCGAGGCCGAGGGTGCGAAGGCCGACGTCCGTCGCAAGGTGCGCGAGTCCGGCGAGCGCGAGATGGCGTCCCTGCGCCGTCGCGCCGACGCCGAGATCGAGCGCCTCGACAAGGTGTTCGACCGCTTCCGCACCCTCAAGGTGCAGGACCTCGAGGGCGATGAGCTCCTCTACCGCGAGATGCGCGATCGCTACGGCCGCTGGTTCGACGGCGGCATGGGTGCCGCGGCCATCCAGAAGCGCCTGGAGACCTTCGACCTCGAGGCCGAGGCCGAGAAGCTCCGCGAGATCGTGCGCAGCGGCAAGGGCCAGCGCAAGGCCCGTGCCCTCAAGCGCCTGAAGGTCGTGTCGGCGTTCCTCAACACGACCAACTCGCCCCTGGGCATGGTGCTCGATGCCATCCCGGTGATCCCGCCCGACCTGCGCCCGATGGTGCAGCTCGACGGCGGTCGGTTCGCGACGAGCGATCTCAACGATCTCTACCGTCGCGTGATCAACCGCAATAATCGTCTCAAGCGCCTGCTCGATCTCGGCGCGCCCGAGATCATCGTCAACAACGAAAAGCGCATGCTTCAGGAGGCCGTCGACGCGCTCTTCGACAACGGTCGTCGCGGTCGTCCGGTCACCGGCCCGGGCAACCGGCCGCTGAAGTCGCTGTCCGACATGCTCAAGGGCAAGCAGGGCCGCTTCCGCCAAAACCTGCTCGGCAAGCGCGTCGACTACTCAGGCCGTTCGGTCATCGTCGTCGGCCCGCAGTTGCAGCTCCACCAGTGCGGCCTGCCCAAGCAGATGGCTCTGGAGCTGTTCAAGCCGTTCGTCATGAAGCGGCTCGTCGACCTCAACCACGCGCAAAACATCAAGTCCGCCAAGCGCATGGTCGAGCGTTCGCGCCCGGTCGTGTGGGACGTGCTCGAAGAGGTCATCGCTGAGCATCCCGTGCTGCTCAACCGCGCGCCCACGCTGCACCGCCTCGGCATCCAGGCTTTCGAGCCGCAGCTGATCGAGGGCAAGGCCATCCAGATCCACCCGCTCGTCTGCACGGCGTTCAACGCCGACTTCGACGGCGACCAGATGGCCGTGCACCTGCCCCTGTCGGCTGAGGCGCAGGCCGAGGCGCGCATCCTCATGCTGTCGAGCAACAACATCCTGTCCCCGGCCAACGGCCGTCCCATCACGACGCCGACGCAGGACATGGTCCTGGGCATCTACAACCTCACGATGCTCAGCAGCACTCCGGTCGAGGAGATCTCGACGTACTCGTCGATCTCCGAAGCGGTCATGGCCTTCGACCGCGGTCTGCTCGGACTGCAGGATCCCGTTCGCCTGCGCCTGACAGATGTCACCCCGCCCGAGGGCTGGACGGCTCCCGAGGGTTGGACGACGGGCGACTCGTTCGTGCTGCAGACCACGCTCGGCCGCGCCATCTTCAACGAGGCGCTCCCGGCTGACTTCCCCTACGTCGACCACCAGGTCGACAAGAAGGTGCTGGGCGCGCTCGTCAATCAGTTGGCCGATCGCTACCCCAAGGTCGAGGTGGCCCGCACGCTCGATGCGCTCAAGGCGCTCGGCTTCCACTGGGCGACCCGCTCGGGCGTCACCATCTCCATCGAGGACGTCGTCACCCCGCCGCAGAAGGGCGAGCTGCTCGCCGCTGCGGAGGAGCGCGCCGCCAAGGTGCAGTCGCAGTACGAGCGAGGTCTCATCACCGACTCCGAGCGTCGCCAGGAGCTCATTGAGATCTGGACTCGTGCGACCGATGAAGTTGCCCGCGCCATGCAGGACAACTTCCCGCGCGAGAACCCCGTCTTCATGATGGTCGACTCCGGCGCTCGCGGAAACTTCATGCAGGTCCGTCAGATCGCCGGTATGCGCGGCCTGGTGGCCAACCCCAAGGGCGAGATCATCCCGCGCCCCATCAAGTCGAACTTCCGCGAAGGCCTGTCCGTGCTGGAGTACTTCATCTCCACGCACGGTGCCCGCAAGGGTCTGGCTGACACCGCTCTGCGCACCGCCGACTCCGGCTACCTCACCCGGCGCCTGGTCGACGTATCGCAGGACGTCATCGTTCGCGAGGTCGACTGCGGCACCGACCGCGGCCTGGCGGTCACCATCGCTGAGCCTGGCGACGGTGGGCTCCGCCTTCTCGACAACCTCGACACCTCGGTCGCCTCGCGCGTGCTTGCTCGCGATGCCGAGGCCGGGGGCAAGGTCATCGTGCCGGCGGGCACCGAACTCGAGGTCGAGCACCTGGCGCTCATGGCCGAAGCGGGAATCAGCGAGATCCGCGTCCGTTCCGTCCTCACCTGCGAGAGCAAGGTGGGCACGTGCGCGATGTGCTTCGGTGAGTCCCTTGCCACCGGCAAGCTCGTCGACGTCGGCGAGGCCATCGGCATCATCGCCGCTCAGTCGATCGGCGAGCCGGGCACCCAGTTGACCATGCGTACCTTCCACACCGGTGGCGTCGCGGGCGAAGACATCACCCACGGCCTTCCCCGCGTCGTCGAGCTGTTCGAGGCCCGCACGCCCAAGGGCGTCGCGCCGATCAGCGAGGTGGCCGGCCGCGTGCGCGTCGAGGAGACCGACAAGGCTCGCAAGGTCGTCATCGTCCCCGACGATGGCTCCGAGGAGATCCCCTACACCGTGTCCAAGCGCGTGCGCCTGCTCGTCGAAGACGGTGGCCATGTGGGTGTGGGCGACCAGCTGACGGTCGGCGCTGTCGATCCCAAGCAGGTGCTGCGCATCCTGGGCCAGCGTCAGGTGCAGCTGCACCTGGTCGACCAGGTGCAGGAGGTCTACCGCTCGCAGGGCGTGTCGATCCACGACAAGCACATCGAGGTCATCGTGCGCCAGATGCTCAAGCGCGTGACGATCATCGACTCGGGCGACTCCGACTTCCTCACCGGCGAACTCGTCGAGCGTGGACTGTTCGAGGCGGAGAACCGCCGGGTCGTGGCCGAGGGTGGCACGCCCGCGGCTGGTCGCCCCGAGCTCATGGGCATCACCAAGGCCTCGCTCGCCACGGAGTCCTGGCTCTCGGCCGCCTCCTTCCAGGAGACGACCCGGGTGCTCACCGACGCAGCGATCCACGCCAAGAGCGATCCGCTGCTCGGCCTGAAGGAAAACGTCATCCTCGGCAAGCTGATCCCGGCCGGCACGGGCATGCCCGTCTACCGCAACGTCCGGGTGGAGCCCACCGAGGAGGCCAAGGCGGCGATGTACGCCACCTTCTCCGGTTACGACGACTTCGACTACGGCGGCTTCGGCGCCGCCTCCGGCCCGGCTGTGCCGCTGGAGGAGTTCGACTACGGCGGCTACAACCGCTGACCAGACCGACCAGGAGGGGCGGGCGCCGCAGGCGCCCGCCCCTCCTGCTGTTTCTGCTCCGCCTTCCGATGACGATGGGGGTTCGCAGCGTCGTAGGGTGGAGCCATGACTGAGCAGCAGCCCCCCGCCGATTCCAGCGACGCCCAGCCCGCGCCCCCCGACGCCACCCCGGCCGCTGCCACACCTCCGGCCCCCGAGCCCGCCGCCGGATACGCCCCGCCACCCACGTGGCCACCCCAGGCCGCTTCGGCGCCGGGTGCCTACCCACCGCCAGCACCCCCGCCTCCCCCCGCGGCCTACCCGCCCGGGACCTACGCCCCCGCCCCCTATGGCTACGCCCCGGTCTCGCCGCCGACCTCGACCAACGCCATCATCGGGTTGGTCCTGGCCATCGTGTCCTGGGTCATCTGCCCCGTGATCCCCGCGATCATCGCCCTGGTCCTCGCCGCGAAGTCCCAGCAGGAGATCCGCGCCTCCCAGGGTGCCGTCGGGGGCGAGGGGCTCAACACGGCGACCCGGATCATCTCCTGGATCAACATCGGCTTCTGGGCCCTGCTCATCGTGGGGTTCGGCCTCGTCTTCCTCATCGCGATCCTGGCCGGGGCCACCCAGAGGGCCTAGCCCCTCGGCCGGGCACCCCCGGTTTTGACCGAGCGCGGCCCGCCCGGTAATCTCTTTCCTCGTGCCTGGGGCCCGCCCTGGGCGCCCGCGCATGCACGTTCTGCGCCGGTCTTCCTCCAGCGAAGCTCGAGGTCGCGCCCCTCACGGGGGACGCGACACACCCGAGCGCGGGGGCGGGAGAATCCGGTCAAAACGGACATCACGGTTGGCAGCTCACGGACGGAGAAGCAGTGCCCACGATCCAGCAGCTGGTCCGCAAGGGCCGGCAGGACAAGGTCGCGAAGAACAAGACGCCGGCGCTCAAGGGCAGCCCGCAGCGCCGCGGCGTCTGCACGCGCGTCTACACCACCACCCCCAAGAAGCCCAACTCTGCGCTTCGCAAGGTGGCTCGCGTCCGTCTGTCATCTGGCATCGAGGTCACCGCCTACATCCCCGGCGTGGGCCACAACCTGCAGGAGCACTCGATCGTCCTCGTCCGTGGCGGTCGCGTGAAGGACCTGCCCGGCGTTCGCTACAAGATCATCCGCGGCGCGCTCGACACCCAGGGCGTGAAGAACCGCAAGCAGGCGCGCTCCCGCTACGGCGCGAAGAAGGAGAAGGGCTGATGCCTCGCAAGGGCCCCGCTGGCAAGCGGCCGATCGTCATCGACCCGGTGTACAACTCCCCGGTCGTCACTCAGCTCATCAACAAGATCCTGCTCGACGGCAAGCGCTCGACCGCCGAGGCGATCGTCTACGGCGCCCTCGAGGGCTGCCGTGAGAAGACCGGCACCGACCCCGTCGCCACGCTGAAGCGTGCGCTCGACAACGTCAAGCCGACCCTCGAGGTCCGCTCCCGACGCGTGGGCGGTGCCACCTACCAGGTCCCGGTCGAGGTCAAGGCCGGCCGCAGCACGACCCTGGCCCTGCGCTGGCTCGTCAGCTACGCCCGCCAGCGTCGCGAGAAGACCATGACCGAGCGCCTGATGAACGAGATCCTCGACGCCTCCAATGGCCTGGGAGCCAGCGTGAAGAAGCGCGAGGACACGCACAAGATGGCCGAGTCCAACAAGGCATTCGCCCACTACCGCTGGTAGTCGGCGGCTGAGCAACGCAGAAGCGACGAAGGAGTCCAGGGTGTCCACCGCGACAAAGCTCGACCTCGCCAAGGTCCGCAACATCGGGATCATGGCGCATATCGACGCGGGCAAGACCACGACGACTGAGCGCATCCTCTTCTACACCGGCATCAACTACAAGATCGGTGAAGTCCACGAGGGCGCGGCCACCATGGACTGGATGGAGCAGGAGCAGGAGCGCGGGATCACCATCACCTCCGCCGCCACCACGTGCGAGTGGAAGGGCTACACGATCAACATCATCGATACGCCCGGCCACGTCGACTTCACGGTCGAGGTCGAGCGCTCGCTGCGTGTACTCGACGGTGCCGTTGCCGTCTTCGACGGCGTTGCCGGCGTGGAGCCCCAGTCCGAGACCGTGTGGCGCCAGGCTGACCGCTACAACGTCCCCCGCATCTGCTTCGTCAACAAGCTCGATCGCACGGGTGCCGACTTCTACATGTGCGTCGACATGATCAAGGACCGACTCGGCGCCACGGCCCTTGTCCTCCAGATCCCCATCGGCTCGGAGTCCGACTTCCTCGGTGTGATCGACCTCGTGGGCATGCGCGCCCTCACGTGGCGCGGCGAGACCCAGAAGGGCGAGGACTACGTCGTCGAGGAGATCCCCGCCGACATGGCCGCCAAGGCCGCCGAGTGGCGCGAGAAGCTCCTCGAGACCCTCGCCGAGGCCGACGACGCCGTCATGGAGAAGTTCCTCGAGGGCGAGGAGCTGTCGGTCGACGAGATCCAGGCAGGCATTCGCCGCGCGACCCTCGCCGACAAGCTCACCCCCGTGCTCACCGGGTCGGCGTTCAAGAACAAGGGTGTCCAGCCCATGCTCGACGCGGTCGTCGCCTACCTGCCTTCGCCGCTCGACGTTGCGGCCATCGAGGGCCACAAGCCCGGCGACGAGAGCGAGCTCATCGAGCGCAAGCCCAGCGACGACGAGCCCTTCTCCGCGCTGGCCTTCAAGATCATGAGCGATCCCCACCTGGGCAAGCTCACCTACATCCGCATCTACTCGGGGCGCCTGCAGACCGGCACCGCGGTGTTCAACAGCACCAAGGACCGCAAGGAGCGCATCGGCAAGATCTACCGAATGCATGCCAACAAGCGCGAGGAGATCGAAGCCGTGGGCGCGGGCGACATCGTCGCGGTCATGGGCCTCAAGGACACCACGACGGGCGAGACCCTGTGCGATCCCGCCAAGCCGGTCGTCCTCGAGTCCATGAGCTTCCCCGCTCCGGTCATCTCCGTGGCGATCGAGCCCAAGACCAAGAGCGACCAGGAGAAGCTCGGCACCGCGATCCAGCGCCTGGCCGAAGAGGATCCGACGTTCCGCGTCCAGACGGACGAGGAGACCGGCCAGACGATCATCTCCGGCATGGGCGAGCTTCACCTCGAGGTCCTCGTCGACCGCATGCGCCGCGAGTTCAAGGTCGAGGCCAACGTCGGCAAGCCGCAGGTCGCCTACCGCGAGACGGTCACGAAGGCCGTCGACAAGCACGAGTACACCCACAAGAAGCAGACGGGTGGCTCCGGCCAGTACGCCCGCGTGATCATCTCGCTCGAGCCCACGGGCGACGGCGAGGGCGGTTACGAGTTCTCCAACAAGGTGACCGGTGGCCGAGTACCCCGCGAGTACATCCCGTCGGTCGACGCGGGCTGCCAGGAGGCCATGGAATACGGCGTGCTTGCCGGCTATCCCATGGTCGACCTCAAGGTCACCCTCCTCGACGGCGCGTACCACGAGGTGGACTCGTCCGAAATGGCCTTCAAGATCGCCGGCTCGATGGCCTTCAAGGAGGCCGCGCGCAAGGCCAACCCCGTCCTACTGGAGCCGATGATGGCCGTCGAGGTCATCACCCCCGAAGACTTCATGGGCGATGTCATCGGCGACCTCAATTCGCGCCGTGGCCAGATCCAGGCCATGGACGAGCGTGCCGGAGCCCGCGTCGTACGCGCGCTCGTGCCGCTCTCAGAGATGTTCGGCTATGTGGGCGACCTGCGCAGCAGGACCCAGGGCCGGGCTAGCTACAGCATGCAGTTCGACTCCTACGCCCAGGTTCCGCAAAACGTGGCGACGGAGATCATCGCGAAAGCTCGCGGCGAATAGTCGCGGATCGAAGAACAACCCGACAAGTTAAGACCAGAACCCCCGATCCGCGACAGTCGGACGGACCGAAACGAAGAGGAGCCCACCGTGGCTAAGGCGAAGTTCGAGCGGACCAAGCCGCACGTGAACATCGGCACCATCGGGCACATCGACCATGGCAAGACGACGCTGACCGCGGCGATCACCAAGGTCCTGCACGACAAGATGCCCGACATCAACCCCTTCACGCCTTTCGACCAGATCGACAAGGCCCCGGAGGAGCGTCAGCGCGGTATCACCATCTCGATCGCGCACGTCGAGTACCAGACCGAGGCTCGCCACTACGCACACGTGGACTGCCCCGGCCACGCTGACTACATCAAGAACATGATCACCGGCGCGGCCCAGATGGACGGCGCGATCCTCGTGGTCGCCGCCACCGACGGCCCGATGCCGCAGACCAAGGAGCACGTCCTCCTGGCCCGCCAGGTCGGCGTCCCCGCCATCGTCGTCGCCCTCAACAAGTGCGACATGGTCGATGACGAGGATCTCCTCGAGCTCGTCGAGATGGAGGTCCGCGAACTGCTGTCCTCCTACGAGTTCCCCGGCGACGACATCCCCGTCGTTCGCGTGGCTGCTTTCCCCGCGCTTAACGGCGATGCCAAGTGGGGCGACTCGATCATGGAGCTCATGACCGCAGTCGACACCTACATCGCGACGCCTGAGCGCGAGGTCGACAAGCCCTTCCTCATGCCCGTCGAGGACGTGTTCACGATCACCGGCCGCGGCACCGTCGTGACCGGTCGTATCGAGCGCGGCATCGTCAAGGTCAACGAGGAGATCGAGATCGTCGGCATCCGTCCCGGACCGCCCGCGAAGACCACGGTCACCGGCGTCGAGATGTTCCGCAAGCTGCTCGACGAGGGCCAGGCGGGCGAGAACGTCGGCCTCCTCCTGCGCGGCACCAAGCGCGAGGATGTCGAGCGCGGCCAGGTGTGCTGCAAGCCCGGCTCGATCACGCCGCACACCGAGTTCGAGGCTCAGGTCTACATCCTGAGCAAGGACGAGGGCGGCCGTCACACGCCGTTCTTCGACAACTACCGTCCGCAGTTCTACTTCCGGACCACGGACGTCACCGGCGTCGTGCACCTGCCCGAGGGCAAGGACATGGTCATGCCCGGCGACAACACCGAGATGAAGGTCGACCTCATCCAGCCCATCGCCATGGAGGAGGGCCTGCGCTTCGCTATTCGCGAGGGCGGCCGCACCGTTGGCGCGGGTCGGGTCACCAAGATCCTCAAGTAGTCGGTGAGGGGGAGGCGCTTCGCGCGCCTCCCCCAACCACCAGCACCACAGCCACGCACTACCCAGCGGCAACCGACAAGAAAGACAGGGCAAGCCACCATGGCGGGACAGAAGATCCGGATCAGGCTCAAGGCCTACGATCACGAGGTCATCGATAGTTCGGCGCGCAAGATCGTCGACACGGTGACCCGCACGGGCGCGCAGGTGGCCGGCCCGGTGCCGCTGCCGACCGAGAAGAACATCTACTGCGTCATTCGGTCGCCCCACAAGTACAAGGACAGTCGCGAGCACTTCGAGATGCGCACGCACAAGAGGCTCATCGACATCCTCGACCCCACGCCCAAGACGGTCGACTCGCTCATGCGCCTCGACCTTCCCGCGGGCGTCGACATCGAGATCAAGCTCTAGGACGATGACCATGCTGAGGACTGTCAAGGGAGTGCTGGGCGAGAAGCTCGGCATGACCCAGGTTTGGGACGACAACAACAAGGTTGTCCCCGTGACCGTCATCAAGGCGGGCCCCTGCGTCGTGACGCAGGTGCGCAGCCCTGAGGTCGACGGCTACTCCGCCGTGCAGTTGGGCTTCGGGGCGATTGATCCCCGCAAGGTCAACAAGCCCGAGGCGGGGCACTTCCAGAAGGCCGGCGTCGCACCGCGACGTCACATGGTCGAACTGCGCACCCAGGACGCCTCCGAGTACACCCTCGGACAGGAAGTCGGGGCCGAGGCCTTCGCCGCGGGCGACGTCATCGACGTGACGGCCACGACGCGCGGCAAGGGCTTCGCCGGCGTCATGAAGCGCCATGGATTCTCCGGCGTCGGTGCCTCGCACGGCGCTCACCGCAATCACCGCAAGCCCGGGTCCATCGGCGCCTGCGCCACCCCGTCCCGCGTCTTCAAGGGCCTGCGCATGGCTGGCCGCATGGGTGCCAACCGGCACACCACCCAGGGCCTGAAGATCCATGCGATCGACGCCGAGCGCGGCCTCATCCTCATCAAGGGTGCGGTGCCCGGCCCCAAGGGCGGCATGGTCCTCATTCGCTCGACCTCGAAGGCGGTGACCCCGTGACCTCCATCGACATCGTGACGCCCGCGGGCAAGAAGTCGGGCAAGGTCGACCTCCCGGCGGAGATCTTCGACGTCCAGGTCAACATCCCCCTCATCCACCAGGTCGTGGTCGCGCAGCTCGCAGCCGCGCGCCAGGGCACGCACGACACCAAGTCGCGCGGCGAGGTGAGCGGCGGTGGCCGCAAGCCCTACAAGCAGAAGGGCACCGGCCGGGCCCGTCAGGGCTCGATCCGCGCTCCGCAGTTCACCGGCGGTGGCACGGTTCACGGCCCGACGCCCCGGTCCTACGACCAGCGCACGCCCAAGAAGATGAAGGCCGCCGCCCTGCGTGGTGCCCTCTCCGACCGGGCGCGCGACGGACGCATCCACGTGCTCTCTGCCCTCGTCGATGGCGACGTGCCCTCGACCAAGAAGGCGCAGGAGATCATTCGCTCCGTCACCGACCGTCCCAACATCCTCGTGGTCGTCGATCGCGATGACTTCGTGTCGTGGTTGAGCCTGCGCAATCTGCCGGACATCAACGTCGTGGCGCCCGACCAGCTCAACACCTACGACGTGCTGGTGAACGACGACGTCGTCTTCACCCAGCAGTCCTTCGAGGCCTTCGTGTCCGGTCCGGTCAAGGGCCGGGGCGCCAAGGCCGTGGCGAGCGAATCGGAGGTCTCGGCATGAGGGTCAACGATCCCCGCGACGTGCTCCTGGCACCCGTGATCTCGGAGAAGAGCTACGGCCTGCTCGACGAAAACAAGTACACGTTCATCGTGGCGCCCGACGCCAACAAGACCCAGATCAAGATCGCGGTCGAGCAGGTGTTCGGCGTCCGTGTCACGGCCGTCAACACCAGCAACCGTGAGGGCAAGCGCATCCGCACCCGGCGTGGGTGGGGCCGTCGTGCCGCGACCAAGCGGGCCATCGTGTCCGTCGCGCAGGGCGACCGCATCGACATCTTCGGTGGACCGGTTAGTTAGGCGAGGGACGAGGACAATGGGTATCCGCAAGTACAAGCCGACGACTCCGGGTCGCCGTGGTTCGAGCGTGGCCGACTTCGTCGAGATCACGCGCTCGGAGCCGGAGAAGTCCCTGGTGCGTCCGCTGCCGTCCAAGGGTGGCCGCAACAACCAGGGCCGCATCACGACCCGTCACCAGGGTGGTGGTCACAAGCGCGCCTACCGCCTCATCGACTTCCGCCGCGCCGACAAGGACGGCGTGCCCGCCAAGGTCGCTCATATCGAATACGACCCCAACCGCACGGCGCGCATTGCCCTGCTGCACTTCGCCGATGGCGAGAAGCGCTACATCCTGGCCCCCAACAAGCTGAGCCAGGGCGACACGGTCGAGACCGGACCCAGCGCCGACATCAAGCCGGGCAACAACCTTCCGCTGCGAAACATCCCCGTCGGCACCGTGATCCACGCCGTCGAGATCAAGCCCGGCGGCGGGGCCAAGATCGCCCGCGCGGCCGGCGCTAGCGTCCAGCTCGTTGCCAAGGACGGCCCCTACGCGCAGTTGCGCATGCCCTCGGGTGAAATCCGCAACGTCGATGTGCGCTCACGCGCCACCGTGGGCGAGGTCGGCAACGCCGAGCAGTCCAACATCAACTGGGGCAAGGCCGGCCGCATGCGCTGGAAGGGTCGTCGTCCCACGGTTCGCGGTGTCGCCATGAACCCCGTCGATCACCCGCACGGTGGTGGCGAGGGCAAGACGTCGGGCGGCCGTCACCCGGTCAACCCCAAGGGCAAGCCCGAGGGCCGCACCCGCAAGGCCAAGAAGGCCAGCAACAAGTTCATCGTCCGTCGACGCAAGACCGGCAAGAAGCGCTAGGAGACGACCGTGCCCAGAAGCCTGAAGAAGGGTCCCTTCGTGGACACGCACCTTCTCAAGAAGGTCGATGCCCAGAACGAGGCCAAGAGCCAGCAGGTCATCAAGACCTGGTCGCGTCGTTCCATGATCGTTCCCGCCATGCTCGGCCACACCATCGCCGTGCACGACGGACGCAAGCACGTGCCGGTCTTCGTCACCGAGCAGATGATCGGCCACAAGCTGGGCGAGTTCGCTCCTACGCGCACCTTCAAGGGGCACGTCAAGGACGACCGCAAGGCGAAGCGCAAGTAATCCGAGAGGCAAGGGGAGAGCAATGGAAGCCAGGGCCCAGGCGCGGTTTGTCCGCGTCACGCCCATGAAGGCGCGCCGAGTCGTGGACCTCATTCGTGGTCTGCCTGCCTCGGACGCCCAGGCGGTGCTGCGGTTTGCCCCGCAGGATGCGAGCGTTCCGGTCGGCAAGGTGCTCGACAGCGCCATCGCCAACGCGACCAACAACCACAACCTCGATCCGGCGTCTCTCGTCATCACCGAGGCCTACGTCGACGAGGGTCCGACGATGAAGCGGTTCCGCCCGCGTGCCCAGGGCCGCGCGTTCCGCATCAACAAGCGCACCAGCCATATCACCGTGATCCTCGAGGCCGTCGCGCCCAAGGAGCCGGTGAAGGCGGCCAAGGCGTCGAGCAAGAAGAAGAAGGAGGCCTGAGATGGGTCAGAAGGTCAACCCGCACGGCTTCCGTCTCGGCGTGACGACCGACTTCACGTCTCGTTGGTTCGCCGACAGCTCCAAGCCCGGTCAGCGCTACCGCGACTACGTCCAGGAGGACGTCGAGATCCGCAAGCTGCTGTCCAAGGGCATGGAGCGCGCCGGCATCAGCAAGGTCGAGATCGAGCGCACCCGTGAGCGAGTCCGCGTCGACATCCACACCGCGCGTCCGGGCATCGTCATCGGTCGCCGTGGTGCCGAGGCTGACCGCATCCGCGCCGACCTCGAGAAGCTCACCGGCAAGCAGGTCCAGCTCAACATCCTCGAGGTGAAGAACCCCGAGATGGATGCCCAGCTGGTCGCCCAGGGCATCGCCGAGCAGCTGTCCAGCCGCGTCTCCTTCCGTCGTGCCATGCGCAAGGGCATGCAGAGCACCATGAAGGCTGGCGCCAAGGGCATCCGCGTCCAGGTGTCGGGTCGTCTGGGTGGCGCTGAGATGAGCCGCACCGAGTTCTACCGCGAGGGCCGCGTGCCCCTGCACACGCTGCGCGCCGACATCGACTACGGCTTCTACGAGGCCCGCACCACCTTCGGTCGCATCGGCGTGAAGGTCTGGATCTACAAGGGCGACGCCCCGACGAGCCGCGCCGAGCGCGAGGCCGCCGCCGCGGCCGCCCGTCTCGGCCAGCCCCGCCGTCCCGATCGTCCCCGTCGCGCCGGTGGACGTGATGACGAGGCTGTCGTCGCGGAGGCCACGGCCGTCGTCGAAGAGACCCCCGCTCCCGCTGCACCGGAAGGCGAGGTCTGATCATGCTGATTCCGCGCAAGGTCAAGCACCGCAAGCAGCACCATCCGGGTCGCAGCGGCGCTGCCAAGGGTGGTACCGAGGTCACGTTCGGCGAATACGGCCTGCAGGCCATCGAGCCGGCTTATGTCACCAACCGGCAGATCGAGGCCGCACGTATCGCGATCACGCGTCACATCCGCCGTGGCGGCAAGGTCTGGATCACCATCTTCCCCGACCGCCCGCTCACCAAGAAGCCGGCGGAGACCCGCATGGGCTCCGGCAAGGGCTCGCCCGAGTGGTGGGTGGCCAACGTCAAGCCCGGTCGCGTGATGTTCGAGCTGTCCTACCCCAACGAGAAGGTGGCGGTTCAGGCACTCACGCGCGCCATGCACAAGTTGCCCATGAAGTGCCGCATTGTGCGTCGCTCGGACACGGTGGAGGTCTGATGGCTGCCGGCACGTCATCCCAGGAGTTCCGCGGGCTTACCGATGAGGAGCTCGTCACTCGCCTGCGCGAGTCCAAGGAGGAGCTGTTCAACCTGCGCTTCCAGGGCGCGACCGGGCAGCTCGAAAACCACGGACGTCTGCGTGCGGTCCGCAAGGACATCGCCCGCCTTTACACCGTGATGCGCGAGCGCGAGCTCGGCATCACTCCCGTCGAGCACGTCGGCGGTGCGGCATGAACGACGAGAAGGTGACTGTGAGCGAAGAAGCACGCACGACCCGCAAGGTCCGCGAGGGCTACGTGGTCAGCGACAAGATGGATAAGACCGTCACGGTCGCCGTCGAGGATCGCTTCAAGCATCCGCTCTACGGCAAGGTGGTGCGCCGCACCAGCAAGCTGAAGGCTCACGACGAGCAAAACGCCTGTGGCGTCGGCGATCGCGTCCTCCTGATGGAGACCCGTCCGCTGTCGTCCACCAAGCGCTGGCGCGTCGTCGAGATCCTCGAGAAGGCGAAGTAGGGGAGCCGTCGTGATCCAGCAAGAGTCCCGTCTCCGCGTCGCCGACAACACCGGCGCCAAGGAGCTTCTGTGCATCCGCGTTCTCGGCGGCTCCGGCCGCCGTTACGCCGGCATCGGCGACATCATCGTCGCCACCGTCAAGGATGCGATCCCCGGTGGTGGCGTCAAGAAGGGCGAGGTCGTCAAGGCCGTCGTCGTGCGCACCCGCAAGGAGCATCGCCGCCCTGACGGCTCCTACATCCGCTTCGACGAAAACGCGGCCGTGATCCTCAAGGGTGACGGTGAGCCCCGCGGCACCCGCATCTTCGGCCCCGTGGGCCGTGAGCTGCGCGAGAAGCGCTTCATGAAGATCATTTCGCTCGCACCGGAGGTGCTCTGACATGGCCGGCCTGTTCGTTCGCAAGGGCGACCTCGTCCAGGTGATCAGCGGCAAGGACCGCGGCGTCACCGGGCGTGTCATCGAGGTGATGCCGAAGGCGGAGCTGGTCATCGTCGAGGGCGTCAACCGCGTCAAGAAGCACACCAAGGTGGGCCAGAGCAACCGCGGCGCCAAGACGGGCGGCATCATCACGACCGAGGCGCCCATCCACGTCTCCAACGTGATGGTCGTCGACCCCGACGACAGCCGCGCTACGCGCGTGGGCAAGCGTCAGGAGAAGGTCGAGAAGCGACGCTCCGACGGAAGCACATACGAGTCTGTGCGCAACGTTCGAGTCTCCAAGCGCACCGGTAAGGACATCTGATGACTGCCACCACCACCGCGCGCACCATGCCGCGACTGAAGTCTCGCTACCGCGAGGAGATCGTCCCCGCCCTGCAGGCGGAGTTCGCTTTCGACAACATCATGCAGGTACCCGGCGTGACCAAGGTCGTGGTCAACATGGGCGTCGGCGAGGCGGCCCGCGACTCCAAGCTGATCGAGGGCGCCATCCGCGACCTCATGGAGATCACCGGCCAGCGGCCCTCGGTCACCAAGGCCCGCAAGTCGATCGCCCAGTTCAAGCTGCGTGAGGGCATGCCCATCGGCGCTCACGTGACCCTGCGCGGCGACCGCATGTGGGAGTTCCTCGACCGCCTGCTGTCCATCGCCCTGCCTCGCATCCGCGACTTCCGCGGCCTGTCGCCCAAGCAGTTCGACGGCCGTGGCAACTACACCTTCGGCCTCAACGAGCAGTCGATGTTCCACGAGATCGACCAGGACAAGATCGACCGGGTCCGCGGTATGGACATCACGGTCGTGACGACCGCAGACAACGACGAAGAGGGCCGCGCACTGCTTCGGCTTCTCGGCTTCCCCTTCAAGGAGAACTGACGTGGCGAAGAAGGCACTGATCGAGAAGCAGCAGCGCAAGCCGAAGTTCGAGGTGCGCGGCTACACCCGCTGCACCCGCTGCGGCCGTCCGCACTCCGTCTACCGCAAGTTCGGCCTGTGCCGCATCTGCTTCCGCGAGATGGCACACGCCGGAGAACTTCCCGGAATCACCAAGAGCAGCTGGTAAACCACGACGCCGCAGGTCCCCTCGGGGATACCACGGCGAGAAGGGCCTGATGGCCATGACAATGACCGATCCGATCGCCGACATGCTTGCGCGCCTGCGCAATGCGAACTCGGCGTATCACGAGTCGGTGGCGATGCCGCACTCGAAGATCAAGGCGGGCATCGCCGAGATCCTCAAGCAGGAGGGCTACATCGGCGGCTGGCACGTCGAGGACGCCACCGTCGGCAAGTCCCTCGTGCTCGAGCTCAAGTACGGCCCGAGCCGCGAGCGCTCGATCGCCGGCCTGCGTCGCGTCTCCAAGCCCGGACTTCGCGTCTACGCGAAGAGCACGGCACTGCCCAAGGTCCTCGGCGGCTTGGGCGTGGCGATCCTGTCCACCTCCTCCGGTCTCCTGACCGACCGGCAGGCCACACAGAAGGGCGTAGGCGGAGAAGTTCTCGCCTACGTCTGGTGAGGGGCGGCCATGTCACGCATCGGACGTCTTCCCATCACCGTGCCCTCAGGTGTCGATGTGAGCATCGACGGGCAGGTCATCACGGTCAAGGGCCCCAAGGGCACGCTGACCCACACGGTCGTCGAGCCCATCTCGGTGTCCCGCGAGGACGACGGCACCCTCGTCGTCACGCGCCCCAATGACGAGCGCGACGCGCGTGCGCGTCACGGTCTGACCCGCACCCTGGTGGCCAACATGGTCACCGGCGTGACCCAGGGCTACGAGAAGGGCCTGGAGATCGTCGGCACCGGCTACCGCGTGCAGGCCAAGGGCAAGGATCTCGAGTTCGCCCTGGGCTACAGCCACCCCATCGTCTTCGAGGCACCCGACGGCATCAGCTTCGCCGTCGAGACGCCCACGAAGTTCAAGGTCGTCGGTGTCGACAAGCAGCAGGTCGGCGAGGTCGCGGCCAACATCCGCAAGTTGCGCAAGCCCGAGCCCTTCAAGGGCAAGGGCGTGCGCTACGAAGGTGAAGTCGTGCGTCGCAAGGCTGGAAAGGCGGGCAAGAAGTGAGCGCATTCGCCCCCAAGATCGGTAAGGGCAACGCCAAGGCCACGGCTCGCGAGCGCCGTCACCTGCGTGTCCGCAAGAAGGTCAGCGGCACGGCCGCGCGTCCGCGTCTCGTGGTCACGCGTTCGGCTCGACACATGGTCGCGCAGGTCGTCAACGACGACGAGGGTCGCACCATCGCCTCGGCATCGTCCATGGAGGCCGATGTGCGCGGAGTGAGCGCCGACAAGACCGCCAAGGCGCGCAAGGTGGGCGAGCTCCTCGCCTCCCGCGCGAAGAAGGCTGGAATCGACACCGTGGTCTTCGACCGCGGCGGCAATAAGTTCCACGGTCGCGTCGCGGCCCTGGCGGAGGGCGCCCGCGAGGGCGGCCTTCAGTTTTAGGTCGCGAGAGAGGTAAGGATTGATGTCGACTACACAGCGTCGGGGTTCCGGCGCCGGATCCTCCGGAGAGCGCCGAGATCGTCGTGAGCGCGCTCCTCGTGAGGAGAAGTCCGCCTTCATTGAGCGCGTCGTGACGATCAATCGCGTCGCGAAGGTCGTGAAGGGTGGCCGTCGCTTCAGCTTCACCGCGCTCGTGGTCGTGGGCGACGGCGACGGCACCGTGGGCGTGGGCTACGGCAAGGCCAAGGAGGTGCCGGCCGCGATCGCCAAGGGCGTCGAGGAGGCCAAGAAGCACTTCTTCAAGGTCCCGCGCATCCAGGGCACCATTCCCCACCCCATCACAGGTGAGGCTGCTGCCGGTGTTGTGCTCCTGCGTCCGGCCGCTCCCGGTACCGGTGTCATCGCCGGTGGCCCGGTCCGCGCTGTGCTCGAGTGCGCCGGCATTCACGACGTCCTGTCGAAGTCCCTGGGCTCCGACAACGCCATCAACATCGTCCACGCGACGGTGGCGGCACTGCGCGGCTTGGAGATGCCGGAGGCCGTGGCGGCTCGCCGCGGGCTCCCGCTCGAAGACGTGGCCCCCGCGGCGCTCCTGCGTGCACGTGCGGCAGGTGCATCGTGAGCGTTCGGCTTCAGGTGACCCAGCGCAAGTCGGGCATCGGCGGCACGCACAGCCAGCGTGAGACCCTGCGCTCGCTCGGGCTCAAGCGCGTGGGTGACACCGTCGTCAAGGAAGACCGTCCCGAGATTCGCGGGATGATCAAGACCGTGTCGCATTTGGTGACCGTCGAGGAGGTTGACTGACATGGCGCTCAAGGTTCATCACCTGCGCCCCGCTCCCGGCGCCAAGACGCCGAAGACCCGCAAGGGTCGCGGCGAGGGATCCAAGGGCAAGACGGCTGGTCGCGGCACAAAGGGCAGCAAGGCACGCACGCAGGTGCCGGCTCGCTTCGAAGGCGGCCAGATGCCTCTGCACATGCGCCTGCCCAAGCTCAAGGGCTTCACGAGCCCCAACAAGGTCGACTACCAGGTCGTCAATGTGGCGACCCTCGGTCGGCTCTTCCCCGATGGCGGTGCCATCACCGTGGCTGACCTTGTCTCCGCTGGCGCGGTGCGCAAGGGCCTCCCGGTGAAGGTTCTCGGCCAGGGGGAGATCGGGGTCGCGGTGCAGGTCTCAGCCCACGCGTTCTCGGATTCCGCCCGCGAGAAGATCGCGGCGGCCGGGGGCACCGCTGAGACGCTCGCCCGCAAGTCTTGATCCCAGGCTGGTCCAAGGCTCACCGGTCGGCCTCAACAGGCGCCTAGGTTAGGCTCCTTCGAGGCCGTACCGGGGCCACCGTCCACGACGAGCGGTGCTCGACACCGCGCAGGAGGTAAGGCGTGCATCTCAGCGCTTTCGTGGAGGCTTTCCGCACCCCGGACCTCCGCAAGAAGCTGCTGTTCACGCTGGGGATGATCGCCATCTTCCGGCTGGGCTCCGTCGTGCCCACACCCGGTGTCGACTACGCCGCGATCCAGCGATGCATCGACCAGACCTCGGACAACTCGATCTACGCGGTCATCAACCTCTTCAGCGGCGGCGCACTCCTGCAGCTGTCGGTCTTCGCGCTGGGCATCATGCCCTACATCACGGCGAGCATCATCATCCAGTTGCTCACCGTCGTCATTCCGCGCCTGGAGATCTTGAAGAAGGAAGGCCAGTCCGGTCAGGCCAAGCTGACGCAGTACACCCGCTACCTCACCATCGGCCTGGCTATCCTGCAGTCGACCGCGATCTTGTCCTTGGCCCGCGTGCCCGGCCAGCTCTTCAGCGGCTGCAACGAGGAACTCATCCCCAACCAAAACGTGCTGCTCATCATGGTGATGGTCATCGTCATGACCGCCGGCACCGCCGTCATCATGTGGCTCGGCGAGCTCATCACCGAGCGCGGCGTGGGCAATGGCATGTCGCTGCTGATCTTCACCTCGATCATCGCGACGATTCCCGCTCAGTTCATCAACGTCTTCGTGAGCCGCGGCACCTTCACCTTCGTCCTCACCATCCTGGTGGCCCTGGTCGTCCTCACCCTCGTCGTCTTCGTTGAGCAGGGCCAGCGCCGTATCCCGGTCCAATACGCCAAGCGCATGGTCGGTCGTCGGATGTACGGCGGCACTTCCACCTATATCCCGCTCAAGATGAACATGGCCGGCGTCATCCCGGTCATCTTCGCCAGCTCGCTGCTCTTCCTCCCGACGCTGCTGGTGCAGCTCACGGGAAGCCAGGCCAGCTGGGCGCAGTGGGTGGCCACCAACTTCTCCACCGGCACCTCCACCGTCTACCTCGCGGTCTTCGCGATCCTGACGATCTTCTTCACGTACTTCTACGTCTCGATCACGTTCAACCCGACCGATGTCGCCGACAACATGAAGAAGTACGGCGGCTTCATTCCGGGCATCCGTGCGGGCAAGCCGACGGCCGACTACCTGGCCTACGTCCTCAATCGCCTGACGGCGCCTGGATCCCTCTATCTCGCGGCTATCGCCGTCATGCCTGTGGTGGCCTTCAACGTCCTGGGCATCGGTGATCGCTTCGTCTTCGGTGGCATCAGCCTGCTGATCGTCGTCGGCGTCGGCCTCGACACGGTCAAGCAGATCGATGCCCAGCTGCAGCAGCGCAATTACGAGGGCTTCCTCCGCTAATGCGGCTGGTCATCATGGGGCCTCCCGGTGCCGGCAAGGGCACCCAGGCCGTCGTGGTCGCTCAGGCTCTCGGCATTCCGCACATCTCAACCGGCGACATCTTCCGCGCCAACGTCAGCCAGGGGACTCCGCTCGGCGAAGAGGCTCAGCGCTACATGGACGCGGGTGAATACGTCCCCGACTCGATCACCAATGCGATGGTCCGTGACCGGCTGTCCCGCGACGACTGCAATCCGGGATTCCTTCTCGACGGCTATCCGCGCACTCTCGAGCAGGTCACCGAGCTCGACGCGATGCTGCGGTCAGACGGCCGAGCCCTCGACAAGGTCGTCGAACTCACCGTCGATACGGACGCCGTCGTGCAGCGCCTGCTCAAGCGGGCCCAGGAGCAGGGGCGCAGCGACGACACGGCCGAGGTCATCCGCCGCAGGCTCGAGGTCTACTTCGAGCAGACGGCACCGCTGACCGCCGTCTACGGCGAGCGGGGCCTCATCGTCGAGGTCGACGGCATGGGTGAGGTGGCCGAGGTCACCGATCGGATCCTGGCCGCGCTCGGCGCCTAGTCGATGTTCCGTTCCCAGGACCGCATCGAGGTCAAGACCCCCGATCAGATCCAGTGCATGCGGGCGGCGGGCCTCGTGGTCGCTCGCACCCTCCAACGAGTGTCGAGCATGACGACGGCGGGCGTCACCACCCGTGAGATGGACGACTGCGCTGCCGCATCCATCCGAGACGAGGGCGCGACCCCGTCGTTCCTCGGTTACCACGGCTTCCCCGCCCATATCTGCGTGTCGGTCAACGACGAGGTGGTCCACGGCATCCCTGGCGCGCGTCGCCTCGTGGATGGAGATGTCGTCTCCATCGACTGTGGGGCGATCGTTGACGGCTGGCACGGTGATGCCGCCGTCACCGTCCTGGTCGGCGACGTGGCCCCCGACCTGGTCGAGCTCTCCCGGGTGACCGAGGAATCCCTCTGGGCGGGCCTGCGGGCCGCGCGTCCAGGCCATCGCCTCTCGGACATTGGCCACGCCATCGAGTCGTCGATCCGAGCAGCGGGGTCGCAGTACGGCATCGTCGAGGAGTACGTCGGCCACGGCATCGGCTCGCGCATGCACATGGAGCCCGCCGTCCCCAACTACGGCCGCCCCGGCAAGGGACCGCGCCTCGTGCCGGGTATGGCCCTGGCGATCGAGCCCATGGTGGTCCTGGGCGATGCCGGGGTCCACGTCCTGGATGACGACTGGACCGTCGTGGCTAGCGACGGATCCCACGCCAGCCACTGGGAGCACACCGTCGCGATCACCGAGGACGGTCCCTGGGTGCTCACCGCCCTCGACGACGTACGCCCCGCTGCTGAGTAGGGCAAATCGGGCGAAACGACCCCCGATTAGGAGGGATCGTCCCTGAGGCGTATGCTTTCGGGGCTGATATCGGGCTTCCCCGTTCGTCCGCACCCCTCCCTCCTGGGCGGGGTTCGCGCGTGTGCGGAAGGCCGAGCGGACGAGAGCAGAGGGTATGGCGAAAAAGGACGGCGCGATCGAGCTCGAGGGCACGATCACCGAGTCCTTGCCCAATGCGATGTTCCGCGTGGAACTGGACAACGGACACAAGGTCCTGGCCCACATCAGCGGGAAGATGCGGATGCACTACATCCGAATCCTCCCGGATGACCGGGTTGTCGTGGAGTTGTCGCCCTACGACCTGACCCGGGGTCGCATCGTTTACAGGTACAAGTGAGGTGGGATTCCGGTGAAGGTCAAGCCGAGCGTCAAGAAGATCTGCGACAAGTGCAAGGTGATCCGCCGCCACGGTCGGGTCATGGTCATCTGCGACAACGTGCGCCACAAGCAGCGCCAAGGCTGACACGTTGGCGGTGTCACGGGGAGACAACCCGAGTCACCTTTCCATAGCGGCACCCGACACCTGAGGCTCGCACGTGCAGGCCACAGGACGCCACCCTCGGACGAGAGGCCGAGGACCTTCCCGGGTGGGAAGGACTGGTGCCGTTCGACACCTCTCGCGAGAAACGAAACAGAGGACACCCATGGCACGTCTGGTCGGCGTCGACCTGCCCCGCGACAAGCGGATGGCGGTTGCGCTCACATACATCTACGGCATCGGTCGCTCCCGGGCTGCTGAGGCCCTGGCGGCGACGGGCATCAGCCCCGACCTTCGGGCTCGCGACCTCACGGACGATCAGGTCCTCGCCCTGCGCGACTGGATCGACGCCAACCTGCGTGTCGAGGGCGACCTCCGACGCGAGGTGGCCGCCGACATCCGCCGCAAGGTCGAGATCGGCTGCTACCAGGGCATCCGCCACCGTCGCGGCCTGCCTGTGCACGGGCAGCGCACCCACACCAACGCTCGCACCCGCAAGGGTCCGCGCAAGACCGTCGCTGGCAAGAAGAAGGCCGGCAAGAAGTAGTCCGCTGGTCTGCTCGAGCGGCTGTGCCGCCGGCCAGTGGACCGATGACCTCAGGAGAAGAAGGACGATGCCCCCGAAGACCGGAGCAAAGCCAGGCGCGAAGAAGGTGCGCCGCAAGGAAAAGAAGAACGTCGCTCATGGGCAGGCCCATATCAAGAGCACGTTCAACAACACGATCGTGTCCATCACCGATCCGACCGGCGCTGTCATTGCCTGGTCGAGCTCGGGCCAGGTGGGCTTCAAGGGCAGCCGCAAGTCGACGCCCTTCGCCGCTCAGCTAGCGGCTGAGGCCGCGGCCCGCCGCGCCATGGAGCACGGCATGCGCAAGGTCGATGTCTTCGTGAAGGGCCCGGGTTCGGGCCGCGAGACCGCCATTCGCTCCCTCCAGGCCACCGGCCTGGAGGTGGGTTCCATCCAGGACGTCACCCCGGTGCCCTTCAACGGGTGCCGCCCTCCCAAGCGCCGCCGCGTCTGAGACAGGAGAACGAACAACCATGGCTCGATACACCGACGCAGACTGCAAGCGCTGCCGCCGGGAGAAGATGAAGCTCTTCCTCAAGGGATCCAAGTGCGAGTCTCCGAAGTGCCCCTTCGAGAAGCGCCCCTATCCCCCCGGTCAGCACGGTCGTGGACGCTCGAAGGACAGCGAGTACCTGCTGCAGCTTCGCGAGAAGCAGAAGGCCAGCCGCATCTATGGCGTTCTCGAGAAGCAGTTCCGCGGCTACTACGAAGAGGCGCACCGTCGTTCGGGCAAGACCGGCGACAACCTTCTGCGCATCCTCGAGTCGCGACTCGACAACGTCGTCTTCCGTGCCGGCTTTGCCAAGTCGCGAGACATGGCTCGCCAGCTGGTGCGCCACGGCCACTTCACGGTCAATGGGCACAAGGTCGACATCCCGTCCTACCGCGTTCAGCCCAACGACATCATCGAGGTGCGTCCGGGTTCGCGTGAGATGACGCCTTTCGTCGTGGCCCACGCCGAGATCGGTGAGCGCCCGGTTCCCGCATGGCTCGAGGTCATCCCCTCGAAGATGCGGATCCTGGTGCACTCGCTTCCCTCCCGCCAGGTCATCGACACCCCGGTCCAGGAGCAGCTCATCGTCGAGCTCTACTCCAAGTAGTCGTTCCCCTTCCCCCCACCCGACGTCAAATAGCGGTCGTCGCCGAAAGGAAACAACGTGCTCATCACGCAGCGCCCCACCCTCTCCGAGGAGCCGATCAGCGAGTTCCGCTCGCGCTTCGTCCTGGAGCCCCTGGAGCCCGGCTTTGGCTACACCCTGGGCAACTCATTGCGCCGGACCCTGCTGTCGTCCATCCCCGGTGCGGCCGTCACCAGCATCCGTATCGACGGTGTGCTGCACGAGTTCACGACCATCCCCGGCGTGAAGGAAGACGTCACCGAGCTGATCCTCAACATCAAGCAGCTGGTCGTGTCCTCCGATCACGATGAGCCCGTGGTCATGTACCTGCGCAAGCAGGGCCCCGGCGCGGTCGTCGCCGCCGACATCGCCCCTCCGGCTGGCGTCGAGGTCCACAACCCCGACCTGCACATCGCCACGCTCAATGGCAAGGGCAAGCTCGAGATGGAGCTCGTCGTCGAGCGGGGCCGTGGCTATGTCTCGGCCAACCTCAACAAGCAGCCCGGCCAGGAGATCGGGCGCATCCCGGTCGACTCGATCTACTCGCCGGTCCTCAAGGTGACCTACAAGGTCGATGCCACCCGCGTCGAGCAGCGCACCGACTTCGACAAGCTCGTGATCGACGTCGAGACCAAGCCGTGCATGCTTCCGCGCGATGCCGTTGCCTCGGCGGGCAAGACCCTGGTCGAGCTCTTCGGCCTGGCCCGCGAGCTCAATGTCGACGCCGAGGGCATCGATATCGGGCCGTCGCCCGCCGATGCGTTCGTGGCCGAGCAGTTGTCGACCCCGATCGAGCAACTCGACCTCACGGTCCGCTCCTACAACTGCCTCAAGCGCGAGGGCATCCACACCGTGGGCGAGCTCATCGGCCGCAGCGAGGCCGATCTGCTCGACATCCGCAACTTCGGCGCGAAGTCGATCGACGAGGTCAAGGTCAAGCTGGTGACCCTCGGCCTCGCACTCAAGGACAGCCCGCCCGGATTCGATCCTGGTGCGGCGGTCTACTTCAGCGATGAAGACGATGACGATCTCGGCTACGCCGAGGACGAGCAGCTCTAACCGACTGGCCACCCGCAGCAAGGAGTCTGGACATGCCTACGCCGACGAAGGGTCCCCGCCTCGGGGGCGGGCCGGCACACGAGCGCCTCATGCTCGGCAATCTCGCGACCGCGCTCTTCGAGCACGGCCGCATCACCACCACGGAGGCCAAGGCCAAGCGCCTACGCCCCCTGGCCGAGCGCCTCATCACCTTTGCCAAGCGCGGTGACCTCGCTGCGCGTCGACGCGTCCTCACGGTCGTGCGCGACAAGGGCGTGGTGCACGTGCTGTTCACCGAGATCGGGCCGCGCTACGAAAACCGTCACGGTGGCTACACCCGCATCGTGAAGGTCGGTCCCCGCAAGGGCGACAACGCGCCCATGGCGATCATCGAGCTGGTCGAGCCGCTGCAGGAGCAGGTCGTCGCCGAGGCGACGGGTGCGACAAAGCGCGCGGCCAAGGAGAAGGCCGCCAAGGACAAGCCCGCAGCCAAGGCAGCACCTGCCGAGGCACCGGCCGATGATTCCGTTGAGGAAGCATCCACCGACGAGGTGGTGGAGGCTGCTGCCGACGACGCTGCCGAGGTCGACGCTGATGCCCCCGAGGCATCCGCGGAGGCCGACGCCGAGTCGACGGACGAGCCCGCTGATGAGGCCGATAAGGACGACAAGGCCTGATCCCCGTTCACCATCGCGATGCGGAGGCCTCCTGAGTCCAGGGAGTCTCCGCATCGCTCTTTACCGGAGTGGTCATGACGCGACTGCGCCTTGATCTGGCGTACGACGGCACCGACTTCGCGGGCTGGGCCCGCCAGCCGGGTCTGCGTACCGTCCAGGGAGCGCTCGAGGATGCCCTGGCCCAGGTGCTGAGGCTGCCGGAGTTGCCCAGCGTCACATGCGCGGGGCGCACCGATGCGGGCGTGCATGCCCGCGGGCAGGTGGCCCATGTCGACCTGCCGGGTGAGCCTGATCTTGCGACGTTGGCACGCAGCCTGCGAGGGGTGCTCCCGCCGGACATTGCCCTGCGTGACCTGGGCGTCGCCCCCGCGGGATTCGATGCGCGCTTCTCGGCACTGTCGCGCCACTATCGCTACCGACTGTGCGATGACCCTCGAGCGTGGGATCCGCTGCTGCGCCGCGAGGTCGTGGCCCATCCCCGACCCCTCGACATCGAGGCCATGAACACCGCCGGCCAAGCACTCGTCGGAGAGCATGACTTCGCTGCGCTGTGCAAGCCCCGCGAGGGTGGCTCCACCGTGCGGCGAATCCTCGATCTGGCGTGGACGCGAGACGACGGTGGGTTCGCGCAGATGACCATTGGCGCGGATGCCTTCTGCCACTCGCTGGTGCGGTCGGTCGTGGGTGTCCTGGTGCCGGTCGGCGATGGCCGTAAGCCGACCGAGTGGCCCGCGGAGGTGGTGGCCGCACGTGCTCGCGATCCGCATGTCACGGTGATGCCGCCTCACGGCCTCGTGCTCGATGAGGTGCGCTATCCGGCCGATGCCGACCTGGCTGCGCGCCAGGAGATCACGCGGGCCTTCCGAGGCGTGTCCTAATGGGTCACATCGATGTCCAGCACGTCACCTATGCGCTGCCGGATGGCCGAATCCTGCTCGACGACGTGAGCTTTCGCGTGGGCGAGGGAGTGAAGGCCGCGCTCGTCGGCGCCAACGGTGCCGGCAAGACCACCCTCATGCGCATGATCGCCGGGGATCTCGAACCCGACGAGGGGAGCGTCGTGACGACGGGTGGATTGGGCGTCATGCGTCAGTTCATCGGTCACGGCACCTCGGGCACCGTGCGCGACCTCCTTCTGTCGGTGTCCTCCCCGGCGCTGCAGAAGGCCGCAGCCGAGGTCGACGACTGCGAGGCCCGGCTCATGGAGTCCGAGGACGCCGACCTGCAGATGCGGTACGCCCAGGCACTGGCGGACTATGCCGATGCCGGAGGCTACGACGCAGAAGTCGCCTGGGACGTGTGCTGTACGGCGGCCCTCGGGGAGTCGTACGACCAGGTCAAGTGGCGTCAGGTCGTCACGCTCTCGGGCGGGGAGCAAAAACGCCTGGTCCTCGAAGCGCTCCTGCGCGGCCCCGACGAGGTGCTCCTGCTGGACGAGCCCGATAACTACCTCGACGTGCCCGGCAAGGAGTGGTTGGAGGCCAGCATCGCCTCGACCACCAAGACGGTCCTTCTCATCAGCCACGATCGCGAACTCCTGCGGGCCTGTGCCTCGACGATCGTCACCGTCGAGCTCGGCGCTGCCGGCAACACCGTGTGGGTACACGGCGGAGGCTTCGCGACCTACGCCGAGGCTCGCGCGGATCGCATGAGTCGGCTCGAAGAACTCCGCCGCCGATGGGATGAGGAGCACCAAAAGCTCAAGGACCTCGTGCAGATGTACAAGGTGAAGGCCGCCTACAACGACGGACTCGCCTCCCGCTACCAGGCCGCTCAAACACGGTTGCGCATGTTCGAGGAGGCCGGGCCGCCGGAGGCCGTGCCGCTGCGACAGAGCATGCGCATGCGGCTGGAGGGTGGTCGCACGGCGAAGCGCGCGGTCGTCTGCGAGCGCCTCGAACTCTCCGGCCTGACCGAGCCCTTCGACCTGGAGGTCTGGTACGGCGAGCGGTTGGCCGTGCTCGGCCGCAACGGAGCGGGCAAGTCGCACCTGCTGCGTCTTCTGGCTGCCGGCGGCAGCGATCCCGATGTGGAGCATCGGCCCGTCAACGACCTGCCGATCACTCCGGTGGCGCATGCGGGCACCGCGCGCCTCGGCTCGCGCGTACGCCCGGGATGGTTTGCCCAAACGCATGTGCGTCCTGACCTCGAGGGGCGCACGCTTCTGGAGGTCCTGCACCGCGGCGACGGTCACCGGGCCGGCATGGGACGCGAGCAGGCTGCTCGAGCCCTCGATCGCTACGGCCTCGCCGCGGCGTCCGAGCAGCGCTTCGAGTCGCTGTCGGGTGGCCAGCAGGCGCGCTTCCAGATCCTGCTACTGGAGCTGTCGGGGGCGACCCTGCTGCTCCTGGACGAGCCCACGGACAACCTCGACCTGGAGAGCGCCGAGGCCCTGGAGGGTGCCCTGGGCGCCTTCGAGGGCACCGTCATCGCCGTGACCCACGACCGGTGGTTCGCGAGGGAGTTCGACCGCTACCTGGTCGTGGGTGCCGAGGGGTCGGTCCGCGAATCCGACGTCCCGGTCTGGCAGGCCTGAGTCCCCTCAGGGCCCGTTTTGACCCCCCTCACGGCCCCCCGGTAGCCTTAGCGGTCGTTGTGCCCGCCCCCGGGCTCAACCGGGGCGCCCCCGGGCTCCCCCCTGAGCGAGTGAAGGTCCACGTGCGTACGTACACCCCCAAGCCGGGCGAGGTCACCCGCGAGTGGCTCGTGATCGATGCCACCGACGTCGTCCTCGGCCGCCTGGCTTCCCAGGCCGCCACCCTGCTGCGGGGCAAGCACAAGCCCGTGTTCGCTCCCCATGTCGACACCGGCGACTTCGTCATCATCATCAATGCCGACAAGGTCGCCCTCAGCGGCAGCAAGCCCACGCAGAAGATGGACTACCGCCACTCGGGCTACCCCGGCGGCTTGCGCGCCACCCCCTACACCGATCTGCTGCAGAACAACCCGCGTCGCGCGGTCGAGAAGGCCGTGCGCGGCATGCTGCCCCACAACAAGCTGGGACGTCAGCAGTTGTCCAAGCTCAAGGTGTACGCCGGCCCCGATCATCCCCACGCCGCGCAGAAGCCCAAGCCCTACTCGATCACGCAGGTCGCGCAGTAGCGACCGCTCAGCAGGCGAGCGGATGCTACGCCCGGAAGGAATGACTGTGACCACGGCCGAGACCGAGTTCATCGACGAGGAGATTCCCTCGGAGTACACCTCCGAGACACCCTCCGCTGCGCCCGCCGCCAAGGAGCGCGTGGTTGTCACCGCACCCGGTGGCGCCACGGGCCGCCGCAAGGAGGCAGTGGCGCGCGTGCGCCTCGTCCCCGGCACCGGCCGCTGGACCATCAACGGTCGCGACCTCGAGACGTACTTCCCCAACAAGGTCCACCAGCAGCTGGTCAACGAGCCTTTCGTCTCGCTGGGCCAGGAGGGTCGTTACGACGTCATCGCCCGCATCCACGGCGGTGGCACGAGCGGCCAGGCCGGCGCCCTTCGCCTGGGCATCGCCCGCGCCCTCAATGAGATCGATCACGACGGCAACCGTCCGTCGCTGAAGAAGGCCGGCTTCCTCACTCGCGATCCGCGCGTGAAGGAGCGCAAGAAGTACGGCCTCAAGAAGGCGCGCAAGGCTCCCCAGTACAGCAAGCGCTAATCGCTTGGCTCGCCTGTTCGGCACCGATGGCGTGCGCGGGCTCGCCAATCGAGACCTGACCGCCGAGCTCGCGCTGTCGCTGGCCGCATCTGCAGCCCATGTCCTCGGTGATGCCGGGGCACTCACGTCGACGAGCGGACGTCCGCTCGCTGTCGTCGGTCGTGATCCGCGCGCCAGCGGAGAGTTCCTCGAGGCCGCCGTCGTCGCAGGGCTTGCCAGCGCCGGCGTCGATGTCCTCCTGGCCGGCGTACTCCCCACCCCCGCGATCGCCTATCTCACGGTGGCGCATGGTGCGAGCCTGGGCGTGATGCTGTCGGCATCGCACAACGCGATGCCCGACAACGGAATCAAGTTCTTCGACAGCCGAGGCTTCAAACTGTCCGACAGTCTCGAGGATCAGATCGAGGCACGACTCGGCGAGCCGTGGGATCGACCCCTGGGTGACGGGGTCGGTCGCGTGCGGACTCTCGACAGTGCCGCATCCGACTACATCGGCCACGCGCTCGGCGTGGTGCATGCCCCGCTCACCGGCCTGCGTGTCGTCGTCGACTGTGCCAACGGCGCGGCCTCGCACGTGTCACCCGAGGCACTGCGACGGGCAGGTGCCGACGTCATCGCCATCCATTCATCGCCGGATGGGCTCAACATCAATGACGGCTGCGGCAGCACGCACATGGACGACCTGCGGGCCGCCGTCGTGGAGCACGGTGCCGACGCGGGTATCGCCCATGACGGTGATGCCGATCGGTGCCTGGCGGTCGATGCGAGCGGCGACATTGTGGACGGCGATCAGATCCTGGCGATCCTGGCGCTGGGGGATCGCGACCGCGGTCGGCTCGCCGGTGACACCGTCGTTGCCACGGTGATGTCCAATCTCGGCTTCCGGCTGGCCATGGCGGGCCACGGGATCATCGCCATCGAGACGGCGGTCGGCGATCGCTACGTCCTTGAAGCGATGCTCGAAGGTGGCTTCACGCTTGGCGGCGAGCAGAGTGGCCACGTCGTGATGCTCGACCACGCGACCACCGGTGACGGCCTCATGACGGCGCTTGCTCTGCTGTCTCGGATGGCTGAGACCGGTCGCAGCCTTCGCGAGCTTGCCTCCGTAATGAACCGCCTGCCCCAGGTGCTCATCAACGTCGCGGGTGTCGACAAGTCGCGTCTGGGGGAGAGCGCCGAGATCCGCGCCGTCGTGGGCGCGGTTGAGGCTGAGTTGGGCTCGACCGGCCGAGTCCTGCTGCGGCCGTCCGGCACCGAACCGCTCGTACGCGTCATGGTCGAAGCGCCGACCCACGAGACAGCCCAGGTGTCGGCCGAGGCCATCGCCGCGGCCGTCCGGGCGAGCCTCGCCCTCGACTGAGCCTCACGCATCACCGAGCGCGTACCCTGGCAGCCATGTGCGGGATCGTGGGCTACGTCGGCGAGAAGCAGGCGCTCGAGGTCGTCGTCGAGGGCCTGCGCCGCCTGGAGTACCGCGGCTACGACTCCGCCGGGGTGGCCATCGTCACCGGCGACCGTCTGGAGACCCGCAAGAAGGCTGGCAAGCTGGCCAACCTCGAAAGCCTGCTGGGGGAGGACCCCCTGGAGGCGGCCACCCTCGGCATCGGCCATACGCGCTGGGCGACCCACGGTGGTCCGACCGACAGCAATGCGCATCCGCATGTGAGTGAAGACGGACGCGTAGCCGTCATCCACAACGGCATCATCGAGAACTTCGCCGAACTGCGCGAGGAGCTCACCTCGGCCGGAGTGGTCCTGTCATCCGAGACCGACACCGAGGTGGTCGCACATCTACTCGCAGCCGAGTTGCCTCTGGCGGGTGGCGACCTCGCGGAGGCGATGCGACGCACATGCCGCCGGCTCGATGGGGCGTTCACCCTGGTGGCTGTCGTTGCTGACGACCACGACGTCGTCGTCGCGGCGCGACGCAACTCGCCGCTCGTGGTCGGACTTGGCGAGGGCGAGAACTTCCTGGCCTCCGATGTGGCCGCCTTCGTCGCCCACACCCGCAACGCTCTCGAGCTGGGCCAGGACCAGGTCGTGCAGATCTCTCGTGACGACGTCATCATCACCGACTTCGACGGAGTCCGGGTCGAGGCCACCCCGTTCACCGTCACCTGGGATGCCGCCCAGGCGGAGAAGGGCGGCTACGACCTCTTCATGCTCAAGGAGATCGCCGAGCAGCCCAAGGCCGTGGCCGACGCCCTGCGCGGCCGAGTCGGCAAGGACGGTCGACTGCACCTCGACGAGATGCGTCTCTCCGACGCTGATCTGCGCGAGATCGACAAGATCGTGGTCGTGGCATGTGGCACGGCCTACCACGCCGGCCTGGTGGCCAAGTACGCCATCGAGCACTGGACGCGCATCCCCGTCGACGTCGAACTCGCGAGCGAGTTCCGTTACCGCGACCCGATCGTCGATCCACGCACGTTGACGATTGCGATCTCGCAGTCCGGCGAGACGATGGACACGCTGATGGCCCTGCGCCATGCCCGCGAGCAGGGATCCAAGGCCCTGGCGATCTGCAACACCGTTGGATCCACCATTCCACGCGAATGCGACGCGGTGCTCTACACCTACGCGGGCCCGGAGATCGCCGTAGCCTCCACCAAGGCCTTCCTGACTCAGATCATCGCGGCCTATCTCGTGGGGCTCTACCTCGCCCAGGTGCGCGGCAACATGTTCGGCGACGAGATCCGCAATGTGCTCACCGACCTGTCCGACATGCCGCAGGCGGTCGACCTCGTGCTCGACACCAGCGAGGGCGTCCATGCCCTCGCCCGCGAGCTCGCCGACGCCACGTCGGTGCTCTTCATCGGCCGTCACGTCGGCTACCCCGTCGCCCTCGAAGGCGCACTGAAGCTCAAGGAACTCGCCTATATGCACGCCGAGGGCTTCGCGGCCGGCGAACTCAAGCATGGCCCCATCGCCTTGATCGAGGAGGGCGTGCCCGTCATCTGCATCGTGCCCTCACCCCGGGGTCGCGCGGTGTTGCACGACAAGATCGTGTCCAACATCCAGGAGGTTCGCGCTCGAGGTGCGCGCACCATCGTCATCGCTGAGGAAGGCGATGAGAGCGTGACGCCCTACGCCGACTACGTCATTCGTGTACCGGTCGTGCCGACGCTGATGCAGCCGCTGGTGTCGACCGTGCCCCTCCAGGTCTTCGCCTGCGCCATGGCTACCGCCAAGGGCCACGACGTCGACCAGCCGCGCAACCTGGCCAAGTCCGTCACTGTCGAGTGAGGCCGGCGTGAACGGCGTGTACTCGGTGGCACAGGTGCGCCGTGCTGAGGGCGACCTGATGGCCACCCTCCCCGAGGGTGCGCTGATGGAACGGGCGGCCGAGGGCCTAGCCGATGTCTGCGCCTCCGTCCTCGACGAGGCTGGCTCCGGCGTGCGGAAAGCACGCGTCGCCGTCCTTGTGGGCAGCGGCAACAACGGCGGGG
>NBNH01000024.1 GCA_004379115.1 Actinomycetales bacterium mxb001
GACTCATTGTTTTCTATATCCCTTATTTCAGCCTTATTTGTTTCTATCAGTTCCTTTGCAGTGTTTATTATTTTTTTTAATCCTTCTATTTCAGCGGTTACTGCACTTTGCTGTTGTAGCAATTCCGTTAAATTAAGTGATGTGATTGTATTTAATTTAGGAGGAGAAATTGGTATATCTGCATTTGATTTAGAAAAATCAGGAATTAGTTTTGATTTTCCACTTAAATCATTCCAAACATTAAGCGGTATAGCGTCTAAAGCACTCTGCAATTGCTTTATTGTATTTTGTTGTGGTAATTCTAAGACATCAGGTTTTGTTTCTGAAAAAACAGGTGGTAGAAACAACTCATTATTTTTTTGAAGTACTTCTAGTCTCCCTTGCCTATTAGTTGATTCCAAATCTTTTATTATTGCTTCTCGCTCGTATTCTCTTTTAAGCTTAGATATTGATTGAATTAATTGAATTCTTGCTTCAATCTCTTTTATTTTTACATCTTTGAGATCAAGTTTAGCTTGTTCCAATAATTTTATTTCGTTTTGTTTTTGCTGAACAAGCATTTTTTCCGAATTATTAAGTTGAACTAGCAGTTTATTTCTTGCTTCTTCATTTTTAAGTTGCTCAATAGATTTTCTCGCAGTTTCAATCTGTACTAATTGATTAGAAAACTTGTTATCTGCACCTTTTACAAATTGTCTTTTTGTTTCGTTTAATCTACGTTCAATGTCAGCTAAATTGTCTTGCAATTTTTTTAAATCTTCTCTTGCTTTAATATATTCAGGAGTAAATAAAGGTGGAATTGCTGCGGGTGAATATTCAGTTACTAATCCGCTAATATTATTAATTAAAGCATCTGTTGCATCTCTAGACTCTCTAGCCGTTTTAAACGTATTATTCAAATAAGTAGTAAGCGAACGAATTGCATTAGCTTCATTTTGTTTTGCTAATGCTTCAGCTCGTTTTTTGGCAGCTTCTTCTTGTTTTTTAAGCTCTGCTTCTCTTTGTTTTTGAGCAGCAGCAATTTTACCTGTGTCTACTCCACCTGATGGAACGGAGGATG
>NBNH01000025.1 GCA_004379115.1 Actinomycetales bacterium mxb001
ACGCAGCGAGGCTACCGCCGCTAGCCTCATGGGGTTCATCTTCGGGCCTGTAGCTCAGTTGGTAGAGCACTTCCCTTACAAGGAAGGGGTCGTCGGTTCGAGGCCGGCCGGGCCCACACCGCCCATCGCCCTGCTTCATCGCTTCCGCGATGGCATCCTGGGCGCATGTGGCGCACGCTCATCGCACTAGGGGCCGGCGGGGTTCTCTTGACGGGAGTCCTGGGCGCGTCCTCCAGCGCTGCTTCTCCCGGGCAGTCGATCGGGTCCGGCAACCGCACCTGCGTACCCGGGCCGGCGGCCAACTGCCGAGACGTCGTTCACAAGTGGAAGTTCGAGCACCACGGCGACCTCACAGGGGCGAAGTTCGCCCGAGCGCACCTGCATGGCGCCAAACTCCGCGGCGTGACACTGGAGGGCGCCAATATGCGGGGCGTCATCTTGCGTCGCGCCGATCTCCGGGGCGCACATCTTCGGGGCGCCGACTTCAGTCCTGCCCTGGCTCGCGGCAAGGCTCTGCGTGTCGACTTCCACTGCAAACCACACTGCCAGAGCGCCGACCTCTCCGGGGTGAATCTCAGCGGGGCCGACCTGGCCGGGGTCGACTTCTCCGTGGCCAACCTCTCCAATGCCAACCTGATCAATGCCAACCTGAACCAGGCCGTGCTGGTCAATGCCAACCTGACGAACGCGCTCATGGAAGAGGCAAACCTCTCCGCAGCCGGTCTGCTCAACGCCACGTTGAACTCCGCGAACCTGTCGAATGCCAACCTGGCGGGCGCGAACCTCATGCATGCGAGCCTGGTCGGCGCAGACCTCTCCGGTGCCAACCTCTCGGGCGCCGACCTCGGCAACGCCGATCTCAGCGGGGCCAACCTGTCGGGCGCGAGCTTGGCGGGTGCCTACCTGTGCCTCGCCACCATGCCGGACGGCACCACCAACAACTCGGGCTGTCCTTAGTGGGAGATCGCGACCCCTGGTCGACGCGGAGTGATCACGCAGAGGGTGCCCGGACATGAAGCGGTGGCCGGGGTCTCGGGCCCCCGGCCACCGCTCACAGTGGACACCCGATTGCCCGGCCCCGCATCTTGAGCCCTTACTGACCCTTCAGGCGTGCCGCGGCCGCCACGTAGTCCTGGGGATCCCGGGCCTGACCGGTGGGCGATTCCCAGTGAGCGCGCACGACCCCGGCGCCATCCACCAGCACGCTGACCCGTCCGGCAATCCCGCGCTCAGGCAGGAAGGCACCGTAGGTACGCGCCACCTCGCCGTGCGGCCAGAAGTCACTGAGCAGGGCGAAGTCGAATCCCTCGGCGTCGCTGAACGCGCGCAGCGCGTAGGCGGAGTCGCAGGAGATGCCCAGGATCGTGATTCCCGGCAGTTCCAGCTCACGCAGGGCGGCGAGCTCGGATTGGCAGACCGGCGTGAAGGCCGCGGGGAAGAACACGATGAGGACGGGGCCATTGATGGCGGACAAGGTGGTGGGCCGACCGTGCTGATCGGGCAGCGTGAAATCCGGAGCTGGTGCACCGACCTTGATTGCCACGAACCACCTCCCGGCAGGATGTGACCGTGACGCTACCGTCCGCCGACCTGGTCCCCGAGCGGGGAGAGCGCGGTCGCGTGACCAGTGACCTGCCAGACCTCCTCGCCAGCACCGTCGGCGCCTGGGATGCGCTGTTGGCCGCCGTCGAGGGTGTCGACCTCGGCACTGTCGGTCGCAAGGACGGTCGGACGGCGGCCCGCACCCTGGTCGTTCTCGGCTCGTGGACCGAGGGTCGCCCCCTTGCCCGGATTCGCGACGATGCCCTGGCTGGCGTGCTCGACGCCGAACCGCTTGACGCGATCGAGGAGCGAGTGGTCAGCATGCACGCCGGCGATGATGCTCGCACGATCCTCGATGCCCTGCGCCGTGCCCGCGATGACATCGCCACCTGGGCCTCCTCCCCTGACGTCGTCGACGAGGCACGGCTTCCCGTCGGTGGACCGCTGGGCGTCGTGCCGTTTGGCACGCTGGTGGCCGCGACCGCCTTCCAGTGCGCCGTCGCTGCCCGCGACCTGGGGCCAGCGGGCGTGACGGCTCCGGACTCCCTCACGACGGCGGGCCTCGCCGCCCTCATCGACACCGTGGGGGCTGTCGCCGCTCAGCAGCGGGCCGCCGTATCCCTGGCGGCCATCACCCCGCAGATCCGCGTCGGCACGGGTTCACTCGACGCGGATTGGTGCACGCGGGACGTGGCCGACGCCACGCCCAGTCCGGCACTCATCGGCGACGCGGGCCTACTCCTCGACATCGCGGCCGGCCGCGTATCCGCACCCGCGGCCTATGCACGCGGTGACATGCGTGCGCGGGACCTCACCGGGCTCCTGGCTCTCGTGCAGGTACTGGCCGCCGCGCCGGGACTCCCCGGCACCGAGGGACTGCGGCAGGCTCTGCAGGCGTACACGGCGACAGCCGACGCGGCGCGCAAGGTGGGCGACGCGCTCGGCGGCGCGTGGAAGAGGTGGACGAAGAGCTAGCGGCGGCCGACGCGCGGGGCCACGAGCCGCGTGCCCTGCCAATCGCGGCCCGCGCTCACGGTCGATGTCTGCTGCAGGCCGGCAGTGGGCGCAGCGTCAGAGATGTCCTCGGCCTCGACGTGGCCATCGCGACCGGGCTTGGGAGTCAACAGCCACACCACGCCGTGGTCGGCGAGCGGTCCGATCGCATCGACGAGGGCGTCGACCAGGTCGCCGTCTTCGTCACGCCACCACAGCAGCACGACATCCACCACGTCGTCGTACTCGTCGTCGACGACCTCGACCCCGTCGGCTGCCTGCAACGCGGCCCGCAGGTCGGCATCGGCGTCGCCATCGACCCCGATCTCCCAGACCACGTGCCCGGCTTGGACACCGAGCAGGCCCAGGGTGGTCGCGCCGGCGGCCGTCATGGCCGTCCCTCGCCGGGCGGGCACGCCAGGGGCGGGTTCACAGGGGTAGTCCACCGGACCCATGCCCTCAGCGCAACCAACTCGGCGCTATTGCCCTCCCCGATCGGTCCCGGCGGGGGCGCCCAGGGGGTGCGTGCGGGAGGATATGCGGGCACGACAGCCGTCGAAGTGGCGCGACCGCGTCGCACGACGGTCCGACCGGTGAACCGGCGACCCCGGCGCACCCCGGCGAAGGGCATGGGATGACCCCCGGATTCGACCCGCTGCGGCAGCAGCCGCTCCTCGCCGGTGGCCTGCCCACCCAGTACGTCGACGTCGATCCCGAGGAGACGGCCGAGTGGACCGCCTCACTCGACCAGATCATCGACGCTGCCGGGCCCTATCGGGCGCGCTATCTCATGCTGTCGCTGCTGCGTCGGGCAGCTGAGCGCAATGTCGGCATTCCCAGCCTGCGATCCACCGACTACATCAATTCAATCCATCCCGAGAACGAGCCATGGTTCCCCGGAGACGAGACTCTCGAGCGGGAGATCCGCCGCTACGTGCGCTGGAACGCCGCGATCATGGTGCACCGCGCCCAGCGCCCCGGCATCGGCGTCGGCGGCCACATCTCCACCTATGCCTCCTCCGCCTCGCTCTACGAGGTCGGCTTCAACCACTTCTTCCGCGGCCCCGATGCCCCCGGCGGCGGCGACCAGGTGTTCTTCCAGGGCCACGCCTCCCCCGGCATTTACGCCCGCGCTTTCCTCGAGGGTCGTCTGAGCGAGGGCCAAATGGACGGCTTTCGCCAGGAGCTCTCCCACCCCGGCGGCGGCCTGCCGTCCTATCCGCACCCGCGCCTCATGCCGTGGTTCTGGCAGTTCCCCACCGTCTCGATGGGGCTGGGTCCGCTGTCAGCGATCTACCAGGCCCGCTTCAACAAGTACCTCCAGAACCGGGGCATCAAGGACACCTCCCAGCAGCGCGTCTGGGCTTACCTCGGCGACGGCGAGATGGACGAGGTGGAGTCGGTGGGCGCTTTGGGTCTCGCCGCCCGCGAGGAACTCGACAACCTCGTCTTCGTGGTCAACTGCAACCTGCAGCGCCTCGACGGACCCGTGCGCGGCAGCGGCAAGATCATCCAGGAGCTCGAATCCCTCTTCCGCGGCGCCGGTTGGAACGTCATCAAGGTCATCTGGGGCCGCCGCTGGGACGAACTCCTGGCAAAGGACCGCGACGGCGCGCTGGTCAACCTCATGAACACCACGCCCGATGGCGACTTCCAGACCTACAAGGCCGAAGACGGTGCGTTCGTCCGCGAGCACTTCTTCGGACGCGATCCGCGCACCGCCAAGCTCGTCGAGGACTGGACCGATGACGAGATCTGGAACCTGCAGCGCGGCGGCCACGACTACCGCAAGCTCTACGCCGCCTACAAGGCCGCGGTCGAGACGACCGGTCAGCCGACGGTGATCCTCGCGAAGACGATCAAGGGCTACACGCTCGGATCTCACTTCGAGGGGCGCAACGCGACCCACCAGATGAAGAAGTTGTCGCTCGACGACCTCAAGGGCTTCCGCGATCGGCTCCTCATCCCGATCACCGACGAGCAGCTCGGCGACGGCTACGCACCGCCGTACTACCACCCCGGTCCCGACAGCGAGGCCTACGTCTACATGCTCGATCGTCGCCGACGCCTGGGCGGTTCGGTGCCGGAGCGGCGCACGCGCGCGCACTCGCTCCCGCTGCCCGGCGCCGATCACTACGAGGTGGTGCGTCGCGGATCCGGCAAGCAGGCCGTGGCGACGACCATGGCCTTCGTCCGACTGCTGAAGGACCTCATGCGCGACAAGGGCATCGGTGCGCGCTTCGTGCCGATCATCCCCGACGAGGCACGCACGTTCGGCATGGATTCGCTCTTCCCGACGGCGAAGATCTACAACCCGGCGGGCCAGGGCTATATCTCGGTAGACCGCGAACTCGTCCTCAACTACCAGGAGGCCAAGGACGGCCAGATCCTGCACGAGGGCATCAACGAGGCCGGGTCGGTCGCGTCCTTCATCGCCGCAGGCACCTCCTACTCGACGCACGGCGAGCCGATGATCCCGGTCTACGTCTTCTACTCGATGTTCGGATTCCAGCGCACCGGCGACGCGTTCTGGCAGGCCATGGACCAGATGGCGCGTGGCTTCGTGCTCGGTGCCACGGCCGGACGTACCACTCTCAACGGCGAAGGCTTGCAGCACGAGGACGGACACTCCCAGTTGCTCGCCTCGACCAATCCGGGCGTCGTCGCCTACGACCCCGCATTCGGCTACGAACTCGGCCACATCGTCGAGGACGGCCTGCGTCGCATGTACGGCGAAGCGTCGGAGGACGTCTTCTACTACCTCACCGTCTACAACGAGCCCTACGTCCAGCCCGCTCAGCCCGAGGGAGTCGATGTCGACGGAATCCTGCGCGGCATGCACCTGGTCTCTCCGGGCCAGGGCGAGTTGCCGCGTGTCCAGCTCCTTGCCTCCGGCGTTGCCGTGAACTGGGCACTGGAGGCCCAGGAGATCCTGCGCCGCGACTGGCAGATCGAGTCCGATGTCTGGTCGGTCACGTCCTGGAACGAATTGCGCCGAGACGGGCTCGAAGCCGATCGGTGGAACCTGCTCAACCCGCTCGAGACGGCTCGCGTGCCCTTCATCACCACCAAGCTCGAGGGTCGCGGTGGCCCCGTCGTCGGCGTGTCCGACTGGATGCGCGCCGTCCAGGACCAGGTGCGCAACTGGGTTCCCGGCGACTACGTGACACTCGGCACCGATGGGTGGGGCATGTCGGACACCCGTGGCGCACTTCGTCGCCACTTCCTCGTCGACGCCGAGTCGATCGTCGTCGCCACTCTGACGGCACTCGCCGAACGCGGCGAGATCGAGCGCGAGGACATCGCCAAGGCGATTGACAGATACCAACTGATGGATCCGGCCGCCGCCGATGCCGGCAACACCGAAGGATCAGGATGAGCGACGATCCGAAGCGCTTCCTGCGCTACCTCGAGGCCGAGCGCAAGGCCTCGCTCCTCTATCGATCACTGGCCGAGATGAGCGACGGCGACCGCCGCGAGGCGCTCCTCGAGCTGGCCGACATGGAGGACGAGCACGCGGCCCACTGGGTGGCCAAGCTCGAGGAAAGCGGTGTCGCGGTCCCGCCGGCACCGACGTCCCTCGACCCCGATGACGCTGCCATGGTCGCCCGGGCGCGCGCGGCCGGCATGGACGACGTCCTCGCCCACCTGGAGGAGGCGGAGGGTGCCGATGCCGGGATGTACGACGACGAGCCCGAGGCCCCCGCGCAGATGTCGGCTGACGAGCGTGAGCATGCCGAGGTCTTCCGACGCCTGCGCTCACACGAGCCCGCAACGGCAGCCGTCGAGCGCGGGGTGATCACCGCCGATGGCGGCGTGGACTTCGGCGAACGCTGGCATCGCGTCGACACGTCCGGTGCCGTGCGCGCGGCCATCTTCGGGATCAGCGACGGCCTCGTGTCCAACACCGCCCTCGTCATGGGATTCGCCGGATCAGGTGTCGATCGCGGCGTCGTGCTCTTCGCCGGCATCGCCGGTCTGCTCGCGGGAGCGTTCTCGATGGCCGCGGGTGAATACGTCAGCGTCGCCAGTCAGCGCGATCTTTTCAAGCGCGAGATCGAGATGGAAGCCCAGGAGCTGAAGAACAAGCCCGAGGAGGAGCGCAAGGAACTCGAGCTCATCTTCCGCGCCAAGGGAATGGATCGGGCGACCGCCAAGGCCGCGGCCGACCGCATCTTCGCTGATCCGAAGTCGGCCCTCGACACGCTCGCTCGCGAGGAACTCGGGCTCAATCCCGACGAGCTCGGCAACCCGGTCAAGGTGGCGGTCTCGAGCTTCCTCGCCTTCGCTATCGGTGCCTTCGTGGTGGTCCTGCCCTATCTCTTCGCCGGCGGCACCACGGCCATGGTCATCGCCATCGCCCTGTCGGCGATCGCGATGCTCATCGTCGGCGGGCTGGTGGGCCGATTCTCCGGTCGGGGCGTCGTACCCGCTGCCTTGCGACAACTCTTCGTCGGTGCACTCGCGGCCGGGGTCACCTTCGTCATCGGTCGGATCATCGGCGACCTGACGGGACTCAGCAGCACCGGACTCGGCTAGAACTGCGCCTACTTGGGAGTAGGCGCGTCACCCCGATAGGTTGCCGACGTGCTCGTCGTCGTGGCTCCCGGCCAGGGAGCCCAGTCCCCCGGCTTTCTCACCCCCTGGCTCGAGGTCCCGGGGGTCGAGGCGCGACTGGCGTGGCTGTCGACCGTTGCCGGTATCGACCTCATCGAGCACGGCACTGTCTCCGACGCCGACACGATTCGCGACACGGCCATCGCGCAGCCCCTTCTCGTGGGCGCGGGCCTCGTCACTCTGCTGTCGCTCTTTCCCCACCCGGCTGAGGCATTCGGCAAGGTGGCGGTCGGCGCGGGCCACTCGGTCGGCGAGATCACGGCGGCCACAGCGGCCGGCGTCCTGACAGCCGAGCAGGCCATGGTCTTCGTCCGTGAGCGCGGCCGCGCCATGGCGCAGGCGGCGGCAGCGACGCCCACGGGCATGAGCGCCGTTCTCGGCGGTGAGGCCGATGAGGTGATCGCCGCGGCGGAAGCGCTCGGACTCACTCCCGCCAATATCAATGGCGCGGGCCAGATCGTCGTGGCAGGCGAACTCGACGCCCTCGCTGCCTTCGCCGACAATCCACCGACCAAGGCACGCGTCCGGGCGCTCGAGGTCGCCGGGGCATTCCACACGCGCTTCATGGCCCCCGCCGTCGAGGTTCTCGCCGGCTACGCCGCCGCCATGTCCACGCACGACCCGCGCATCCAGTTGCTCTCCAATGCCGACGGTCAGGTGATCCACGACGGCCGCGACGTGCTGAAGCGCCTCGTGGCCCAGGTGAGCCGGCCGGTGCGCTGGGACCTGTGCATGGCGACGATGGCCGACCTGGGCGTCACCGCCCTGATCGAGATCCCCCCGGCCGGCACGCTGACCGGGCTGGCCAAGCGCGCACTGCCCGGCGTGGAGACGCTCGCGCTGAACACCCCCGACGACCTGCCCGCCGCGTGGGACATCATCGCTCGGCACGGAGCCACCAGCGCTGTCGCGGGATCACCAACATGGCGGCTTGTCGTCTCGCCGATCAAGGGCGTGTTCACATCCACGTCCACGCATGCCGTCGCCGGTGACCGCATCGACCCCGGTGCCCGCATCGGCACCATCACGAGCTTGCGCGATGCCGTCGACGTCGTCGCCCCCCATGGTGGGACCGTCGTCGAGTGGCTGGTCGAGGACGGCGATCCCGTCTCTCCTGGCCAGCCGCTCGTCCGCCTCCACCCGGCCCACGAGGAGGCACTCACATGACCGCTCGCATTCGCCCGCATTCCGGGGCGCCGTACGCGCGCATCATGTCGGTCGGTAGCTACCGACCCGAGCGCGTCGTGACCAACGCCGAGGTCTGCGAGCGCATCGATTCCACCGACGAGTGGATCCGCGAGCGGTCCGGCATCGTCGAGCGCCGTTACGCGGCCCCCGATGAAACCGTGGTCGACCTGTCGGTCGCCGCGGCCGAGAAGGCCCTGGCCGGTGCGGGAATCACCGCGGACCAGGTGGGCTTCGTGCTCGTGGCCACGGTGACGCACCCCTACCAGACTCCGTCGGCCGCCTCCGAGGTCGCGTACCGCCTGGGCGCCGTCAATGCCGCCGCCACCGACATCAGCTCGGCCTGTGCCGGGTTCTGCTACGGCCTGGCGATGGCACAAGACCTGGTGCGCGGAGGGAGTGCCGACTACGTCATCGTCGTCGGCGTTGAGAAGCTCACCGACTGGATCGATCTGGATGACCGCGCGACCGCCTTCATCTTCGCCGACGGCGCGGGTGCGGTCGTGGTGGGACCATCCGACGAGCCCGCCATCGGTCCGGTCGTCTGGGGCTCCGACGGATCCCAGCACGATGCCATTTGCATGACGCAGTCGCTCATCGACTACCGCGACAACGGCGGCCCGCGATTCCCCACACTGTCGATGCAGGGCCAGCAGGTCTTCCGCTGGGCCGTCTCCAACGGCTCGCTGACTGCTCAGCAGGCACTCGACCGAGCCGGAGTGACCGCCGATGACCTCGACGCCTTCATCCCGCACCAGGCCAACATGCGCATCACCGACGCGATGATCCGAGCCCTCAAACTGCCCGAGCACGTGCCGGTCGCCCGCGATATCGAGACCACGGGCAACACCTCGGCCGCCTCGATCCCCATCGCCATGGACCGCATGCTGTCGACCGGAGAGGTACCCCACGGGGGGACCGCCCTGCTGATCGGATTCGGTGCTGGCCTGGCCTACGCAGCCCAGGTCGTGACCTTGCCCTAGCGTGGACCCCCGCGCGCATCACCCACCCCGAAAGGACGCACGATGAGCCAGGAGATCCTCGACGGCCTTGCCGTCATCGTCAATGAGGTCGCCGGTGTGCCGGTTGCCGACATCCAGCCCGACAAGTCGTTCATCGATGACCTCGATATCGACTCACTGTCCATGGTCGAGGTCGTCATGGCCGCCGAAGACAAGTGGGGCGTGAAGATCCCCGACAGCGAGGTCAAGAACCTGCGCACCGTCGGCGACGCGGTTGCCTACATCGAAAAGTCGACCGCCTGACTCATGCGCATCGCAGTCACGGGCCTGGGTGCCACGACACCGCTCGCCGGTGACGTGGCAGGCAACTGGGCGTCACTCGTCGAGGGGCGGTCGGGCATCCGGCTGCTCACCGAGGAGTGGGTGCCGGAGATGACGGTTCACTTCGCCGGCACGCTTGCCGAGGAGCCACCGCTGGATCGAGTCGAGGCACGCAAGCTCGACCGTTCCCAGCAGGTGGCCGTCGTCGCGGCCCGCGAGGCTTGGGCCGACGCCGGCAGCCCCGAGGTCGACCCCGTTCGCATGGGGGCGGTGATCGGCTCGGGCATCGGGGGGTTCCTCACCCTGCTCAATGCCTACGACACCCTCAAGGAGCGGGGTCCTTCGCGGATCTCGCCCCACACCGTGCCCATGCTCATGCCCAGCGGTCCGGCGGCCGCGGTCGGACTCGAGTTCCATGCCGCGGCCGGCGTCCACGCGCCGGTGAGCGCCTGCGCCTCCGGAGCGGAGGCCATCGCTGTCGCAGCGCGCATGATCGAAGACGGCCGCGCCGACGTCGTCCTCGCCGGAGGCACCGAGACCCCCATCCACCAACTCACGATGGCCGGCTTCGCCGCCATGCGGGCGCTGTCCACGCGCAATGACGACCCTCAGGGAGCATCGCGCCCCTACGACATCGCACGCGACGGCTTCGTCATGGGCGAGGGGGCAGGCGTGCTAGTGCTCGAGTCAGAGGAGCACGCCAAGGCGCGCGGCGCACGCATCTACGCCTACGTCGTCGGGGCCGGCCTGACGGCCGACGCTCACCACATCGCGCAGCCCGATCCCGAGGGCAAGGGCGCGACGCGCGCGATCCTCTCGTCGCTGGCGCAGGCTGATGCATCTCCCGCCGATGTCGCGCACATCAACGCGCATGCGACATCGACTCCTCAGGGCGATGTTGCCGAGGCCGTGGCCATTCGAGCTGCGATGGGCAGCCATCGACCTCTCGTCACCGGCACCAAGTCGATGACCGGCCACATGCTGGGAGCGGCCGGTGCGGTCGAGGGCATCTACACCGTCCTGGCACTCCACCACCGACTCGTGCCTCCGACCATCAACCTCCACGAGCAGGACCCCGAGGTCGACCTCGACGTCGTGCACGGGAGTGCTCGCACCCTGCCCCAGGGCGATCTCATCGCCCTCAACAACTCCTTCGGCTTTGGCGGGCACGACGTCGCCATCGCGTTCCGGAGCGCGTGATGGCCTCGGCCGCACCGGAGCAGGCGGGCCTCGACCCTCGCTCGCCCCGCGTGCGGCTCGCCGCCTTCTTCGACGACGGTGAGTTCGACGCCATCACACCCGAGGACGATCGCGGAGTCCTCGTCGGCGTCGGACGTGTCCAGGGCACTCCGGTCGTTGCATTCGCCACCGATCCCACCATCCAGGGCGGTGCCATGGGCCGCGACGGATGCCGCGCCATCGTCACCGCCTACGATCGCGCCTTCGCCGACTCGTGCCCCGTCGTCGGCATCTGGCATTCGGGCGGGGCGCGCCTGCGCGAGGGCGTGGCGAGCCTCGACGGCGTCGGCCGCGTGTTCGCGGCCATGACGCGTATCTCAGGCAAGGTGCCGCAGATCTCCATCGTGCTCGGGCCGGCCGCTGGCGGGGCGGCGTACGGTCCCGCACTCACCGACATCGTCATCCTCGGTCCCGAGGGCCGCATCTTCGTCACCGGTCCGGAAGTCATCCGCTCGGTCACCGGCGAACAGGTCGACATGCTGCGCCTCGGCGGTCCCGACCCCCACGGTCGTCGTAGCGGCGTCGTCCACGTCGTGGCGGAGACCGACGACGATGCCTACGCCGAGGGGCGCCGACTGGCCCACCTTCTTGGCCGTCAGGGATCCCTCGACATCGATGCCGTCGTCGATACCGATCTCGGAGACCTCCTGCCCGAGTCGTCGAAGCGCGCGTACGACGTACATCCGCTCGTCGACGCATTCCTCGATGCGGGCAGCGGGGTCGAACTTCACCCCAAGTGGGCGCCCAATGTCGTGACGGTGCTGGGGCGCCTGGGTGGACGCACCGTCGGCGTGGTGGCCAACAATCCCCTGCGCCTGGGTGGCTGTCTCGATGCCACCAGCGCCGAGAAGGCCGCGCGCTTCGTGCGCATGTGTGACGCGTTCGCCGTGCCGCTCGTCGTGCTGGTCGACGTACCCGGCTATCTGCCCGGCGTTGGCCAGGAGTGGGATGGCGTCGTGCGCCGCGGCGCCAAGTTGCTCCATGCCTTCGCCGAGTGCGTCGTCCCACGGGTGACCGTGGTAACCCGCAAGGCCTACGGCGGTGCGTTCGTGGCCATGAACTCCGCGTCACTCGGGGCCACCCGGGTATTCGCCTGGCCGGGTGCCGAGGTCGCCGTCATGGGCTCGGTCGCGGCCGTCCGCGTGCTGCATCGTCGCCGCCTCGCCGAGGCCACTGACGAGGAGGCCCGCGCGCAACTCGAGCTCGAGCTCGCTGCCGAGCACGAGGTCATCTCCGGTGGCATCGCCCGCGCCGTCGAGATGGGAGTCGTCGACGAGGTCGTGCAGCCCGACCGCACGCGCTCGCGAGTAGCCCAGGTGCTGCTCGACACCCCGGGTGTTCGCGGCGCCCACGGCAATATCCCGCTGTGACGCGGATCTCCGCACCGACTGTCACGGCTGGCCCACGGGTCACATAGCCAGGAGCGCGATGTCACGCTTTACGGCCATCGTGTGATGGGATACGGCTCATGAGCAGCCTCCTTGACGCCCTTGCCAACGGTCCCATCCTCGGCGACGGCGCCATGGGAACGATGCTGCAGGACCTCGGCAACAGCGAGGGTGGTGCCCCGGAGCTGTGGAACGTCGAGCACGCCGATGTCGTCGAGGGCGTCCTCGAGGGATACGCCGCTGCTGGCGCTCGGCTGCTCACCACCAACACCTTCGGCGGCACTCGTGCGCGACTGCAGATGCATGGACTCGAAGACCGAGTGGTCGAACTCAATAAGGCCGCGGCCGAACTCGCCCGACGTGTCGCCGATCGTCACCCGGGTGTGTTCGTGCTCGGTGACATCGGGCCGTCGGGTGAACTCATGGAGCCGATGGGCGACCTCACTCCCGAGGGTGCGCAGCAACTCTTCGCCGAGCAGATCCGCGGGCTCGTTGCCGGCGGGGCCGATGCGATCCTCATCGAGACCATGAGCGACCTGTCCGAGATCGAGGCGGCCGTGCTTGCGGCGAAGGCCGAAGCACCTGGCCTACCGGTGATCACGACCCTCAGCTTCGACACCAACCTGCGCACGATGATGGGCGTCTCCCCCGCCCTGGCGGTTACCACGCTCGCCGATCTCGGCGTCGATGTGATCGGAGCCAACTGCGGCCGCGGCCTCGACGAGATGCGCATCATCGCCGCGCAGTTGGCGGAGGCGCGCACCGATGGCGTACGCCTGATCGTGCAGTCCAATGCGGGGCTACCCAAGCTCGTGGGAGACAGCTTCCAGTTCGACGGCACACCCGAGCAGATGGCCATCTACGCGGTCGAGATGCGCGACCTCGGCATCGACATCATCGGAGCCTGCTGCGGATCGACGCCGGCACATATCGACGCCATGCGCGCCGCACTGGCCGGCTAGGGCCTCTCCCTCCCCCGTGAACCGCATCCCACCTCCTCTCACGCCCACCTCCTCTCACGCCCACCTCCTCTCACGCCCACCTCCTCTCACGCCAGCTTCCTCTCATGCCCACGAAGGTTGTGGGGGCAAAAGGGCTGATTGAGAGGGCGATTGGCCCCACTACCTTCGTCTGCGTGATGGCGCAGGGCTGTGGACGACGTCAGCGGGAGTAGCCAGGGAACCGCGACAGTGGGGGCGTGGGTAGACGGAGCACATCGCCGCAGACCCGGGCTGCCCTGCTAGCCGCTTTCGGGCATCGACCCTTTTCCCTCCACGCGGCCGCAGCGATCGGAGTCACCCGCGAGCGAGTTCGGGGTGCCGAGCGCTTGGGCGTCATCCAGCGCCTGAGGAGGGGCATGTACGCCGTATCCGCGCCCGAGACGTCACCCGCATGGCTCAGTGCGGCTGCTACGGCCGTGGCAATCTCTGGCGCCGCCGTTTCGCATATGTCCGCAGCTGCCATGCATGGACTACCCGCGCCGGTAACTCGCAGCTCTCTGCATCATGTCACGCAGCGCGACGGTCGAACCCGCACGGTCGGTCACGTGCGGATCCACTCGTGCCCGCTTCCCGAGACCCACATCGTGAGTCTGGCCGACGTTCCCGTGACCACGGAGGAGAGAACCGCACTGGACCTGGCTCGAACCTTCTCCCTACCGGAGGGACTCATCTGCCTCGACCGAGTTATGCGACGCGACATCGAACGCAGTGGGCCCCCAGGCGTCGACATTCGATTCGCGGCTCGACAGCCTGACCTCACCGAGGCCGCTCGCGACCGAATCGCCAAGGTACTCGCCGACGCGGCATCATTCCGCGGAGCGCAGCGAGCAATGC
>NBNH01000026.1 GCA_004379115.1 Actinomycetales bacterium mxb001
GTGGGCCCGGCCGGCCTCGAACCGACGACCCCTTCCTTGTAAGGGAAGTGCTCTACCAACTGAGCTACAGGCCCGAAGATGAACCCCATGAGGCTAGCGGCGGTAGCCTCGCTGCGTGTCCGCGGCCCTGACTCTCGACCAGATCGTCGCCCTGCTCGAACGGCGTTACCCACTCCAGAGCGCTGAGCCCTGGGACGCCGTTGGTCTGGTGTGCGGCGAGCCCTCCGCGCCCGTACGTCGGATCCTCTGGGCGGTCGATCCGGTGACCGCTGTCGTCGACGAGGCGCTAGCCACCGACGTCGACCTCATCGTCGTACACCACCCGCTCCTACTGACCGGCGTGCACTCTGTCGCCGCGACCGATGCCAAGGGGCGTGTCATCCACCGGCTGATCTCTTCCGGGATCGCGCTCTACTGCGCCCACACCAACGCCGATATCGCGGTCCCCGGGGTCTCCGATGCCCTCGCTGCGGCCCTCGGGGTCACCGATTCCCGGCCGCTGGATGACTCGGGACTCGGCCGCATCGGTCGCCTGCCGGTTCCTCTTCCGCTGGGCGACTTCGCCGGCGTGGTCGCCTCGGCGCTGCCCGCGACCCACCACGGTGCCCGCGTGATCGGAGATCCCGATGCCATCGTCAGCACGGTCGCCGTGTGCGGGGGCTCGGGCGACTCGCTGCTGCCCGTGGCCACCGATGCCGGCGCCGACGTCTACGTCACCGCCGACTTGAAGCACCATCGCGCACTGGAGCATCGCGAGGAGGGTGGGTGCGCCGTCATCGACGTGGCGCACTGGGCGAGCGAATGGCCCTGGCTGGCCCAGGCTGCCGAACTCCTCGCCGTCGATGTCGCCGCTCAGGGGGCTACGGTGGAGAGCCTGGTGTCCGAGATCCCCACGGATCCGTGGACCGCGTCGGTGAGGAGCCAGTCCTGAACGTCGACCCGCAGCAGCAGATCACCCTGCTCGAGGTGCAGCAGCACGACCTCGAGGTGGATCGCGTGCGCCACCGGCGCGCCACCCTCCCCGAGGCCGCACGTGTCGCCGAAATCGAGGCCGCCCAGCGCAGCCTTGCCGACAGCATCACGTCGGTGTCGGTCGAGGTGGCCGATCTCGAACTCGAGCAGCGCAAGGCCGACAACGACGTGGATCTCGTGCGTCAGCGTGCTGCGAAGGATCGCCAACTCCTCGATTCCGGGTCGATCAATGACGCCAAGCAGCTGACCTCGCTCCAGCATGAGCTCGAGTCGCTGGCTCGCCGGCAGTCCGATCTCGAGGACGTCGAGCTCGAGATCATGGAGCGGCTCGAGGAGGCGCAGGGCCGACAGTCCGCACTCCTCGCCGAGCGTGACCAGATGGTCGCCGACCTGGCTGCCGCCGTCGAAGCGCGTGACACCGCCATGGCTGCACTCGCCGAAGAAGAAGCAGCAGCGCAAGCAGCCCGTGCCGCCTCCGCCCAAGCGGTGGCTCCCGAACTCATGACCCTCTACGACAAGTTGCGCGCGGACAACGGCGGCATCGGAGCGGCCGCCCTGCATCGCGGTCGCTGCGAGGGCTGCCGCATCGAGCTGACCCCGGTCGATCTGGAGCGCATCCGCGGCGCGGCACCCGACGAGGTGGTGCGCTGTGAGGAGTGCCGCCGCATTCTCGTGCGTACGCCGGAATCCGGGCTGTGACCAGGCTGCTCGTCGTCGAAGCCGATGGCGGCTCGCGGGGCAACCCAGGTCCGGCCGCCTACGGAGCGGTGGTGCGCGACGGAGAGACCGAGCGCGTGCTGGCCGAGGTCGGTGATGCCATCGGCATCGCCACCAACAACGTGGCGGAGTATCGCGGGCTCCTAGCCGGTTTGGAGCGCGCCCTCGAGATCGACCCGGCTGCCCAGATCGAGGTGCGACTCGACTCCAAGCTCGTCGTCGAGCAGATGTCCGGTCGCTGGGCGATGCGCAACGCGGCGCTGCGCGAGCTGGCCTTGACGGCGCGACGTCTGGCCCCCGGGGCGACGTTCACGTGGATCCCGCGCGATCGCAATCGCGCTGCCGATCGCCTGGTCAACGAAGCGCTCGACGCCGAACTGCGGGGCGAGCCCGCGCGCATCGATCGGGCCGTCGACCTCGGAGTTCCCCAGGCGGAGGACGTCGTCGGTGAGGTGCTCGAGGACCGCGCCAAGGCCGAAAGGCCGCGCGCGCTGGTCGGCTGGGCCACGGACCTGGGTGCGCCGACGATGACCCTGCTGGGTCGGCACGGCGCGACGGCAATGAGCCTGGAGAAGAAGTTCAGCGGCGCGGGAGGTTTCGACGCCCCGCTCATCGCCCTCGGCGAGGCCCAGGCACACGCCCTCGCCCGCGAAATCGTGGCGCGTGGCGGCATCGACGGCATTGTCGCCTCGCCCCGGCTGCGCACACGGCAGACCGCCGCCATCGTGGCGGAGCACGCGGGCGCCTCCATCGACATCGAGGACGGTCTCATCGAGTGCGACTTCGGCGAGTGGGACGGGCACACCTTCGCCGAGGTACAGCAGCGCTGGCCGGATGAGCTCAATGCCTGGATCGCCTCGACCGATGTCGCGCCGCCCGGCGGCGAATCCTTCGCCGAGTGCCGCGACCGCGTGGATGCTGCACGACGGGCCGTGCTGAAGCGGCATGCCGGGCAGCGGATCGCCGTCATCTCGCATGTCACGCCGATCAAGCTCATCACCGGCATGTGCGTCGACGCGCCGCTGTCGAGCCTCTACCGCATGGAATTGGCGCCCTGCTCGCTCACCACGATCGCGTGGTTCGCCGACGGCAACTCGTCGCTGTTCGGCTTCGCCGAGTCGGCCCACCTGCGCGAGGTGGACGCCGGACCTGGAGTCTGACCGCTCCTAGAGCTCGCGCACGACGACGTCGACCGTCCAGGGACCGCCCTTGACCGGGGGAGCGAGTTCGACCCGGTAGTCCGCCGCGGCCAACGCCTCGGCCACGTCGTCGACGGTGCGCGGTCGTGCCTGGGCGAGCAGGGCTCGGACCATTCGGCCTTTGGTGGCCTTGTTGTGGTGGCTGACGATCGAGCGCTTGCCGCCCTTCTCCTGGAGTACGCGCGCGACGAGGGTGCGCTCGGTCAACTCCTGCGGCACAGGTCCAAGGGCGACGTACGCCGACGACCGAAGATCGAGGACGACGCCGCGGTCGGCGGCATCGGCAATGGCCGCGGGGACGACCTCGCGCCATGTCGTCGCCAACTTGCCGACTCCAGGCAGCGTGGCGTCGCCGGACAGCCGGTACGCCGGGATCGGGTCGTCGATGCGCAGCAGGCCGAACAGCGCAGACGCGATGGCGATGTCGCTGGCGGCGCGAGTGCGCGATCGCTTGGGCAGTGAGGCGATGTCGAGGGCGTCGTAGAGCACGCCGGTATAGATGTCGCCAGCGGGTGCGGCGGGGGCCGTGAGCAGGGATTGGTTGCGTTCGATTTCGTCCCCCTGGCGCGCCGAGATACCGAGGACGGTGCGGGCCTTCGCAGGGGGTCCCGCGCACAGTTTCACCAGCGCGTGGGCCACTGTCGTGCGCGTCGGATTGAGCGCGGGGAAGGACAGTCGCGAGATCCGAAGCGCGGCCCCCTTCACCGGCGCCGCTTTGCCCTCACTCGGTGGGAGCAGGATGAGCATCGGCTGCTTCGGCCTTCTTCGAGTAGTGGCTGTACAGGGGCGTGAGGACCGCGACCGCGACGAGCGACAGGGCGGCGCCGGCGAAGGTGGCCGCCAGCCGTTCGAACGCGGTCGAGACGACAGACGTCGCTGAGCCCTCGAGCAGCACGATGGCGGGCGTGAGGACGGCGGCAAACATCCAGTAGGGGTACTGGGGCTTGATGAGCACGACAATCGCCACAGGGAACAAGATGGCGCCGAGTATCGCGGTGACGGTGCCATCGGTGATCACCAGATTGATGACGAGGGCGACGGCGATTCCCACGACTGTGCCGCCGGCTCGCTGCAGCGTCTTGTCGAAGGCGTCGCGCAGGTAGGGCTGAAAGACCACGACGACCGTGAGGACGAACCAGCCACCGGTGTGGCCCCAGTTGGTCGCGACGGAGATGCCCGCAGCGGCACCGGTGAGCACGGCGAGCGTGATGGCGTAGGCCCAGGTGCGCTGCCAGGTCTCGGGCTTCATGGCCGGCTTGGTGGACTTGCGGGTGACGACCCAGCCGAGCCCGGCACCCCACAGGCTTCCGACGACGGTGACGAGCGCGACGAGGCCGACGTTGATGACGGTGTCGGCATCGAGACTTGGCGGGAGGCACACGACGAACCCCACCGTGATGGGGACCATGACCAGGGCCCTTGACGCTCCGAAGCGGCACGCCAGGCCGATCACCAAAGCGGTGGTCGCCATCGTCAGGGCAGCCAGCACCGCGTCACCCTGAGCGACGACGGCAAGGGCGCTGGCCACCGTCAGCACAGGGATGGCCAGCAGCGCTGCGCGTGGGCCGGCCAACCCCATCGGCAGCATGCCCGCCATGACCGGCAGGAAGATCGCCGAGGCGACGTCGCTGCGCCCGGCTGCCAGGGCGATGAGCGAGGGCACGGTCATGCCCACTGTGAGGATGATCAGCCCCGTGATGAGCCGCGCCCGCTTGCTCATGGGTGCCACGAGCGCACCCTAGCGGGAGAGAGGTCCTGCGCAGCGCTTGTACGCTAGAGGGGCGGCGGACGAGCCGACCGGGCGATCGCGGCGCGCAAGCGTCGAGGAAAGTCCGGACTCCACAGGGCAAGGTGGTGGGTAACGCCCACCCGGGGAAACCCGCGGGACAGTGCCACAGAAAGTAGACCGCCGACTCCCCGCGAGTCGGTAAGGGTGAAACGGCGGTGTAAGAGACCACCAGCACCGCAGGTGACTGCGGTGGCTCGGCAAACCCCACCCGGAGCAAGACCAAGAGGACCCGCGAGGGTCCATGGCAGGTGAGCGGCCCGCTCGGCCCGCAAGGGCCAGACCTGCTGGTAGGTCGCACGAGGCCATCGGCAACGGTGGTCCCAGAGGGATGATCGCCCCTCGCGCAAGCGAGGACAGAATCCGGCTTATAGGTCGACTCGTCCGCCGCCCGCCCGCGCAGAGCGCGGGCCTGCCGTCGGCCGTTGTCGACCCCGGTCGACTCGTCCGCCGCCCGCCCGCGCTTAGTTCGCGGTCTCGCGTTCTTTGCCGAGCTTGAGCAGGCGGTTCAGCATCTTGTCGAAGGCCTTCACGACCTCGCGCGCGCCTTCGGACTTGACGGCGTACAACGGCTGACCGGCGCTCTCGGCCTGCTGCACGGCCACACGCTCGGGGATCGACGGCTTGAGCAGCGCCTGCGCGCCATGGATCTGGACGAGCTCGCGCTTGCGGTAGCGATGCTCCTCGGTCTTCTCGCGCATCCGGTTGACCACGATGCCGCCGAACTCGAGGCGCGGGTTGACCGAGTCGCGGATCTCGCGGATCTCAGCGATGGCGCGTTCGGCCCCCTGGGCCCCGAAGTAGGAGGGGGTCGTCACCACGACCGCGAGGTCGGCAGCGGCCAGGGCCTCACGGGTCAGGGCGCCCAGTGAGGGCGGGCAGTCGATGAGCACGAGATCGACGTCGAGGTGCTTGACGGCGCGCGCCAACTTCGGCCGGAAGGCGCGGGTGCCCGACCATGCGTCGAAGCGCACGAGGTTGGGATCGCTGGCGATCAGGCGGATGTCACCCGTGTCACCCTTCCAATCGGAACGGGTGAGAGCCTCGCCGACGGATTCCTCCGTGGGATGGGCCAGCACGGTGGTGGCCGTCCCGCGGATCCGGCGTGAACGCAGCACCGATGTGGCGTTGCCCTGGGGATCGAGGTCGATGACGACCGTGGAGAGCCCCTTCTTGAGTGCGGCACCGGCAAGCCCAAGGACGACCGACGTCTTTCCGACGCCGCCCTTCAGGCTCAGCACGCATACGACCAGCACGGGTCAAAAGTGTGGCCTGTCCGGTTTTGCGGGTCGTCCCCGGGGGGTGGGCCGGACGGGGTCCTCGATGATCAGGCGTCGCCGGCGTCCGGTGACTCCTGCGTGCACGCCCGGTCGGCGATGATGCGGCACAGGCGCCCGAGCTCGGCGAACTCCTGGGGTGTCAGGACGTCGACCAGGTGCTCGCGCACGCTCTCGACATGGGTGGGCGCCGTCGCCACGAGGGTCTTCCACCCGCGTGGGGTGAGCACGGCGAATGCCCCGCGCCGGTCGTCGAGGCAGCGCTCGCGCTCGACCAATCCGTCCGCCTCGAGGCGATCGATCTGGTGCGAGAGGCGGCTGCGGGACGAGAGCGTGGCGTCGGCGAGTTCGCTCATGCGCAATCGACGGTCCGGGGCCTCCGACAGGTGCACCAGGATCTCGTAGTCGGGCAGGCTGAGACCGGTCTGCTCCTGCAGGTCGCGATTGAGGCGATCGGGCAACAGCAGCGTCGCGGCGATCCAGGCTCGCCAGGAAGCCTGTTCGTTCTCCGACAGCCAGCGGGTCACAGTCCGCCTGCCATCTGCCAGATGCGCACACCGCCCAAGATGCCCGCGGTGTTGGGCACGATGATTCCCTTCGGCCCTACGTCGGCGGTGTCGAGTCGCTTGGCGTTGCCGCCGCCCACGTAGATGCGGTCGAACCACAGCATCGCGTGGAAGTTCTCGATGGCCTGGCGCACTTCGGGCACCCAGTGCTTGGTGCCGATCTCCTGACGCCGCGCCTCGCCGAGCGCGATGTCGGTCGTCATGCCCTTGCGAAAGGGACCGTGCGACAACTCGAAGTGCGGGAGGAGCTGGCCTTCGGAGAACAGGGCGGTGCCGACGCCCGTGCCGAGGGTCATGACGAACTCGACCCCCTGTCCGTGGACGACCGCGGCACCTTGCATATCGGCGTCATTGACCACCAGAACGGGCAGGTTGAAGGCGTGGGCGAACGCGTCGGCCAGATGGAACCCAGACCACAGATTGGCCAGGTCAGGGTCCTGCGGGCCGCCGTACTCGCGTCGCGAGAACGCCGGGACGGTGAGCACCACGCCCCTGCGCACCAGGCCGGGAAAGCCGATGGAGACACGGTGGTATCCGTGCAGCGGCTGGGTGAGGCCCACGATCTCGGCGACCAGCCGTTCGGGTGGGCAGGGGTAGGGGGTGGGGACCTTCACCTTGTCGGAGACCATCACGCCGGCGGAGTCGACGAGCGCGCCCTTCAGGCCCGTGCCTCCGATGTCGACCGCCAGGGTGAGGACGTCGTGGGGCCACGCGGGCGGCACGGCGTTGGTCATGCGGGCAGCCTCTCACACGCTCAGGGGAGCGTGAGGATCTCGCTCCCGGTGTCCGTCACCAGGATCGTGTGCTCGAACTGCGCGGACAGCCGTCGATCCTTCGTCACGACGGTCCAGCCGTCAGCCCACATGTCGTAGTCGTAGGTCCCCAGCGTGAGCATCGGCTCGATGGTGAAGGTCATGCCGGGTTCGAGAAGCGTGTCGAACCGTTCGTCGTCGTAGTGGGGGACCACCAGGCCGCTGTGGAAGTGGGTGCCGATGCCGTGTCCGGTGAAGTCGCGAACGACGCCGTAGTCGAAACGGCGGGCGTAGCTTTCGATGACCCGACCGATGACGTTGAGGGGTCGCCCGGGGGCGACGACGCCGATCGCACGCTGCGTTGCCTCGCGCGTGCGCTCGACGAGGAGCCGGGCCTCCTCGGAGACCTCGCCCACCAGGAACGTGGCGTTGGTGTCGCCATGGACGCCGCCGATGTAGGCCGTGATGTCGACATTGCAGATGTCACCCTCCACCAGGACGGTGGAGTCGGGGATCCCGTGGCAGATGACCTCGTTGACCGAGGTGCACAGGGACTTGGGATAGCCCCGGTAGCCCAGGGTCGAGGGATAGGCCCCATGGTCCAGGAGGAATTCGTGGCCGACCCGGTCGAGCTCATCCGTGGTGACCCCGGGGGCGACCGCCGCCCCGACCTCGGCCAGGGCCTGCGCCGCGAGGCGGCCGGCGATCCGCATGGCCTCGATGGTGTCGGCGTCCTTGACCTCCGACCCCGTGAAGGGGGCCGGGCGATCCTTGCCGACGTACTCGGGGCGCGCGATGTGCCCGGGTACGCCGCGCATCGCCGAGATCTCTCCGGGGACGAGCGGTTCGCGGACGCGGGCCATGTCGCAGGAGTCTAGGTCCGATCCAGTGCCTGCGCCCCGCCTACGTCCGCCGACTAGGGTGGTGGCACGACACGACGTTGTGTGCAACAAGGAGGACACCGTGCCCGATCTGGGACTCGATGGCGACGAAAGCCAGTGGTGGTTCAACCTGCGTACCCAGAAGGTGGAGCAGGGTCTTGGTGACGGCAATGCCGATCGGATGGGCCCCTACCTCACGCGCGAGGAGGCCGAGGCCGCCCTGGATCGCGCCCGGGAGCGCAACGAGGCCTGGGAGGCCCAGGACGACCAGTGACCTCCCCGATAGCCGCATAAGCAAAGGGCCCGCACCTTTCGGTGCGGGCCCTTTGCATGAAGAACTAGCGCTTGCGAGCGGGAGCCTTGCGGGCGCGCTTGCGAGCGGGAGCCTTCTTGGCAGCGCGCTTCGGCGCGGCCTTCTTGGCTGCACGCTTCGGCGCAGCCTTCTTGGCTGCACGCTTGCGAGCGGGAGCCTTCTTTGCTGCCTTCTTCGGCGCAGCCTTCTTGGCTGCACGCTTGCGAGCGGGAGCCTTCTTTGCTGCCTTCTTCGGCGCAGCCTTCTTGGCTGCACGCTTGCGAGCCGGAGCCTTCTTGGCCGCCTTCTTCGGCGCGGCCTTCTTGGCTGCGCGCTTGCGAGCCGGTGCCTTCTTTGCTGCTGCCTTCTTCGGCGCGGCCTTCTTGGCCGTGCGCTTGCGGGCAGGAGCCTTCTTGGCTGCACGCTTCGGCGCGGCCTTCTTGGCCGTGCGCTTGCGTGCGGTGGTCTTCTTTGCGACCGCCACGGTGCCTCCAGTTGGTCGTTCCCTGCCCCCTGGCAGGGCCTTCAGAGATAACTCTGGCAGATCATCCGGCGATTTCGCGACATCGCCGCATTTTGTCGCTTCCGTGTGTCGCGTCACATTTTTCGGTGAATTGCGTGCTAGCCATGCCACTGACAGGGGTGTCGAGGGCCCTAATCAACCTCAGATGTCCCATCTGCACCGTCGCGGCGCTGCCGCTGGACGTGCGCGTCGGTCGTGGCGTCGTACCTCCACATCGCCGGAAACGCGATGCACGCCACTGTGACGGCCGCCACGCACAGGACGCCTCCTGAGGCCAGCGACATCCGCAGCGATGTCAGTTGAGCGGCGGTGGTGCTGCGGATCTGGCCCAGGAGCGGACCGATCGAGTAGCTCAGCATCTCGATTCCGGCCATGCGTCCTCGCACGTCGTCGGGAATCGACTGATTCCACATCAACTGCCGGAAGTGGCCGCTCAGCATGTCGAAGTACCCGGCGATCGCCAGGAGACCGAGCACCCACCAAATCGACGGCGCGATACCGGTCAGACCGATGGCTGCGCCCCAGCAGAGCGCCGCGAACGCCACGGCCCGTCCGTGATGGCGAATCCGAGGTGTCCATCCGCTCGTGAGACCGAATGCCATGCCCCCCACAAATCCGGCGGAATACAACAGGCCCAGCGCCCAGGGCGCAGCGAAGTCTTCGGCGATGAAGGGGAACAGGGCAAACGGGAAAGCGAACGTCATGGCGGCGAGATCGACCGCATACGTGCCCATGATGTCCTTGCGGCTCCACGCGTATTTCATGCCGGACACGATGTGGCGAAGGCTGCGCTCGGCGACCTGGGCAGCGAGCGGTGGCACCGGACGTAGTCGCCACAGGACACTGGCGCTGATGACGAATGTCATCGCATCGATGGCGTACGCCGCGGCGGGACCGGATGCCGCAAGGACCAGGCCACCGATCGCCGGACCGGCGATCGCCGACAGATTCCCGCGCAGAGAGTTCAAGGCGCCGGCCGCCGATAGTTCGTCGTGCGGCACGACCCGGGGCAGGATGGCGTCGAGCGACGGTCGCTGAAGCCCGTCGACGGCCGCGAAAAGCATCGCGACGACGTAGATCACCGCTAGGTGCGGCTCCGGCAGCAGGCTGTTGAGGACCAGCACTGCGGCCAGGGCGAAGGAGGCGATCTCGCCGAGGATGACCAGCCGTCTCTTGTCCAGGCGGTCGGCCAGCGAGCCGCCATAGAGGCCAAAGAGGACCAGCGGTACCAGCTCGGCCACGCCGATCAGCCCGACCGCGACGAAGGAGCCGGTGAGTTCGGCGACCTGGAAGGGCAGGGCGACGTAGGTGATCATCGAGCCCAGGTAGGTGACGAATCCCCCGATGAAGAGCAGTCGGAACTGCGGGGAGGTGCGCAGGGGCGTCAGGTCGATCCTGATGCGGCGTTCCGGAGCCACCGGCAGAGTGTGCCGCACGGCCGCACCCCTGACAGGATGATCGCCATGACGACGACTCCCGACCCACATGACCTCCCTGACGTGACCAGCCTGACCGTGGGCTTCATCGGAGGGACGGGCGAGCAGGGTCGTGGGCTCGCGAGGCGATTCGCACTCGCCGGCGCCGACGTCATCCTCGGATCGCGCGATGCCGACCGTGCAGCGGCGGCTGCCGCCGAACTGCCGGGCCGCGCGCGTGGCATGACCAACGCGGACTGCGCCCGCGCCTCCGACGTGGTGGTGATCGCGGTGCCGTGGGATGGCCACGCCGACACGGTCGCCTCCCTGCGCGACGAACTCGTGGGCAAGGTCGTCGTGGACTGCGTCAATCCGCTGGGCTTCGACAAGCAGGGGGCATTCGCACTCGACGTCGCCGAGGGTTCGGCTGCGCAGCAGGCGGCCGGACTCCTACCCGACTCTCGCGTCGTGGCGGCCTTCCATCACGTGTCGGCGGTGCTCCTGCTCGACGAGGGCGTCGACAGCATCGAGACCGACGTTCTGGTGCTGGGCGATGACCGAGAGGCCACCGACATCGTTCAGGCCCTCGCCAATCGCATCCCCGGCATGCGAGGGATCTACGGCGGCCGCCTGCGCAACGCCGGCCAGGTCGAGGCCTTCACGGCCAACCTGATTTCGATGAACCGCCGCTACAAGGCGCACGCGGGCGTGCGCATCACCGACGTCTAGGCCGTCTACTCGTAGGCATGCTCGGGGGCCGGGTAGGCCCCTTCGCGCACCTCGTCGGCCCACGTCGACACCGCCGTGGACAGCGCCGTGCGCAGGTCGGCGTACTGCTTGACGAAGCGCGGCTTGCGCCCGGGGGTGAGGCCCGCCATGTCCTGCCAGACCAGCACCTGAGCATCCGTCGCGGGGCCCGCACCGATGCCGACGGTGGGGATCGTGAGGATCTCGGTGACATGGGCGGCGAGTTCGGCCGGGACGACCTCGAGCACGACAGCGCTGGCGCCCGCCGCCTCGAGGGACTTGGCGTCGCGGATCAGGTGTTCGCCCGCCTCGCCGCGTCCCTGCACGCGGTAGCCACCGAGGACGTTGACCGATTGCGGCGTGAGTCCGAGGTGGCCGATCACGGGGATGCCGGCGGCGACGAGCGCCTCGACCTGGGGAAGCACACGCTGCCCGCCCTCGATCTTGACGGCGTGGGCGCCGCCTTCCTTCATGAAGCGCATCGCTGACGCCATGGCGATATCGACGGAGGCCTGGTACGAGCCGAAGGGCATGTCGGCGACGACCAGGGCTCGCTCGGAGCCGCGTACGACCGCGGCCACGAGCGGCAGCATGTCATCGACGGTGACCGGGAGAGTGGAGTCATAGCCGAAGACGACCTGCGCGGCGGAATCGCCGACGAGCAGGCACGGAATGCCTGATTCGTCAAAGATGCGCGCGGTAGTGGCGTCGTAGGCGGTGATCATCGACCAGCGTTCGCCGCGATCGGTGAGATCCTGCAAATCGCGAACGGTGGTGCGTCGAGACGCGGACGCGTGCGACATGGAACTACTCCCATCTCGAGGCTCCCGTGCGGAGTCCCCGGACGCGCTCATCGTGGCACATCTCACCCCGCTCGGCGCGCCCGACGCCCCGATCTTTCGCTACCGCGGAGTACGGTGAGCGGGTTCAGGGCGAGCCTGGATCGAACTCGTGGAGCCGCTGGTGTCCCCTGATTCATGGTCGACAAGCGGGGAGGGACACCCTCGACGGTGGGCCATCCTCAGCGTCCTGGTCGTCAGCCTGCTGATCGTCGTCCTCGACAACACGGTCCTCAACATCGCGCTGCCCACCATCCAGAAGGACCTCCAGGCCTCGCCGGCCGAACTCGTGTGGTCGATCGACAGCTACATCCTCGTGTTCGCCGCCCTGCTGTTCACCTGGGGCGTTCTGGGCGACCGCTACGGCCGCAAGCGGGTCCTCGTCATTGGCCTGATCATCTTCGCCATTGGTTCGGCCGCGTCGGCCTTCGCGTCGACGCCGGAGATGCTCATTGGCTTTCGCGCCCTCATGGGCCTCGGCGGCGCCGCCGTCATGCCGACCACCCTCGCCATCATCACGGTCGTCTTCCCGCCCTACGAAAGAGGAAAGGCAATCGGCGCCTGGGCCGGTGCCGTGGGTGCCGCCGTCGCCCTGGGCCCGGTGCTGGGCGGTCTGCTCCTCGAACACCCCGATTGGTCGAGCTGGATCACCGGAAATGACTGGGGAGCGGTCTTCCTCATCAACGTGCCCATCGTCATCGTCGGACTCATCGGGGTCTGGCGCATCGTGCCGGAGACGCGCAACCCCAATCCCCAGCGGCTCGACATCCCCGGACTGCTCCTGTCGATCATCGGCCTCACCCTGGTCGTCTACGGCATCATCGATGCCTCGCAGACCCTGAGCTGGACCTCTCCGTCGGTGCTGGGTCCGCTCTTCGCGGGCATGGCCGTCATCGCCGTCTTCATCTGGTACGAGTCCCGCAGTGACCACGCCAGCTTCGATGTCACCCTCTTCAAGAATCGTGGCTACGCGATCAGCCTGGCTGCGGTGACCCTGGCCTTCTTCTCTTTGTCCGGCATCACGTTCACGCTGCCCTTCTACCTGCAGATCCTGCGCGAGTACTCCACGCTCGCCGCCGGCCTGTGCTTCCTGCCGTTCGCCATCGGGCAGATCCTGGCGGCCCCACGCAGCGCCAAAATGGTGCTGCGCTTCGGATACCGCGCGGTCATGACCGTCGGGCTGGTTCTCGTGGCTCTCTCGATGGCCGCCCTCATCTTCGTCGGCATGAGCACTCCGATCTGGGTCGTGCTCATCACCTTCTTCATTTTTGGCTTCGGCATGGGCAACGTCATTGCGCCCGCTTCGACGGTCATGCAGAACGTGCTGCCGCTGGCCAGGGTCGGCGCCGGCTCGGCAGTGCAGAACACGGTGCGTCAGGTCGGCGGCGCGCTGGGCGTCGCGATCATCGGCACGGTGCTGGCAACCCAGTACGCCTCGCGCGTGGATCCCGCGATCGCCCAACTGCCCGCCCAGGTGCCCGATGACGCGCGGGCGGCCGCCCGTGAGTCGATCGTGGCCACGGACGCCGTGCTCGACGCTGCCGCGGCCCAGGGGGCACCGTCCGGGCTTCTCGATTCCATTCGCCAGGCCGCCTACGACGCGTTCCTCACGTCATCGCATGTCACCTACACCATCTCGCTGGTGCTGGTGTCCGTTGCCGCCCTGCTCGTCGTGACGCTGCTGCCGCGAATCACTCCTCCGCGCAAGGATGTCCCGGTCGTGCCTGACGATCCGACCGACGCTCGCGTCGCGCTCCAGGACGCGGTGTACCCCGAGGAGGCCGCGGCCGAGGAGGGTCCGGCGCGACCACCTGCCTAGCTCGACGGGCTAAGTGGATTCGCGCCAGCGATTGGTCACCGGCAGGCGTCGGTCCCTGCCGAAGGCCCGCAGCGAGATCTTGGTGCCCGGCGGGTACTGGCGGCGCTTGTATTCGGCGGTGTCGGTCAGGCGCAGGACGTGCTCGACGAGTTCGGGGTCGAATCCGGCGCTGACGAGTTGCTCGGCGCCGCGGTCGCGTTCGACGTAGTCGTCGAGAATGTCGTCGAGGACGTCGTACGGCGGCAGGGAGTCCTGGTCGACCTGGCCGGGGCGCAGTTCGGCGCTGGGCGGTTTGGTGATGCTGCTGTCCGGGATCGGGGGAGTCTCGCCACGCTCGACGGCGACGGTGTTGCGCCAGCGCGCGAGTTCCCAGACGAGCGTCTTGGGCACGTCCTTGATGGGGGCGAAGCCGCCGACGGCGTCGCCGTAGATCGTGGAGTAGCCGACGGAGATCTCGCTCTTGTTGCCGGTGGCGAGCACCAGGTGGCCCTCGGCATTGGACAGGGCCATGAGCGTGGTGCCGCGCACTCGCGCCTGCAGGTTCTCCTCCGCCAGGCCGCTCAGGTGCAGTTGCGACTGGAAGGCATCGACCATGGGCGCGATGGGCACCGTGCGGAAGTGCAGCCCGGTGCGCTCGGCCAGGTCGGCGGCGTCGTCGCGCGAGTGCTGCGAGGAGTAGGCGCTGGGCAGGGACACCGCGTGAACGCGATCGGGCCCGAGGGCATCGCAGGCGATGGCCGCCACGAGCGCAGAGTCGATGCCGCCGGACAGGCCGAGGATGACGCTGGCGAAGCCGTTCTTGTCGACGTAGTCGCGTAGGCCGGTCACCAGCGCGCCGTAGACCTCGGCGGCATCTGACGTCGGGGACGCGATGGAGGCGGTGACCTCGGGTCGCGAGTCGGGCGAGACCCCGTCGATGACGAGCGCGTCGGGCCGCGAGCCGGCGGGCAGGTCGAGGTCGGCGATGAGGATCTCGTCGACGAACTGCTCCCCGCGGGCGAGGAGCGAACCATCGGCTCCCACGATGAGGGAGTCGCCGTCGAAGACGAGCTCGTCCTGGCCGCCCATCATGTTGACGTAGGCGAGAGCGAAGTCGCCCTCGCGTGCGCGGTGACGACACAGGTCCAAGCGCACGTCGTCCTTATTGCGCTCGTACGGCGACCCGTTGATGACGACCAGCAGTCCGCAGCCACGTGCCATGGCCACCGGACCGCCGTCCTGCCACAGGTCCTCGCAGATGGCCAGGGCCACGTCGACGCCCCGCACGCGCAGAACGCAGGGCTGGTCACCCGACACGAAGTAGCGGAACTCGTCGAAGACGCCGTAGTTGGGCAGATGGTGCTTGCAGTAGCGCGCCACCAACTCCCCGCGGTGCAGCACCCCGGCCGCGTTGACGGGCGCACCGCGCGGGCGACCCAATCGATTGGTCACCCCTTCGAGGCGATCGAGGTAGCCGACGATGACCACGATCTCGCCGAGCCCCTCGGCGGCCAGGTCGCGAGCCAGGCCTTCGGCGGCCTCGCGAGAGGCCACCTGGAAGGACGGCCGTAGCGCGAGGTCCTCGATGGGGTAGCCGGTCAGGAACATCTCGGGCAGCGCGACGAGGTCGGCTCCGAGTCCGGCCGCCTGCGCCACCAGATCGCGTGCCCGCGCGCGGTTGCCCGCCAGGTCTCCCACGGTGGGGTTCGCCTGGGCCAGCGCGACGCGCAGGATCGGCACGCCCTGAGCGTACGAGATCCCCCGACGGGGCCCGAAGCGGCGTAACGCGCACGAAACACGGCCGGAGCAGACTGGGCCCATGGACAAGCAGACCGAATTCGTGCTGAGGACCATCGAAGAACGCGATATCCGCTTCGTGCGCCTGTGGTTCACCGACGTGCTGGGCACGCTCAAGTCGGTGGCGGTTGCGCCGGCCGAGCTCGAAGGCGCGTTCGCGGAGGGCCTGGGCTTCGACGGATCGGCGATCGAAGGCTTCGCCCGTGTCTACGAGTCGGACATGCTGGCCAAGCCGGATCCGGCGACGTTCGCGATCCTGCCGTGGCGCTCGGAATCACCGGGTGTGGCCCGCATGTTCTGCGACATCCTCATGCCGGATGGGTCGCCGTCGTACGCCGATCCGCGCTACGTCCTCAAGCGCACCCTGTCGCGTGCCGCCGATATGGGGTTTACCTTCTACACGCACCCCGAGGTCGAGTTCTACCTCTTGCGCAATCAGCCGGACGAGGGTCCGCCCGAGCCGATCGATCGCTACGGCTACTTCGACAACTCCCCGCAGTCGGTCGGCTATGACTTCCGCCGCCAGGCGATCACCATGCTCGAGGCCATGGGCATCTCGGTGGAGTTCAGCCACCACGAGGGTGGCCCGGGTCAGCAGGAAATCGACCTGCGATACGCCGATGCCCTCACCACGGCAGACAACCTCATGACGTTCCGCACCGTCGTCAAGGAGGTGGCCATCGAGCAGGGGGTCTACGCGACCTTCATGCCCAAGCCGTTCCGTGACGCGCCCGGATCCGGCATGCACACGCACGTGTCGCTCTTCGAGGGCGACCGCAATGCCTTCTTTGAGGCAGGCGCACCCTTCCAGCTGTCGAAGATCGCCCGCTCCTTCATCGCGGGCGTCCTGACACACGCCCCGGAGATCACGGCGGTCACCAATCAGTGGGTGAACTCCTACAAGCGACTGGCGGGTGGCGCCGAGGCCCCCGCGATGATCTGCTGGGGTCACAACAACCGATCCGCGCTGGTGCGCGTGCCGATGTACAAGCCGGCGAAGGGCAACTCGACGCGTGTGGAGTTCCGGTCGCTCGATAGCGCATGCAATCCCTACCTGGCCTTTGCCGTGATCCTGGCGGCGGGACTCGCGGGGATCGAGCGCGGCTACGAGCTGCCGCCCGGCGCCGAGGACGACGTGTGGGCGCTCACGCCTGCCGAACGACGTGCGCTCGGGATGCGACCACTGCCGGCGAGCCTCAACCAGGCCATCCAGGAGATGGAGAGGTCAGAACTCGTTGCGGAGGCCCTGGGCGAGCATGTCTTCGACTTCTTCCTGCGCAACAAGCAGTCCGAGTGGGAGGACTACCGCCGCCAGGTGAGTCAGTGGGAGATCGACCGCTACCTGCCCACCCTCTAGGGCGCGCTAGCGTCACCGCCTGTGAGTGAGCAACGGGCTGCCACGCAGGTCGGGCAATTCGCGCGACGCGGTTTTGCCCACCCGGCGGACGCGGCCGAGGCCTGGGCTCGACTGCCCGGACTCGACACCGAGTCGGTGCTCGAGGCGCTCTCTCACGCGGCCGATCCCGATCAGGCGCTCGCCTTCCTCGTGCGCCTCGCCGACGCCGACCGCTCAGGTCTGGCTGCGGCGCTGGCCGATGGCGACGAGGCGCGGGCGCTCACCGCTGTCCTCGGTATGTCCGAGGCACTCGGTGAGCACCTGGTGCGCCACCCCGAGCGCGTGGGCGCACTGGGTGGGATCTCGGTCGAGCCACCGGGCCGCGATGCGCATCGACGCGAACTCCTCGCTGCCGTGGGTGCCGATCCGGCCAGCGATGCGCCCATCGCCCGCGCCGACGGGGCGGCCGATCGTCTGAGGATCGCCTATCGCGATGCCCTGCTCGGTACGGCGGTCCGCGACCTGGTGCACGGCGTGCGCATCGACGACACCGCGGCCGAACTGGCCGACCTGGCTGACGCCGCGCTCGAGGCTGCGCTCGCCATCGCGCGCTCCGAACTTCCTGCCGATGCGGCGCCCTGTCGGTTGGCCGTCATCGCGATGGGCAAGTGCGGCGGACGCGAACTCAACTACGTCAGCGATGTCGATGTCATCTTCGTGGCCGAGGCCGTGGACGGCGCCGACGAGTCGGCAGCGCTAGCCACCGCCACGCGGCTGGCCACGACGCTCATGCGGGTGTGCGGCGAGCCCACCGCCGAGGGATCGCTCTGGCAGGTCGACGCGGCGCTACGGCCCGAGGGCAAGCAGGGTGCGCTCGTGCGCACCCTCGCCTCGCACGTGGGCTACTACGAGCGGTGGGCCAAGACGTGGGAGTTCCAGGCCCTGCTCAAGGCGCGCCCCGCCGCGGGCGACACCGCCCTCGGGGCGGCGTACGCCGACGCCGTGGCCCCCTTCGTGTGGGCGGCCGCGGATCGCGATGACTTTGTCGTCGACGTCCAGCGCATGCGGCAGCGCGTCGAGGACCACATCCCGGCCAAGGAGGCGGATCGACAACTCAAGTTGGGTCGTGGCGGCCTGCGCGACGTGGAGTTTGCCGTGCAGTTGCTGCAGTTGGTGCATGGGCGCAGCGATGTGCTGCTGCGCAGCCCGACGACGTTGAGTGCGCTCGAAGCCCTGTCCACCTGGGGATATGTCGGGCGCGAGGATGGCGCCACATTGGCCGCCGCTTACCGATTCCTGCGCTCCCTCGAGCACCGCATCCAGTTGCAGTCGCTGCGGCGCACGCATGTCGTCCCGGACGACGAGGCCGATCTGCGTCGTATCGGACGATCGCTCGGCTTTCGCACCGATCCGGTCGCCGAACTCACCGACGAGTGGCGCCGCCATGCCCGCGAGGTGCGGCGCATCCACGAGAAGCTCTTCTACCGGCCGCTCCTCCAGGCCGTGGCGCGACTCGATGCCGGTGACGCGCGGCTCACGCCCGAGGCCGCGCGCGAACGGCTCGAGGCGCTCGGCTACACCGACCCCCAGGGCGCCTTGCGTCACCTCGAATCCCTGACGTCCGGCGTCTCGCGCCGCGCCGCCATCCAGCGCACCCTTCTGCCGGTGCTCCTGGGTTGGTTCGCCGACGGGCCCGATCCCGACGCCGCGCTCCTCGGCTTCCGACGCATGAGCGACGACCTCGGCTCGACCCCCTGGTACCTGCGCCTGCTCCGCGATGAGTCCGCAGCGGCCGAGCGCATGGCCCGCATCCTGTCGAGCAGCCGTTACGCCACCGACCTTCTGCTCCGATCGCCCGACGCCGTGTCACTGCTGGCCGACGATGCCGAGTTGCAGCCGAGAACCCGCCAGCAGCTGATGGTGGAAGCGCTCGGCGCCCTCCAGCGCCATGACGACGCTGACGGTGTCGCAGGTGCCGTGCGCGCCCTGCGTCGCCGCGAGTTGTTTCGCGTGGCCGCGGCTGACCTGTTGGGGTTGCTCGACACCGAGGCCACGATGGTGGCGCTCACCGATATCGCTGACGCGACCGTGGCTGGCGGCCTGGCGGCTGCAATGCGTGCCGTCGCGCAGGGCCTGCCCACTGGCGAACTGCCAACCCGGTTTGCCGTGGTCGGCATGGGGCGCTTCGGCGGTGCCGAACTCGGCTACTCCAGCGACGTCGATGTCGTGTTCGTGCACGATCCACTCCCCGGAGCCGAAGACAAGGCGGCATCCGACGCCGCCATGGCGATCGCCAACGAACTGCGCCGGCTGCTCACGGCTCCGTCCCCTGACCCGCCCCTGGAGATCGACGCGGACCTGCGGCCCGAAGGTCGTCAGGGTCCGCTCGTGCGCTCGCTCGCGTCCTATGCCGCCTACTACGAGCGGTGGTCGTCGCCGTGGGAAGCGCAGGCGCTGCTGCGGGCACGTCCCGTGGCCGGTGATGCTGACCTCGGCGAGGCCTTCACGTCGCTGATCGACCCGCTGCGCTGGCCCGACGGGGGCATCACCGACGACGCCCTGCGCGAGATGAGGCGCCTGAAGGCGCGCATGGAGTCCGAGCGACTGCCACGCGGTGCCGATCCCACCCTCCACACGAAGCAGGGGCGCGGCGGCTTGGCCGATGTCGAGTGGGTCGCGCAACTGCTGCAACTGCAGCACGCGTACGACGTCCCGCCACTACGCACCACGTCGACCCTCGGCGCGCTGCAGGGTGCGGTCGATGCCGGGCTGCTGGATCCCCGAGACGAGGAGATGGTGGTGTCGGCATGGCTGCTCGCCTCGCGGATGCGCAACGCCGTCATGCTCGCCCGTGGCGTGCCCTCCGACAGCGTGCCCACATCGGCGCGAGACCTGGCTGCGGTCGCCTATGTCCTCGGCTACGACGCCGGCGGTGACCTGCTCGAGGACTACCGTCGCACGACGCGTCGCGCCCGTGGCGTGGTCGAGCGGGTCTTCTACGGCTGAGGCCACCGGGTCCTAGGGTGGGCGCGTGACCCCCGAGGAGTTCCGCGCGGCGGCGCATGAGTTGGTCGACTGGATCGCCGACTACCGAGCGAGCGTGGGCGAGCGTCCCGTGCGCAGCGAGGTGACCCCCGACTGGGTGCGCGCCGCACTCGACGGACCCCCGCCGGAGGACCCCGAGGACTTCGCCAGTGTCGTACGCGACCTGTCGGACGTCATCGTGCCCGGCGTCACGCAGACGCACAGCCCCGGCTACTACGCCTGGTTCCCCAGCAATGCCTCGCTGGAGTCGGTACTCGGTGACATGGCGTCCAGCGGCGTCGCGGCCCTCGGCATCACCTGGCAGTCCGCGCCCGCACTGACCGAGATGGAGCAGGTCGTCACCGACTGGCTGCGCGAGTTGTGCGGTCTGTCGACGGAGTGGCACGGGGCCATTCACGACACGGCATCCACTGCCTGCCTGGTCGCCCTGCTGGCCGCGCGCGAGCGCGCCACCGGACTCTCGGAGGACCGCGGGGGACTGCAGGCCGAGCAACTTCCCGTCACGGTCTACGCGTCGTCGCAGGCGCACTCGTCGGTGACGAAGGGCGTTCTCCTCGCGGGGTTCGGTCGCGACAATCTTCGAGTGGTGCCCGTCGATCCGGTCACCTACGCCATGGACGTCGATGCCCTGCGTCGCATGATGGCCGAGGACGTGGCGGGGGGACGTCGCCCGGGCGCTGTCGTGGCGTCCCTCGGCACGACAGGCACCACGGCCTTCGACGACGTGACCGCGATCGTCGACGTCGCGCGCACGCATGGCGCCTGGGTTCACGTCGATGCGGCGATGGCGGGCTCGGCCATGCTGCTGCCGGAGTGCCGTGAGCTCTTTCGTGGCGTCGACGGGGCGGACTCGTTCGGGTGGAATCCGCACAAGTGGATGGGCACCATCCTCGACTGCTCTCTTCTCTACGTGCGCGATGTCGAACTGCTCATCCGCGTCTTCTCGACGAATCCCTCCTACCTGCGATCGACGGCTGACGGGGAGGTGACGCAGTACAAGGACTGGGGCATCCCGCTCGGCCGTCGCTTTCGCGCCATGAAGCTGTGGTTCCACCTGCGGCTGGCTGGCGCCGAGGCGATCCGCCAGCGGTTGCGTCGCGATCTGGCCAATGCGCAATGGCTGGCCCGCGCGGTGCAGGCCGAGTCGGACTGGGAGGTCTGCGCTCCTGTCGCCCTGCAGACGGTGTGCCTACGCCATCATCCGCCAGGCGTCACGGATCCCGCGGCCCTGGATGCCCATCAGCAGGCGTGGGCCGAGGCCATCAATGCGACGGGTCGCGCGTTTGTCACACCCGCCCAGGTCGAGGGTCGCTGGCTCGTGCGCGTGTCGATTGGGGCCGAGGCCACTGAACTAGACGACGTTGCTGCCCTGTGGGCCCTGTGTCGTGAGTCCGTGCGCGCAGTCAACCCCTAGAGTGGCGCCGTGACGATTGTCTGGGAAATCATCGGCTGGGCTGCTGCCGTCCTGCTCGTGGGCGCCTATGCGCTCGTCGCCACCCGCCGACTCGACGCCCGCAGCACCGCCTATCACGTACTGAATGTCGTGGGTGCCGCCGGACTCGTCGCCTACTCCATCTACAAGATGGCGTGGCCGCAGTTTGGCCTCAACCTCTTCTGGGGCGCCGTCGGCGTCATCGGGATCATCATCGGCATCCGCGGCTCTCGTTCGGTCAGTGACCGGAATCCCCCCGGAGGCGCTGCTTCGTTCGACGAAGAAGGCGTCCGGGAAGGCTGACCGCCGCCTCGCGGCGATTGCGTCTCACGATCGCCTGCGCATGCTCCGTCATCGCGTGGATGGTCGCGAAGGCCCCCGCTGCAGCGACCTGATCGGGATCCACGCGACCGCGTGCGGCCGCGGTGTCGGGCACGGTGAGGTCGTCAAGTTCCCCGTCGACGGTGACGTCGGTGGTGCGGATGTCGTCGATGTCGATGCGTGCCCACTCCTGCACCTGCGAGAGGAACTTGTGGGGTAGCAGCAGGGGGCGGCCGCGATCCGGTCGATCGAGGAAGCCGCTGGAGAGCAGTTGCTGCTGGAGCTCGTTGGTGGTCTTGCGGTTCCAGCCCTGACGCTTGGCCTCGACATTCATCGCGTGCAGGAGCATCGCCTCTGCCTCGGTCGAGCCGATGTTGGCGACGAACGCCTTCAGGCGGGGGGCCTCCTGGGGGAGCGCGGTGACGTTGACCGCGGTCCGAAAGCGTTCCCACAGCAGGTTCGACGGTGCGCCCGCGGGTGGGAGCGTGACGACGCGGACGCGATCAGCGCCGACGAGGGACTGCCACCGGCGAACGAGTGCGCCGTAGGCGTAGGACCTCCAGAAGGTCTGGTTGCGCTCGGTGTCCCACGCCTCCTGCATCTGAGTCGGGGGAAGCGTGCCGCGCTGCTCGGCGCGGCGGCGAATGTAGGAGCGATAGGGCTCGGTGTGGGTATTGCGCACGTGCTGCTGCCATGACGAGGGGAAGATCCGGCCCAGGTCGCGCATGGTGATGACCACGTCGACCTCGCGTGCGTCGAGGAGGTCGAGCATGCGCTGCGCCGCCGCTGGGCGCAGGCCACCGATCATCTCGGCCGACAGGATGACGTCGCCATCGAAGGCGCGCACCTGATCTTCGAGGCCCTGCCAGTCCGAGCCATCGCGACCGGTCCAGCGGTTGGACTCGCGTGTCTCTTCGTTGTGGGTCAGGTCGGTGACGGCGCCGACATGGTTGTAGTCCTCTTCGCCTCGGTAGTGCGTGGGATAGAGGACACCCTGTTGGCTGAGTTGGGGTGCCAGCTGCTGGAGCACGCGCTGCAGGAACGTCGTGCCCGTCTTGCGCGGTCCAATGTGCAGGACGAGACGGCGTGCCACGACGCAGACCCTATCGGGATGGCGTCTGCGCAGCCTGGTCCGTCTGGGCGTACTCGGCGAGGATCTTCGTCTCCTGTGCCTTGCGGGGGTACAGGGTCAGGATGATCACCAGGCCGGCGGCAACAGCCAGGAGCCCGGCCGCATACGCGAGGTTCGAGCCCGAGACGAAGGCGTCGCGGGCCGCCGCGACGAGGTCGGTGGCCTGGGCCGGGGACAGGCTCTGGGCGGCCTGCTCCGCGCCGCTAAACGACTGCGTCATGAGCGTGATCGCCTGACTCGACAGTGACTCCTGCTCGCTCTCTGGCGCAGAGTTGAACGCAGCGGTGATGTCCTTGGAGTAGCGCACGACCAAGAGCGAGCCCATGACCGCCTGCATGATCGCCCCGCCGAGGTCTCGCTGCAGGTCATTGGTGGCCGAGCCCATGCCCAGATCCTTCGCCGGCACGGACGACATGATCGATCGAGACGCAGGAGCGGCGGCGATGGCGATGCCGCCGCCGAGGACGGCGTAGGTCACTCCGATGAGCCAGTAGGGGCTGTCCTGCGTCCACAGGAACATGCCGGAGAAGCCCAGCCCCACGAGCACGAAGCCGATGGCCAGCGTCAGGCGGGAGCCGATGCGGCGCATGAAGATGGCGGCCACCGGCGAGAGCAGGATCATCGCGATCGCCGACGGCAAGATCCCGAGTCCGGCCTGGAACGGGTTGTAGTTCAGGACGTTCTGCAGAAACTGCTGGCCGATGAACATCGCGCCCATGAGCGAGCCGAAGACGATGAGCCCGGCGATGGCGGCCACCCAGAAGGTCCGGCGTCGGGCAATGTCGAGATTGAAGATCGGGTACTGCGCGCGCCTCTCGCGGATGTAGAAGGCGATGAACCCGAGCGCGGACACGCCCAACAGGGCGAGTGCCAGGGGAAGCTGCCCTGGCGTGGGCGCGAAGGTGATGGCGGCGATGAGCGTGGCGATCATGACCACCGACAGGGCGCCGCCGATGTGATCGACGGCGGAGGTGGTGTCGCCGGTCTTGCGCGGCAGGAAGAGGCAGAGGGCGAAAGCGATGACCGAGAGGGGAATGGTGATGGCGAAGCCGGCGCCCCACCACGTGAACGTCAGCAGCCATCCGACGACAGTGGGACCTGCGGCCGAGGCGGCAGCGCCGATGCCGGACCACAGGGCGATGGCCAGGACGCGCTGCTTGCCCTGGTAGAGCGCCGTGATGATCGACAGGGTCGTCGGATACACCATGCCGGCGCATACGCCGCCGAGGAAGCGTGCGGCGATGAGGACGTTGGCATCGGGTGACCACGCGGCAAGGGCTGCGGCGGGGATCGAGAGCGCCAGGCCGAGGAGCAGGAGCCGCTTGCGCCCGTAGCGGTCGCCGAGGGCACCGAGATAGAGCACCGAGCAGGCCAGCCCCAGCGTGAAGCCGACGGCCACCATGTTGAGTTGGATCTGAGTGGCACCCAACTCCTTGCCGATGTCCGGCAATGCCACGTTGGCGACGGTGAGATTGAGGTTGGCGATGGCCGCAGCGAGGATGAGCGTGGCCAGCGCGAAGGCGCCGGCCTTCGCCGGTGCGGGCACCGTTGTCGTCACGGGGGCACTCTTCCAGACCGGTTCCGGGTGCCTAGACGTGGCAGAGGGGTGACCGCCGAAGCGGCCACCCCTCTGCCCTCCCTAGCGTGCGAGGCGATGCGACGCGAGGGGAGATCACAGGTCGTAGTACAGCTCGAACTCGTGCGGGTGTGG
>NBNH01000205.1 GCA_004379115.1 Actinomycetales bacterium mxb001
TACGTGGGCTCGTAGATGTTTATAAGTAACAGTAAGCGAATAGTTAGTTAAATTTTTTTTTAATGCAGAAAATGGAATACGAGTTGATCAGGAGGCTCGTGGGATCGGAGAGGTGTATAAGAGAAAGGTTAGCAACCCGCCCTACATTAATGCCGCCGATCCGCATCTGGCGGGCGATGGCGTGCGTTTTGAGCCAAAAGTGGCATTAACGGATGGTGGTGATGGCCTATCTGCCTATACCGCCATTGTGGCGCAGGCGATGCCGCGCCTGAAACCGGGTGGATGGCTCCTGGTGGAGCATGGTCACGATCAGGCAGAATCGGTGGCTGCACGCTGGCGCGCAGCCGGTTTAGTCAACGTGGAGAGTCGACAAGATTTAAGCGGTAATCCACGCATGACCGCCGGGCAGAAGCCTGGGGCTGATCGTGGCGCATAGGCGATTCTGGCAACCGTGGCCGCCCGCCTTGCGTTGGGCGGTTGGCCTGTCGCTGGGGATACATCTGTTCGTGATTTTCCCGATGGCCTGGATGTTTTATACGCCGATCGCGATGCCGCAGGCACCCCTGAGCGCCGTGCTTAAAGGCCCCGGCGAGGTTGTTCATGCTGCCAGTGCCGAGGCGAAGCGTTTTGTCCCCGTGTCGTCCGGTGATGCGGCCAAGTCATCGCGCAGCCAGCCGACGAAACCTTTGCCGGTGCGACCAGACGCCGCCCCCCGTCAGCGTACCCCGGCCAGTCAGGCAGCGGCTGGCGTAGCGCAGGGCGATGCGTCGGCGCCGGCCAATGCAGCCTCGCGTGCTGGGTCGGTGGGTGGCGCACCGGATACCGCGCGCGACGGCGTGGAGGCCGATGCCTTGAATCGCTACCGGTTAGCTCTGGGAGCTGAAGCTCGTAAGGCGCGCCGTTATCCGGAGGTGTCACGGACCCGGGGTCAGGAGGGGACGGCCGAGGTCTATGTCGTGCTGTCGCGGGCTGGTGGCACACCAGTGGTGATTGCGGGCAAAAGCAGCGGCTCCCCCACCCTGGATGAGGGCGCGCTAGTGATGGTTCGTATGGCGGCGGAACGGACGCCGGTACCCGAGGCGCTGCAGGGGCGAAATCTTAAAATTCCTCTGCGCATCCGTTTTTCGCTCGATGACTTCTGATATCTGTTGTTTTTTTGCGCCAGGTCAAAGATTTGGGGCTTGAAATTCTCGTTGCGGCCATGATGTGGTGCAGCAAAGTGTTATAATTCATTGATTTTATTCAGACGGCATAGCTTGCAGCCTGAATACAAGGCGCGCTAGACTTGTGGCACGCCAGCCTGTTTTACCAATCGAGGAGAGTGTATCTATGTACAACGGACTGATTGATCTACCCTGGTGGGGTTATATTGTTTACACCCTGATCGTGACGCATATCACGATTGCCGGTGTCACTATCTATTTGCATCGCCACTCGGCGCACCGTGCGCTGGAG
>NBNH01000206.1 GCA_004379115.1 Actinomycetales bacterium mxb001
AGCTTGCCGTCGTCCTTCATGCGGTGCAGCAGCTTCTGGGTGTTGTAGGTGCCGGCGGCCATGATGACGTGCTCGGCGGTGAAGGAGCGGCCGCGCTTGCTCCATGAGCCGGTGCGCACGGTCTGCACGGTGTAGCCGCCGCCCTCGCGGGGCTCGATCGTGGTGGCGGTGGTGAGCGGGAACACGACCGCGCCGGCCTGCTCGGCGAGCGCGAGGTAGTTCTTGGGCAGGGTGTTCTTGGCGTTGTGGCGGCAGCCGGTCATGCACTCGCCGCACTCGGTGCAGCCGGTGCGCGCGGGACCCACGCCACCGAAGAAGGGATCGTCCTTGGTCACACCCGGACCGTCACCGAAGTAGACGCCGACCGGCGTCATGCGGAAGGTGTGGCCCACGCCCATGTCGTCGGCCACCGCCTTCATCACCAGGTCGCTCGGCGTCATGGTGGGGTTGGTGACGACACCGAGCATGCGCGAGGCCTGGTCGTAGTAGGGCGCGAGCTCGTCGGCCCAGTCGGTGATGTGCGCCCACTGCTTGTCTTCGAAGAACCTCTTGGGCGGCACGTAGAGGGTGTTGGCGTAGACGAGGGAGCCGCCCCCGACACCGGCACCCGCGAGGACGACGACGTCCTTGAGCACGTGGATGCGCTGGATGCCGGTGCAGCCGAGCTTGGGCGCCCAGAGGAATCGCTGGAGACGCCACGATGTCTTGGGGAAATCGGCGTCGGTGAAGCGGCGGCCGGCCTCGAGCACGCCGACGCGGTAGCCCTTCTCGGTCAGGCGCAGGGCCGCGACCGAACCACCGAATCCCGAGCCCACGATGAGGACATCGAAGTCGTACCCGCCCATGGCACCTCCCTCGCCCGACTCTAGAACCGTATGTGCTTCATGGCGCCCACCGCCGCGGCGAGGACCTCGCCCCATCGTTCACGGTCCAGCCCCAGCTGGGGGCCGAAACCCAGGAACCGCTGGGTGGCAATCGTCTGGGACTCGGTGAAGGCTAGGAGGCCGCCCTCACCGTGGCGCCGACCGAGGCCCGAGTCGCCGAGGCCACCCACCGGAGACGCGGTCGAGCCCCAGGTCGCGGCGTATCCCTCATTGATATTGACCGATCCGCTGTGCAGGCGCCGCGCCATCGCTCGGGCGGCTCGCACATCGCGGCTGAGGATCGATGCGTTGAGCCCGTACGCCGTGTCATTGGCCCGCGCGATCGCCTCGTCGTCGCTGAGCACCGGGTAGACCGACACCACGGGACCGAACGTCTCATCGCGGCACAGGATCATCGACTCGTCGACGCCCTCGAGCACGGTGGGCTCGAAGGCGAGTGGACCGATGTCGGGACGTGCACGACCGCCGGCGATCGCGATCGCCCCCGCGGAGAGTGCGTCATCGACGTGCGCCTGCACGCGGGCCAGGTGTTCGGGCGAGACCAGGCAGCCGAGGTCGCCCTCCCAGCCGGGGGCGGTCGCGATGCGCAGCGACAGCACGCGCGGAATGAAGTGAGCCAGGAACTCCTCGTGAACGTCGGCGTGGACGTAGATGCGCTCCATGGCCATGCACAGCTGGCCGGTGTTGGCGAAGCAGGCGCGCACGGCGATCTCGGCGGCGCGGGCGAGATCGGCGTCGGCTCGGATGATCATGGCGTTCTTGCCGCCGAGCTCGAGCGAGCAGCCGATGAGGCGGCGCGCGCAGCGTTCGGCGACGATACGACCGGTCGCACTCGACCCGGTGAACATGACGTAGTCGACCGCGTCGATGACGGCCGATCCCATCGTCGGTCCGTCGCCGGTGACCACCGAGAAGAGCCCATCGGGCAGCCCGGCTAGTAGGAACTGGTCGGCCACCCACGCGGCGATGAGGCTGGTCTGCGGATCGGGCTTGACGATGACGCCATTGCCGGCGATGAGCGCGGGAATCGTGTCGCCCGCCGCGAGCGTGAGCGGGTAGTTCCACGGTGTGATGACGCCGACGACGCCGACCGGACGGCGTACCTCCTCGACTCCCACCAGAAGCGGCAGCGCACCGCGCCGACGACGGGTGCGCAGCACCCGACCCGCGAGGCGCCCGTAGTACTGCGCGACCACGCAGACGTCGAGGACCTCCTCGAGTGCATCGCCACGGGCCTTGCCGGTCTCCCACTGGAGGATGTCCATCGCCTCATCGCGCTTGGCGAGCACGAGATCGTGGAAGCGGCGGATGACAGCGACACGTTCACGCAGCGGTGTCTGCGCCCACCCGGACTGCACCTCGCGCGCCCGAGCGACAGCGAGCACGACGTCATCGGGCGTCGACAGCGGGAGGTCGTAGAGCACCTCGCCCGTGAAGGGTGCGCGCACCGGGCGGGTCTCATCACCCAGCACCGCGCAGAAGCGGCTGGTGAGCGACGGCCCGGGGAAGGGCGCGGCGACCGTGGCGGTCATGACGTGATGCTACGACGCCGGCGCGTGCTGGGCGCCATGGGCGAGATAGGCCTCGAGTTCGGCCTCGGCGCGATCGGCATCCCACCCCAGGGGTGCGGAGATGAGAGGTAGCGCCGCTTCGGCGGCTGCGCGACCGCCGTCGGGCGACTCCGGCGTGATGCGCAGGCGCCGCACGAGCACATCCGACAGGCTGCGCGCTCCTTGGTGCGTGACGGCGACGACGGCCTCGGCGCGCAGATAGGGGTAGCCGGGGACGAGCGGTTGGGCCAACGAGGGATCGGCCTCGATGAGATCGAAGATCTCACTCACGCGTGAGCCGTGACGACGCAGCAGCCGCTCGGTCTGGTCGAGCGACAGTCCCCAGCGCTCGGCAAGGGCGGCCCGGTCGGCCCACACATCGGTGAATCCCAGCGCGCCGACCAGAGGAATCTGGTCGGTGGTGGAAGCGGGGATGCCTTCGGCATCGAGGACCTCAACCGCAGCATTGATGGCATCCGCGGCCATCACGCGATATGTCGTGTATTTGCCGCCGGCGATGGCGACAAGGCCCGGATGCGGGCGGAAGACAACGTGCTCGCGCGACAGCTCGGCGGTGGGATCGGCCTCGTCACCCTCGGCAATGAGAGGGCGGAAGCCCGCGTAGGTGCCGATAACGTCTTCACGCCGAATAGGCCGCGCAACCCAGCGATTGGCCTGGCCCAGAAGATAGGCGATCTCCTCCTCGGTGGCCTGCGGATCCGCGAGGTCCTCACCATCATGTGGCGTATCGGTGGTGCCCACGAGCCAGTTGCCCGCCCACGGCAGCATGAAGAGAACGCTCGACGGCGTGCGGGCGATGACCGCGGACGTCGATCGGAAGGCGTCGCCGCGTACCACGAGATGCACGCCCTTGCTCTGGCGCACGCGTTCGGGCGCATCAGGGTCGGCCATGCGCAGCATGGCGTCGGTCCAGATGCCGACGGCGACGACCACGACGCGCGCTCGGATGTCGTATTCCTCGCCGTCCTCGTCATCACGCACCCGGACCCCGACGACAGCATCCCCGTCGCGTAGGAGGTCGAGCACACGAGTGCGCGTGAGGATGTGAGCGCCAAGCCCGGCTGCCGTGCGCGCCACGGCCACGGTGTGTCGGGCATCGTCGATCTGGGCGTCGTAGAAGCTCATGGCGCCGGCCATCTCGCCGGAGTCCAGGTCAGGGGCGAGGGCCTTGGCCTCCTCCCTATTGAGGCTCTTGGGTCGCGGCATCGTGCCGCCGTAGGAGCCGACGCGACTGAGCATGTCGTAGAGCCGGACGCCGGAGGCGACGTAGGGACGCTCCCATCGCTTGCCCACGGGGAAGAGGAACGGAATGGGTCGCACGAGGTGCGGTGCCAGGCGATCAAGCAGCAGGCCGCGCTCGGTGAGTGCTTCGTGCACGAGATGGAACTCGCGCTGCTCGAGGTAGCGCAGGCCACCGTGGGCCAGGCGCGAGGAGCGTGATGATGTGCCGGCGGCCAGGTCGCTCTGCTCGACGAGACCGACGGTGAGCCCTCGCGCGACCGCATCGAGCGCGGCGCCGCAACCGACGACACCCCCACCCACGACGAGAACGTCGACCCTCGCTGAGCGCAGCGCCTGCTTTGCCGCGCTGCGCTCGGCGGGACCGAGGACGTCGGTGCTCACGAGTTCACGCTACCTTCGGTGTGCGCCTAATGCGGGTCGAGGATCACGTCGATCCGCTGGAACTCCTTGATGTCGCTGTAGCCGGTCGTCGCCATCGCCTTGCGCAAGGCGCCGACGATGTTGGACGAACCATCGGCGGTCGATGAAGGGCCGTGGAGGATCTGCTCGAACGTGCCAACCACACCCAGGTGCTTGCGCTCACCGCGTGGCAGTGATCGATGCCAGGCCTCGGGGCCCCAGTGCGCACCGCCACCGGGTGCATCGGACGCGCGGGCCAGGATCGACCCGATCATCACGGCGTCGGCACCGCAGGCAATGGCCTTGACGAGGGCGCCGCTGGAGCCCACGGCCCCGTCGGCGATCACATGCACGTAGCGTCCGCCGGACTCGTCGAGGTAGTCGCGTCGAGCAGCGGCAACATCGGCCACGGCGCTCGCCATGGGAACACGAATGCCCAGCACATCGGACGTCGTCAGGGCGGCACCGCCGCCAAAGCCGACGAGCACGCCAGCCGCGCCAGTGCGCATGAGGTGGAGCGCAGCCTGGTAGGTGGCGCATCCACCGACGATGACCGGCACCTCGAGTTCGTAGATGAAGGTCTTGAGATTGAGTGGCGCACCGTTGCCTGACACGTGCTCGGCTGACACGGTCGTGCCACGGATCACCAGGAGATCGATTCCGGCGGCCACGGCGTGCGGGGCAAGGGTTGCCGCGGACTGCGGTGACACCGCCACCGCCACCGTGGCCCCACCATCGCGGATCTGCTTCACGCGCTCGGCAATGAGGGCGGAATCGATCGGCTGATCGCCATAGGCCTGCTGAAGGTAGGCGATCGCCTCATGTGACGGGAGTTCGCGAATGCGCTCGAGCTGGGGCCGCGGGTCGGCGTAACGGGTCCACAGGCCCTCGAGGTTGAGCACCGCGAGCACGCCGAGATTGCTGAGCGTGACCGCACTCTCGGGAGACACCACGGAGTCCATGGGTGCGGCGATGATGGGCGCCTGGAATCGATAGGCGTCGATCTGCCACGCCGTCGACACCTCGTCGGCATCGCGCGTCCGCCGACTTGGCGCAACGGCAACATCGTCAAAGGAGTAGGCAACGCGGCCGCGCTTGCCACGACCGATCTCGATGTCCGTCACGGCAGTCCTAGCGGGAGTGGTAGTTGGGTGCCTCGACGGTCATGACGACGTCGTGGGGGTGGCTTTCCTTCAGACCGGCCGCCGTGATGCGTACGAACCGTCCCTTGGCGTGGAGTTCGGGAATGGTGGACGCACCCGAGTAGCCCATGGATGCGCGCAGTCCACCGATCAACTGATGCGCGACGATCGAGAGAGGCCCGCGGTAGGGCACCATGCCTTCGATGCCCTCGGGCACGAGCTTGTCGTCGCTGAGCACGTCGTCCTGGAAGTAGCGATCCTTGGAGTAGGAGCGGCCCTGGCCGCGCGATTGCATCGCACCCAGTGAGCCCATGCCGCGGTAGGACTTGAACTGCTTGCCGTTGACGAAGACGACATCGCCGGGCGCTTCCTCGCACCCCGCAAGGAGGCTGCCGATCATGACCGTGTCGGCACCGGCCACGAGTGCCTTGGCGATGTCACCGGAGAACTGCACGCCACCGTCGCCGATGATCGGCACGCCGGCCGGGCGCGCGGCCAGGCTGGCCTCGTAGATCGCGGAGATCTGGGGTACGCCGACGCCGGCAACCACGCGCGTCGTGCAGATGGAGCCCGGGCCCACACCCACCTTGATGCCATCGGCACCGGCATCGACCAGGGCCTGGGCACCTTCGCGGGTGGCGACGTTGCCGCCGACCACGTCAACCTTGGTGGTGCGCTTGAGCAGCGCCACCATTTCGATCACGGCACGCGAGTGTCCGTGTGCCGTATCGACGACCAGGAGATCGACTCCCGCGTCGATGAGTGCGTGGGCGCGCTTCTCAGCGTCGGGTCCGACACCCACGGCAGCGCCGACCATGAGGCGACCCGCGGAATCCTTGGTGGCGAGGGGGTACTTGTCGGACTTGACGAAGTCCTTGACGGTGAAGAGGCCACCGAGTCGGCCGTCGGGATGCACGAGCGGCAACTTCTCGACCTTGTGGCTCGCGAGCAGGCGCAGGGCGTCCTCGGAATCCACGCCGACGGGTGCTGTCAGCAGCGGCATCGGGGTCATGACCTCGCGCACGCGGCGCGACATGTCGTCTTCGAACCGCATGTCACGGTTGGTGATGATGCCGACAAGCCGCCCGGCGTCATCCACGACCGGCACGCCGCTGACGCGGTAGCGACCGCACAGCGCATCGACCTCGGCCAGGGTCGCATCGGGGCCGCAGGTGATGGGGTTGCTCACCATGCCGGCCTCGGAGCGCTTGACCATGTCGACCTGCGCGGCCTGATCATCGATCGACAGGTTGCGGTGCAGGATGCCGATGCCGCCCTGACGTGCCATGGCGATGGCCAGACGGCCTTCGGTGACGGTGTCCATGGCGCTCGACAGAAGGGGCACGCGCACCGACAGGTTGCGGGTCACACGGCTGGTGGTGTCGACCTCGCTGGGCACGACATCGGACTCGGCCGGCAGCAGCAGGACGTCGTCGAACGTGAGCCCGAGATAGGCGAAGGGCTCAGGAAGGGCGGACGACTCCGACATGGACTCAGGCTACCCGTCGCTCGCGAGGAGCCGTCGCGCCGCCGGGCCGTCGAGCCAACCCTCACGCAGGCCCGCTGGCAGGCCATCCCCGATCGCGCGCACAGCCGCGGCTCCCTCGGCCCGAATGTCAGCGGCCTCGCTCACAAGTTGAGGGGTCGCTCGCTGCGCCCGAACGAGGTCATCGGCGATGAGGGCCGCGGGCCACTGCAGGGACACCCATCCCCCCGCGCGGATCAACGCGACGGCGCGCAGGAGCCCCTCCCCGACGAGGTCGGGGGATGCCGTGGTGCCGCGAGCTGCCTCGACGATGAGCAGCGACTTGGCCACGTGCCGCGGGGAGTGATCCCTGCAGGCGCTCAGCGCCCGCTCCCCCGCATCGACGGCCTGGAGCGGAGCGCCAGCAAGGAGAGAGAGTTCGGCGGTCACCCACGCCAGGCGCGTGCGCGTGCGCCAGTCGTCGGCAGCATCGTCGGCCGCCAACGCAAGGTGCGAGCGGGCGGCAGCCGCGTGGGCGTCCGCCACATCATCGGCGGCCAGCCCGATCAGCGCTTCCGCCCGCGACTCAGCATCGTTCGCTGACTCCAGAGCCTGCGCATCCCACTCGCGGGCCGCGCGTACGTCGCCAATCTGTCGCAGATGGCTGCCGCGCATGGAAGCGGCGAGTGATTGCCAACGGGCGTCAGCATCAGCCAGCCGATCGAGCACCGCCCAGGCCGCGAGATAGTCGCCGCGGGCACCCGCCTCCGCCGCATCGCTCCAGAGCGCGGCGGACTGCGTCACGAGACGCCGGCAGCCCGGGACAGTCGAGCCACGGCCTCGGACAGGTCATCGACATGCTCGCCGCGCGGCGGGGCGCCCGGATGCCAGCCGGGACCGCCGAGGAGGAGAAGGGGCTCGGGACGCACGTCAGGAAGAGTGATGGCGTCGGCGGGGTCGCCCGTGCCGGGGGTCTGCGACCACACGAGTACACCGCCCGGTCCGATGCGTCGGATCGCCTGGCCGAGGGCATCCCATGGGGTGCGAGCACCCAGCATGCGCACCTCGACGCCGCGCTCGGACAGCGCCGCAGCAAGAGCCCAGAGCGGCAGGACATGGTTTTCGCCCGGCGCGCTTGCCAGCACCACCGCGGCCGCCGAACGGGAATTGTCATTGGTCACGCGCGCACTGAGTTCGGACTGGATCGCTTCGGAGAGCACGTGCTCGACGTCGATGCCGCGTCCGGTCTGCTCCCAGCGCTGGCCCACGCCCACGAGGACAGGCGCGATGAGGTGATCCCATGTCCACACGACACCACGACGATCGAGTGTCTCGGCGAGGATCACCCGGCAGGAGTCGGCATCGAGTGCGAGAGCAGCGCGGGCGAGACCACGGGCCTGGGGGGTGCCGTCAGGAATCGCGACGACCTGGCCGCCGCCATGTCGCGCCGACGTGTCGGGCTCGGCATCGCCATCGCTGAGCGCGGCGCGCGCAGCCTCGGCCGGCGCCACGCCTGAGAGCACGTAGCGGCGCATGCGCTCGAGGCGTGCGATGTCGTCGGCCGAGTAGCGCCGATGCGATCCGGCCGAGTGCTGGCTCGGGCCCAGGCCGTATCGGCGGTCCCAGGTGCGCAGGGTGGCCGGGGCCACCCCGAGGCGGCGGGCGACGGCTGCCACGGTCAGGCCCATCTCAGGCCGGGACGAGCCGGGGCCGAGGGCCTCGGCCGAGTTGGTCATCCGGCCGCTCATGGCTCCATTCTTGAGGGAATCCCCGTGGCCGCATCTCGAGGACGATCCCCCCACGAGGGCCTCTCCCTCACGGGAGCCCCCGTGGCCCCAAATCCGGCCAAAAATTGTTCAACTGAGGGTCTTGACTAACTTGTGGCGCGGTTTGTAGGGTCATTCCAGAAGGTTCCCCTACGGGCAGGAGGACAACGACATGGCAGATGTATCCCGGCTTCCCGGGCCCAATGCCGATATCTGGGATTGGCAGCTCCTCGGAGCGTGCCGCGGCGAGGATCCCGACACGTTCTTCCACCCCGAGGGTGAGCGCGGTCCAGCGCGCGAGGCGCGAGAGCGCGCGGCCAAGGCCGTCTGCGCCTCATGCCCCGTGATCGCCCAGTGCGCCGCTCACGCGCTCGCGGTGCGCGAGCCCTACGGCGTGTGGGGTGGCATGAGCGAGGACGAGCGCGAGGCCGTGTACCAGCGCCGGCGCTTCGCGACCGCCGTCTAGCCGCACACAGACTCAGAAAGCCTCACCCGCGATCCGGGTGAGGCTTTCTGATTGTGTGGCCAGCGTCAGGTATCGGGTACGGCGACTGCGCGACGACGCTGGCCCTCTCCGAGTACGACAAGCGCCGTGCCGCTCACGACCACGAGCAGGCCGATGATGACGCTGCGCGAGAACGGCTCGCCCAGGAACGCCCACCCCAGGAGCACGGCGACGACCGGATTGACGAATGCGAATGTCGACACCAGCGACAGCGGGACATGCTGAATGAGGTAGGTGTACGCGACGTAGCCGATCACCGAGGCCACAGCAAGCCAGATCCAGCCCGCGACGCTCGCCCGCGAGTACTCGGCCGCGTCGGCCCTCTCCCCGATGACCAGTCCCACCAGGAAGATGCCGGCGCCACACCACAGCAATTGGTAGACGGTCCCGATCAGCACATCGGCGGGAAGGTCGAGTGATCGTGCCCGAAACGAGAAGAACGACCACGTGATGCTGGCCACGACCATCGCCGCCGACCAGAACACGACCGACTCGGCTGTCGCGCCCGGCACGGGGGCGATGCCACCCGGCAGGAGCATGGCTCCCACTCCCGCAATGCCGACGACAACCCCGAGGGTCGTGCGCCAGCCGATACGGTCACCCGCGAAGACACGCAGGAGCACGATCCACAGCGGCACGCTCGCGGCGATGAGAGCGGCGATGCCGCCGGGAATGTGCTCGAGGGCGAGCGGCACGATGGCGCCCCAGATGCCGATGATGCCCAGTCCCGCAATCGCGGTGGCGAGGAGCTGACTGCGGGTGACCCGGAGCGCTCGAGGTCCCTTACCGAGGACGATCATGAGCGCGAGGACGACCCCGCCGACGAAGTAGCGCGAGCCCGCCCCGAGCAACGGCGGGATGGTCTGGACCATGGCGGACGTCCCGAGGTACGTCGTACCCCACACGATCCACAGCGTGATGAGCGGAAGCCAGGTGCGAAAAGCCGAGGGGCCCGTGTCCACCTCGGTGGACACGGGCCCCTCGCGCATGGCTCAGAGGCTAGACCTCAGTGGCTATGCCCGTGATGGCCGTGACCGTGGCTGTGACCGGCCTCCGGCTCCTCGTCCTTCTTCTCGACGACGAGCACCTCGGTGGTGAGGAGCATGCCGGCGATGGACGCAGCGTTGGTCAGGGCG
>NBNH01000027.1 GCA_004379115.1 Actinomycetales bacterium mxb001
TCTGTGCCGTCCTGATAATTAACAACATCTGTACTACCAGTTTCAATAAGCTCGATAGTTTTAAACGAATCCAAAAAAATAGTCATACGCTTTACTGAGGAATTATCGTGGGGAAATTATGTAGATTCAGTGGTGGGGTTGCCAGCAAATCCGAACCGGGTAGCGATCGCGTCGAGTGAACCGTGAGAAAATCATATAGATTCCATGGTGTTGCCAGCCTAGCAACATTATCTTTTCAAATCCGAGATCGATATGTGAGAAAATCATATAGATTCCATGGTGTTGCCAGCTTGTTCAGTGTTTTGTCTGGAGTCTAGTGTCCAAAGTGAGAAAATCATATAGATTCCATGGTGTTGCCAGCTGGACGCGCATTTTTATTCAAAAATGAAGATGGAACGTGAGAAAATCATTGAGATTCTATGGTGTTGCCAGCGGTTTAAGTTTGGATTCTAGCCAGTTTTCCTCATTTTGTGAGAAAATCATTGAGATTCTATGGTGTTGCCAGCTATTCCAGATTATCCTAATAGTCTTAGAATTGATAAAGTGAGAAAATCATTGAGATTCTATGGTGTTGCCAGCACAACAACCCCCCCTAATAGGGTGAAAATGTGCCAAATTCTTGTGAGAAAATCATTGAGATTCTATGGTGTTGCCAGCTGTTTTTGATTAATGAAACTCTATAAGGTTCTAAAGGGTGAGAAAATCATTGAGATTCTATGGTGTTGCCAGCTTCCCCCGGATTAGTGGCTTTTAATCCCTCGGCCGAGTGAGAAAATCATTGAGATTCCATGGTGTTGCCAGCTTTGGAATCATTACAGCAGATCTTTGCGACGCTATGTGAGAAAATCATATAGATTCCATGGTGTTGCCAGCTTGGTATTTTACCCCCTGAAAATAAAATGAAATTTCGTGAGAAAATCATATAGATTCCATGGTGTTGCCAACAATATAGAGGATAAAGATGATGTTGTGGATTTTGTCAAGTGAGAAAATCATTAAGATTCCATGGTGTTGCCAACAAGATCAGCTGTAACAATCCCGAATTTTACTTGTTTCGTGTGAGAAAATCATTAAGATTCCATGGTGTTGCCAACAGTTCTTGTCCGGTTATGGCTGCTTTGAGTGATTCGTGAGAAAATCATTAAGATTCCATGGTGTTGCCAACTTTTCTAACTCTAAAATAGATTCTAACTCATTACCTCTGTGAGAAAATCATTAAGATTCCATGGTGTTGCCAACCAGGAGATAATTTATGCTGTACCGTCTAAGAATAAAAGTGAGAAAATCATTAAGATTCCATGGTGTTGCCAACCCCTCTATTCTAAACCCTTACCCTGTCTAGTGTCTAGAGCCACTTTCCGAAGTTCAAAGAAAAAATCCCATTCCAGCCTCTTATACACTCTTAAAACATACCTCAAACCCTTATGGGACAAGACACC
>NBNH01000028.1 GCA_004379115.1 Actinomycetales bacterium mxb001
TCTGTGCCGTCCTGATAATTAACAACATCTGTACTACCAGTTTCAATAAGCTCGATAGTTTTAAACGAATCCAAAAAAATAGTCATACGCTTTACTGAGGAATTATCGTGGGGAAATCTTTTAGATTCGGTGGTGGGAATGTGGTGTGGATAAATCATGTAGATTCCATGGTGGGGTTGACAAGTTAGTCGCGTGGGAAAATCGTTTGGATTCGGTGGTGTTGCTAACTTTTCCAAACAAAAAAACAAAGTATTTTCCGTGAGAAAATCATTGAGATTCTATGGTGTTGTCAACCACTAGCGCTACGTGGTGGTGCAGATGTACATCAGGGTGAGAAAATCATTAAGATTCTATGGTGTTGTCAACCTTGTCCCGGTTTCTTTTTAGTTGGTTGAGATCATCTAGTGAGAAAATCATTAAGATTCCATGGTGTTGTCAACCTCCTCTTAAACTCCCACGCCGCCTTGCTTAGAGGGTGAGAAAATCATTAAGATTCCATGGTGTTGTCAACTAAGCTACCGGCTAATGGTGGGGTGACTCACTACTATGTGAGAAAATCATTAAGATTCCATGGTGTTGTCAACAAGCCAGGTAGACATGTAATTATTGCGCTCGATAACGATGGTGAGAAAATCATTAAGATTCCATGGTGTTGTCAACTTATCTACCGACAGATTATTCCCCCCACAAGCAGGGCATTCAAACTGTGAGAAAATCATTAAGATTCCATGGTGTTGCCAGCTTGGGATAGATTTGAGGAGTATGCCTCCTTGCCACTAGTGTGAGAAAATCATTGAGATTCTATGGTGTTGCCAGCCCCTCCATTCTAAACCCTTACACTGTCTAGTGTCTAGAGTAAAATCTTTTTATACGGGTTTCCGCACTTTTTTATGTGGTTTTCTCCCCTTTTCTATTTTGTCATTCTGTTTTTTCACCAATACAATAATGACATGTAGAGTAAAACAATATGGGGAAAATCAACCTTTCATTCAGTGTCATTGGAGATACGATCTCCTCTGATCACAATTACTATATCCATTCAGCTGTTAAAAGCAAAATGGAGTTAAAAGATGAGCTACTTTGCAGTATTCCTGGCATTCCTATTGGTAATGGGAA
>NBNH01000207.1 GCA_004379115.1 Actinomycetales bacterium mxb001
AGCCGCGGCCAGGAACGAACCCAGGGCGAACGCCGCTGTCTTCAACGAGGTAGCCCCCATGAAGACGAGGGCGCGCGCATGCTTGGGCGCCTCCCGATCGCGCACCTGCATGACGGCTGATAGCTGCGGGGCCTGGGTGAAGCCCACGATCAGCGCCATGGCGAAAGCCCACCATCCTCCGGGGGAGACGGCGAGGAGGGCCAGTCCGACCGCCAGGGCCAACGTGGAGATGACGACGAGCGTTCCCGGACCCACGGTAGGCGGACGTCGCACCATCAGGAGCGAACCGAGGAGCGCCCCCACAGCGACAACCGCGAGGAGCAACGCGCCGACGCCGGAGTCGCCCATGAGGTCGGCGCCCAGCAATGGTGCGGACACGACCAGCCCGGCGATGCCGACGTAGGCCAGAGTGCTGATGACGGTGCTCCTGCGCAGGGGGACCGCATGCCACAGCACCGTGAGATAGCGCAAGGTGGCAGCGAATGACGCGGCCGGCTCCTCGTGGGTCTCGCTACGCAGCGGGATTCGCACGAAGAGCAGCGCGAGAAGCGCAGCTACGTACAGGGCGCAGACCACCTCAAGCGCGACAGCCCCGGGTGTCAGTGAGTCGAAGATGTAGGCGAAGCCCACAATGGCGGGACCGGCGATATCCGCGATGTTGTACGTCGCGACGTCGACGGAGTACGCGCGAGCCGGAGGGACAGACGGCGCGATGCGGCGCAATTGTGCGCTCCATGCACCGAAGAAGAGTGGATGAGCGAGGCCAGCAATGCCCGCCGCGAAAACCAGGGCTGCGGCAGGCACATTGCCCAAGGCCATCGCGAGAACTGCTGCATACGTGGCGAGCACCGCTGCCGCCACCAGATACCCGCGCTTGGGGTGCTCGAGCCTGTCGATAACGGCACCGACGAAGGGGCCGGAGAGTCCGGAGATAGCGGCGAAGGTGCCGACAAGAAACGAGCCGTCCGATGCTGAGCCGCCAGCCGCGAGGACACTGAGGATGACAGCGGACGGAAGACCGGCGCCGGCACCGCGCGCCAACGATGCGACGACCGCGTAGGGAACGAGACCCCCGCTCCTCGCCGTATCGCTCGCCACGAGGGACACCGTAAGAGATGCGGGACCGCGGCCACGGCAGGGGTGAGGATGCCTCTCCGAGGCGCGAGACGGGGTCACCTAGGGTAGGGGCGCTATTCGACGCGCACGCCCAACGAAATGGAGCAACATGGAGTTCGGAGAGTTCCTCTGGAGCTTGCTACTCATCTTCTTCTTCGTCATGTACCTGATGATCCTGTTCAGCGTGGTGGTGGACCTGTTCCGCAATCACCAGATGAGCGGCATCGTCAAGGCCATCTGGATCATCTTCCTGATCTTCATCCCGCTGATCTCGCTGCTGGTCTACGTCATCGTCTACGGACGCGGTATGGCCACGCGCCAGCAGGAAGCGGTCGTGGCGGCACAGAAGGAGCAGGCCGCCTACATCCAGCAGGTCGCGGGTACGAGCCCTGCCGAGCAGATCGCCCAGGCGCAGCAGTTGCTG